>CADEGN010000154.1 GCA_902826865.1 uncultured Myxococcales bacterium
CGGCGTCGAACCACCGTCAACGGCTCAGCTCGAGGCGCTTCGTAAGAGGCTTACGCTTCGACGACGAGAAGATGACATCGTTCGGCGGGTTGGTGATTTTCCAGTTGCTGTTCGAGCGGCTCGACATCAAGTCGCGTCTGCGTGGCTGCTTCGGTGCTCTCGATCGCGCACGCAGCTTCGGACTTGCGACGGTGACGCTGCAGCTCGTGGTCCAGATCCTGCTCGGGTTCCGCCGGCTTCGCGACCGCGACTACTACGCGGCCGACCCGCTGGTCTGCCGCGTGCTCGGTGTGTCGAAGCTGCCCGACGTCGCGACGATCTCGCGAACGTTGAGCGCAGCGACGAAGACCTGCGTCGAGAAGCTGCGGGCGCTGCTGCGCGAACTGGTGCTCGTTCGCTTGAAGCAGCTGCAGCTCGGGACGATCACGCTGGATTTCGACGGCAGCGTGCAGAGCACCCGTCGACATGCCGAGGGCTCGGCGGTCGGCTACAACAAAGTGCGCAAGGGCGCGCGCAGCTACTATCCGCTCTTCTGCACGGTGTCGCAGACGGGCCAGTTCTTCGACATGCTGCATCGGCCCGGGAACGTGCACGACTCGCGCGGCGCCGACGACTACGTCGCCGCGAAGATCGAGGAGGTTCGCGCGAACCTGCCGAGCACTCGGATCGAGACTCGGCTCGACAGCGCCTTCTTCTCCGAGGCGATACTGAAGGTCCTGGAACGATGCGCCGTCGAGTACTCGATCTCGGTGCCGTTCGAACGATTCCCCGCGCTGCGCGACTTCATCATGCGCCCGAGGCAAAAGTGGCAGCGCATCGATGACGAGCGCGGCTTCCTCGAGCTCGACTGGCAGCCGAAAGTCTGGGCGGACTGTCTCATTCGCCGCGTCATCGCGATCCGCTCGCGGAGGCTCGTCCGGCAGAAGGGGCCGCTGCAGCTCGACCTGTTCGAGCCGCGCGATCACGAGTACGAGTACAAGGTCTTCATCACGAACAAGGTCGTGCGCGCCGGCTCGGCCATGCTGTTCCACAACGGCCGCGGTGTTCAAGAAGCGATCCTCGGCGAGGGCAAGCACTGGGCGAACCTCGACTACGTCCCGTGTCGCCGGCTTCTCGCGAACCAGATCTACTCGACCACGGCCCTGCTCGCGCACAACTTCGCGCGCGAGCTGCAGATGGCGAGCACCAAACCGCGAGTCCAACGACAGCCGCCCAACCGCGCTCCGATCTTCGAGTTCGCGAACCTCGGCACCATCCGCGATCGCTTCCTTCGTCGTGCCGGCTCGCTCACGCGACCAGGCGGAACGCTCACGCTCACCGTCGCGGCTGCCGGTGTCGCGCGCCACGGCATCGAGCGCGTCGCGCATGCTCTGCGCGCGGCCTGACATCGTCTTGGATCACGTCCTCACGTTATGCAACGCTGGGGTCCACTCGCGCATCTCCATGCGATAGGAGAGAGGCCGAAAATCGAATAGATATCTCTGTAAGACATACCAACCATTCTCTACGGATCGGGAGAAGCATGCGTGGGGCCGCCCGGGCAGCGCGCTGCGGAGGTCCAGATTCAAGCGCTAAGAAGGCGTGTCGTCAGCCCTGCAGCTTGTCGCAGGCCTTGGCGTAGCCGCCTTCGCACGCCTTCTTGTACTTGGCGTGCGCCTTGCTCACATCCCTCGACGCTCCGCCGCGACCCTGCTCGAGAAAGACACCGACAGCGTGACACGCACCCGCCGCTCCGAGATCGCAGCTCTTCGCGTACAGCTCGTAGGCCCTGCCGTCGTCCTGCGGAACGCCGCGGCCCTTCTCGTGCATGAGCCCCAGGTTGTTGCAGCTGTTGGCGTGCCCGTCGGCGCAGTTCTTCGTGTACAGCTCCGACGCGCGTAGGAAGTCTTTGGGCACGCCTTTGCCGTCCTCGTACAGGAGCGCGAGGTTGTAGCAACCGACCTTGTGCCCAAGGCTGCACGCTTTGTCGTAGAGCGCGGCTGCATGCTCGGCGCTCTTCGTTGCACCCGCGCCGTCTTCGAACGCCACGCCAGCTGTCACGCACAGGGCCGCGTCGCCGGCTCGGCAGTCGCCGAGCGAAACCTTGACCTTGGCGTCAATCGCTGCATCGTCGGTCGGTAGGACGAGTGCCGCTGGCGGTGTAGCGGGCGCTTTCGCGGTTTCGGTGCGCGTCTCGGCAGTAGACGATCCGGCGGCCGGCGCGGTGTTGTTGTTGGGCTCCGATTTCGGTGCGGCCGCGTCGCATGCACACACGATCGACACCCAGAAAACGATTCGTCGCATGGCCGCAACCGTAGCAGCCCTTCGCCGTGGCGAGCAATGACTCGAACACGAAGTTTGCTCGTACTCAGCGCTGGAGCAACAACATCGCGCGCGTCTTTTGACGACGCCCCGACCCGCATCTTCCCTGTCAGCGCGCGCTCGTGCGCTGCGCTCACGCGAACATCTGGCTGTACGCGGGCTGCCAGCCAAACTGGCAGCGCCGCTCGAGGACTGGCCACGCCGCGTGCACGAGCAGCTGGTGGATGCCGTGGCACATCTCGGCCTCGATGGTCTCGAGCCTGCGGCCGTTGCCGTAGAGCTCGTATGCGCAGCCGCCGGGCATGTCGGCGAACACGCAGCGAATCGCAGTCAGCGGCGGCTTGCGCAGCATCTCAGCCGCGAGCATGCGACTCGGTGAGAACCCGATCCCGATCCCGACGAACGACGCGATTCCGAGCGCCTTGAGGGCCGGGCTCAACGTATCGCGCCGCGGATCGAGGGGGAAGTCGAGCCAGTGCGTCGCGCCGTCGGGCTGCTTGTGGCGGAGCGGCTGGCCCAGCGCGCCGCACAGCACATTGCCGAGGTCGTCGGCCGACAGCGCCGACAGATAGCCGTTGCCCCACCCTGCAGGGCCGCTGCAGATCGCGCGGTGCGCCAGGACAATGCGACCGACGAGATCGATCGCGGTATGCACGTCCATCGTTTCGGCCGCGTACGCGTGATGCAGCGCGCCGAGCAGTCTCACGGCGCGGTCATCCGGGTACCAGAGCGAGGCCACCGCAGCGTGGGCGGCGATCGGGTCGCCCTCACACGGCGCAGGCATCGGTGTCGCCGGCTCGGCACGGTGACCAAGCGGTAGCTGCAGCAGCCCGCGGAAAAAGCCTTCGATCTCTGGCAGGTCCGCGACCAGATGCACGAGGTTTTGGGGGCCACGCATCGTGAGCACGTCGAAACTGCGCGTCAGCATCCCCTTCTTGACGTCGACCCCTGTGACCTCGTCGTGCAGGATGGTCGTGCGTACCTCGTTGAGATTGCCCTTCGTGCTCGACCACCCGCCACAGATCGTGCGCCGGTTCGTGATCGCGGCAGCGAGCCGGTGATGGAAGCCCTGCGGCTGCATGTACGTGCCGACCGCGGCCAGCAAGCACTCACCGTTGGCGAGGTCGAGGCCCTGACCGCCATACGCGACCGCGCGCGCGCCCGGGCCCGTCGCATCGCCGAAGAGCGCGACCTCGAGCTCGGCCGTGGCGTGGCCGGCCGGGCGCTTGGTGGCGCGGAGGGTCGACTGCACGAGCTGCCGCAGAAAGGACATGCCCGCCTGACGGGCGGGACCGTCCGGAGTTGCAGCCGCGCGCGCTCGCCCGCATGAACTTGCCGTGAGGCAGGATCGAGGTCCGCGCGACTGCCGCCGCATGCGCTGCGGACACCTATGACGCGGACGATCCCTGGTCCCCTCGACACACAGCCGCGGCAAACAAACAACCGCGCCTCAGTAACGGATCTCCGTGCGGAGCCAGATCGCGCCAACGACCTTGTCATGGCGTCCGGCGGCATTGGCAAGGCCCTGGCCAGGCAGCAACACACCGCCTTGCACACCCGCCATCAGCCAAAAGTTGCGAATATCCCAGCGACCGCGCACGCCAACGTCCAGCTCGGCGCCGTAGTAACGCTTGCTCCCGTCACCGCCCGAACTATTGGTGGCCGTTCCGCCGGACAGGCGCGTCGTATACGGATCGACGATCGGCACCGGCGCAACCGCGACCAGGGGCCCTCCCCATATCTCGAGCCGTTCCCACACCGCGTAGCGCGCCTTCGCGTGAAGGTAGAGCGCGTTCGTCACCCCGCCACGCGTGGGTATGTACTGGGCGCCGTTGAGCGGGTACCCGGCGAGCTGCCCGTTGGTCGCGAGAATCTCCGATTGGGCAGAGCGCCAGGCGTTGACCTGACCAAATAGCACAAGGCCAACAGTGTGACCAGCATCGAACGTGAAGTTGTTGATCCACCGGTCGCTCGGATTGCGATCGCCGCTGGCATAACCGGCGTCGAAGCCGACAAGCCACTTCTCGTGCTTGCCAACGTAGCCGCGAGCCACGCCCCCGCCTTGCAAGATCCGGTGGGTACCGTGCTCATCGCGGGCATTGTCGGTGCGACCAAAGAGAATCGCGGTCTCAAACGCGCCGATGAGCTGAAGGCCGTCACGCACATGCATGGCACCCTGGCCGGCGATGTCAACGACGCCGACCTCGAGGGTCTCGTCGTCGGGATAAACATCGCGGTCGCCGCGGCCTTTCGACCTTCGGTAGATCACGATGCCACCGATCGAGTTGCCTAGGATCTTGTCGGAGGTGTAACGCAGTGCGAGCAGGGCCTGCGCGGCGAGATCGCCCTTGATGAGCGCGACACGCTCGTCGCGAAAGACGAGATCTCCGCCGATGGCGATGGCTAGGTGCTTGATATTTCCGGCCGCGTGCTTGAACGGTTGGGTTGCGAACAACACGCGCTCGAAGATGTCGCCGCGACCATCGTCGCCAAAGCGCATGTCGCCAAAGCGATCCTGGTGGTTTCCATCGTTCGCCAAGATGCCCTGGCCCCACGTAAAGGCCTGTTGGCCGAGGCGCAACAGTCCGAGCGGGAGGCGAACCTCGAGGTAAAGTTCGCGGGGGTCGACCAGACGCAACGTGGTGCGCTCCGGCGGCTGTCCGCGCCTGATGATCTCGTCGACGATTGGATCATCGGATCCGTCGGGCGACCAGCGACCGTTGGCGATGTCGAGGCTACCAACCAGCTTCACGCGGTTGCCCAGCGCGAGGGTTGGATTCCACCGGATACGGCCGGTCGCCATCGCGCCTTCGGAATACCTGTTGCCGAATCGATCGAGCGTAAACGGCGAAACGATCCCGACCTGATTGCGCATCTGCAGACCGGGCGTGAAGCGAACCTTGCGTTTGCCGACCACCACGATCTCGGCGTCGGGGTAGCCGTAGCCCTCGAGGGTCATGAGCACGCGCGGTGCTGGTCGGCGCCCGCGCCCCTGCTGCAGTTTTCTTGCGGCTGAGTTCGCGCCGGCCACGGTTCGCTTCTGCGCATCACCAGCCGGTGTGAGTGCCGGCGACGGACCGAGCGCCGGCGAGGCCACGGGGGAGCTCGGATCCACCACCTCGAGCTCGCCGAGCTCGATCGAAGTCACCTCGTGCGGACCTTGATACTCACGCGCAGGCGCGTCTGAGCCATCCCCGGCCGCCGCCGTATCTGAAGCAGGCGCCGCGGCTGCCAACAGACCGAACGTCACGAACGATAGGGCGAGCATGTGTGAAGCGCACGCTATCAGGGCGCCACGGGCCGGGACCACGAGCCAATCGCGAGGCCGTGTGGGGCCGACTCACGCGGCGGCTCTGGCCGCCCGCGCAAGCCGGTGCGTGCAGACGAGCAGGGCGAGGTAGCACGCGGTGCCAACAGCTAAGGTCGTGCCGATTCCCCACGCCATCGAGCACGTCAGAGCGAGCCCGCTGGCAACCACGGAGCAGGCACCGTTGAGACCCCACAGCCACGGCCCAAGCGGCGCTCGATCGCCGCGCATACGCTCGCACAGCCGCATCCCCAGCGGAAAGCCAAGGCCCATGCCCAGCGCCGGGACAGCGACGAGGAGCACGCCCACTGCCACACGCAGCGCCGTCGTTGCCCCGGCAAACATGGCCATGGTTGGATCGACCAGCAAGCCGGCAACCGTGATCGCGGCCGCGGGCGCGAGCGGAAAGAAGCGGGCGATCCGCGGAGATTCGAGATCGACCCGCGCACTGCCGAGGCTGCCAATGCCGGTGAACAGAATGATGCCGCCGAGCAGGACCGCAAGCGCCAGGGTTGGATGCCCGAGCAAGACATTGAGGCGCGAAAGTAGGCCCATCTCGACGCACATAAAGCCGAGGCCGATGAGCCCGAAATAGGCGCACGCGGCCGCCAACTCGCCCCCTCGATAGCCAGCCAGCGCGCGACGCTGCATGACCAGCGGCGCAACGATCGCGACGAGGGTGAGCAACGCGCTCGCCAGCGTGGCGTAGACCAACGTCTGCGTCGCATGCAGATTGCCGAGGAACGCGAGGTCGAGCGCGTCGATCTCAGGGGGTGGCGCCAGCCACGTCGATGGCCGCAACATGTTGAAGAAAAATGGACGCGCGTCGGTCGGGGCCGACAAGTCGAACAACTGACCGGCAGCGAACGCCTGGAGCTCCGCCGACGAACGCAGCTGGGCAAGATCCCGCAGAAGTGGATTGCTCGGCAACTTGCGTGGGGTCAGCATCATGTTGAACCCACGCTCGACCGCGATCTTCTGCAGACGGTCGAGATCCGCGGGCGCGAGCACCGTCGGCGAGAGAAGCAACGTCGCGATGTTCGCGTTCTGCAGCAGTACGAGGTGCTTGCGCGGCTCCGCAGCGCCCATGGACCACAGGGTCTCGTAGGCCAAGGCAAGCATGCGTGCCGTCTCCCCGGGCGAGTCGGGTTTGTACCAACGGGAGACCGTGAACAACCCATCGGGCGCCAGGCGGCCGACGAACGTGCGCCAACCCTCGACGGTATACAACCCGTTCTCCGACAGCGAATAGGCGCCAGCACCCGTCGCGGCCCACGTGTCGATCAGCGACATTGTAATGACCGCGTAGCGTCGGGTGTCGCGAGCGAGGTACGACCGCGCTTCGTCTTCGATCAGCTCGACTGCAGCGAGATCGGCGATGCCGGAGAATTCGCGCATCAACGTGCGGTGCAAGGCGACGATGAGGCCATTGAGCTCGATCCCTACCACCGGATCGTGGCCGACCCGCGCCGCCTCCAGCACGTCGCGCCCGCCGCCGACACCGATCACCGCCGCAGGGCCGTGCGGCCGGAGTTGATGGGCGAACGAAGTGACGTCCCACGCGAGATAGGCGTGGTCCTCGAGGTCGCCCGCGCGGCCATCGCCGGGTTGGGTATCGAACGCTGCCATCCCGGTTCCAGCGGCACCATCGATGAGAATCATCCGCTGCGGGATCGGATCGAGAAGCTCCGCAGGTACGCCGCGCCCGGCGGCCCAGAACGCCGGCGCTAGCACCACCTCGTGATCGACCGTCACTCGCGAGTAGGTGTTCCACCCGGAGTACGCGTAACGCTCGGGAGCCTCGGGCAAGCCCTTGATCCACCGCGGTCGAAGCAACGCACCGTCGCTGGCAACGTTGGCAACGGCCGAGCCCAGCAGCAATGCCGTGGCCAGAAGCGCACGCCGGCGCACCGAGCTCGCCGCGCCAGCGCCCACTGCGAACGCCCAGCCCGCCATGCTCGCGCCCGCCGCCGCAACAAACACTGCGCTCGGCGCATCGACGACGGCAAGCAGTGGGATTACCAAGGCGCATCCGGCCGCGGCACCGCAGAGATCGACGCCATATACGCGGCCGGCGGGCAGGCCCGTACGCGTAAGCGCTAGCGTAAGAACGATCCCGCCGACCGCGAACGGCAGGGCGAGCAGCGCCCCGAACCCGAGCATCGCGAGGAATCCCATGGCATCGGTGATCGGGCGCAGCGGGATCGCGAGTGCGAGCGCGAGCGCGGCTGGCATCGTGGCCGCGAATGTCACGCTCGCCTGGCTCATGCGCAGTCCGACCGCGTCGTCCGGGAACAGCCGTGGGCGAACGAACACAAACACCGCACCGGCGGTCATGCCGAGCATGGCGAGTGAGATCACGAAGAACGCGAGGTGGTACCAGGCCACCACGCTGGTGATCCGCGTGAGCAGGATCTCCAGCACCAACGTGGCAGCGGCCACAAGGAACACGGCGGCGTAGGTCGGGCGACGCGACATCGAAGGGAGGCGCGGCGGGCAGCATACGCTATGCTGCGCTGACGATGTGGAAGCCCGCGCAGCGGATCAAGCACGCGTATCCCGACGGGGGCTGGCCAAGCGCGGCAGCGGCCGCATCCGCACGGTGGTTTTCACCGCTCGCGATTGGCCCTGTGCAATTGCGTCGACGGACATGGGTCCCGGCGATGGTCCCGTGGCGCGCGAGCGACGACGGCGTCGTCACCTCCGACGTGCTCGACTGGTACGGCCGGTTCGCCGATGGGCGCCCCGGCGGACTTGTGGTCGAGGCGACCGGGATCCGAGATGTCCCCAGCGGGCCCCTGCTTCGCATCGGCGACGATCGGTTCGTTCCCGGTCTACGCACATTGGCCGAGACCATCGCGCGGCGTTCGGCCGGAGAGACCCGCGCTCTCATCCAACTCATCGACTTCCTGGCGATCCGGCGCAGGCCCGAACCAGGGAAGTACTTCGAGCGATTCCTCGTCATAACCGATCGCCACCGCGAGGCGCTTGGCACCCGCGACGACCACGAGGTGCGGCGCCAGCTCGCTGCGCTCGACGAGAATCGCCTCCGCGAGGTCCTGACGGCCCGCGAGTTCGAATCGCTGTTGCACGGCTGGCGGGAGCGTGTCACCGACATGCAGGCGCCCCATATCCGCGACCTGCCGGCACGCCTGCCGGGGTTGTTCGCCGACGCCGCGCGGCGGGCCGAGACGGCCGGTTTCGCGGGCGTGGAGCTGCACTACGCCCATGCCTACACGATGGCGTCGTTTCTCTCTCGGCTCAACGATCGCGACGATGGTTACGGAGGATCGACGAGCGGCCGCGCTCGCCTCCCTCTCGAGGTGTTTTCAGCGGTTCGCGCCGCGGTTGGTCCCGGCTTCGCCGTTGGTTGTCGATTCCTGGCCGAGGAGTGCATCGACGGCGGAAGCACGATCGACGATGCGGTCGCCTACGCGGTGCTCTTTGCTGCGGCCGGCATGGACTTTCTGTCGCTGTCACGCGGCGGCAAGTTTGAGGACGCGCTCGTGCCAAAGATCGGCTGGGCCGCCTACCCATACACTGGACCAAGCGGTCACGAGTGCATGCCGACGGTCCTGTCCGATGCGCGCGGGCCATTCGGTCGCAACGTTGAGGCGGCCACGGCGATTCGTGCTGCAGTTCGCGCCGCCGGATATACGACCCCGGTGATCGTGACCGGTGGCATCTGCAGCTTCGCGCAAGCCGAGTCGATCCTCGCCGCTGGGGCCGCGGATGCCGTGGGCGCGGCGCGTCAGACCCTCGCCGACCCCGACTGGTTCATCAAGGTCGAGCTCGGTCGCGGCGCCGAGGTACGGCGCTGCAAGTTCACCAACTACTGCGAAGCGCTGGATCAACACCACCGGCAGGTCACCTGCCAGCTGTGGGATCGCGAGCAACTCGACGGACCCGCAGTGGTGCTCGCGGCTGACGGCCGGCGACGCCTCACGGCGCCAAAGTGGCGCTAGCAGCCCGTGGTGGAACGCGGCTGCTAGTCCCCTGGTGGCGTTGCTCGGCGCGCGAAATATGCCCGAAGCGTGGGGGCCAATCGCGCCATACTCACCGTTGCATGGCCAGCGAGCCCGCACTATCGACCGCAACATCTCCGCTTCCGCGCCGGGGCCCCATCGGCCGTGGGCGGGCGGGTGAGTACCCACCAGGCCCACGTGGACTGCCGATCGTCGGCCTCGCGGTCCAGTTCAGTAGTTCACCCCTCGAGCGGATGACCGAGTGGACCCGGGAATATGGCGACATCGTGCACTGGAAAGTGCCGCGCGGGCACATCTACCTCGTCTCGCATCCCGATGATATCGCGAGCGTGCTGGTTGGCGACCACGCCCACTACATGAAGGACGAGATCACCCACGAGCTCGAACCGATCGTCGGGCACGGCCTGCTGACGAGCGAGGGCGCGTACTGGCGGCGGCAACGGAAGATCGTCGCGCCATCGTTTCAGCCTCGGCACATCGCCGAGTTCGCGGACACCATGGTGCGTTGCACGATCGAGGCGATCGAACGCTGGCCAGCGCGGTCGGAGCGGGACATCCACACCGACATGATGCACCTGACGCTCGACATCGTGCTCGACACTCTTTTCGGTGAGGCAGAGGTCCCCGATGTCACAGCGGTCGGCCGGATCGTCGGCACGTTGATGGAGGGATTCCAGCGCAACTCCCTGAGTTGGCGACGGCTGTTGCCGCCGATCTTGAAACGTCGGCTGCTCGCGCGCATGGCCTCTGCCCGCGCTCAGCTCGATACCATCCTGTTCGAGATCATCCGCGCGCGACGGGCCGACCCGCGTGCACGCGAGGACCTGCTCGGCCGCCTTCTCGCCGCCCAAGACGACGACGGCGCTCGCATGACAGACGAGCAGCTTCGCGACGAGGTCGCAACGCTGTTCCTCGCCGGTCACGAGACCACCGCGCTCGCCCTTAGCTTCGCCCTCGATCTCATCGCCCACCATCCCGAGGTCGCCCACAAGTTGCGCGTCGAGGTCGACCGCGTGCTCGGCGGGGAGCGGGCTCGGCTGTCCCACATGGCCGCGCTCGTCTATACGGACGCGGTCATTCGCGAGGCCATGCGGCTCTATCCGCCGGCCTACACCATCGGACGTGAGGCGCTTGACGATCGCGTACTTGCCGGTTGGGTCATTCCGCGTGGGGCGCAATTGCTGTTGCCCCAGTGGGTCACGCACCGCGACGAGCGTTGGTTCGCCTCACCCGAGTCGTTTCGACCCGAGCGCTGGCTCGATGGCCTCGCCGATCGCTTGCCGCGATTCGCGTATTACCCGTTCGGCGGCGGTGCCCGCGTGTGTGTCGGGAACCACTTCGCGATGTTGGAGGCAGTACTCGCGCTCGCGACGATCACTCAACACGCGCGTGTGCGGCCGGCGGGTGCGCGAAGGTTCTCGCTCTCTCCTTCGGTCACGCTGCGCCCGCGCGACGGCGTACCGCTAGTGGTCGAGCGCAACGCGTAGGCGCGTACCTACTGGCAAAACATCCCCGTGTGTTCTTGCCTGCGCTTGACTTCGGCAACTCGGCCGTTGCGCATACGCAACTCGTAGACATCCTTTCGCTCGCTGCAGCCTTCGGGAAAGCGGTAGGTCAAGTGCACGCCGGCTTGCGACTCGGGCGCTCCCCAATGGGCGCGAAGCTCGGCCTCGGTCATCCCCCTCACGTCATCGAACGCTCGCCTGCGCGGCGGCTCCGCGGACACATCGGTTCGATCGGGTGCGACCGGAGCGATGGCCTCGCTTCCCACCGGTGCGACCTCGTGTGCGCGGCTAGGAGACGTGCCCTCGGCTGCAGGTTCACGCGCCGGCGTCGAAGGTGGCGGTTGCGCCACCGCGGTCGCAGACCCACGCGCCGTCGATGATTGCGGTTGCGCCACCGCGGTCGCAGGCCCACGCGCCGGTGGCTCCGCGCGCGAGCAGCCGGCGAGGACCAGGGCGCACGTAAAGCCGCGGATCAAGGCACCGCCTGCTGGTATGGCAAACGATCGGGCGCCGGGGGAAAGCTTCGCTGGGCGCCGTAGACTCGACGTAGCTGCGCGAGCTCGCCATCGCGGCGATCGTTGCCGGCGATGCGCCACGCAAGCGCCGGCCAGCGACCGAGAATCGCTGAAGCCGCCGCGGCGGCGCCGGGATCGGCGTGGGCCACGAGCAGCTCGTGTTCAAGTGCGGCCAGCTCGGCCTCGAGCGGCCCCTCGCCGAGCCCGCGAAACACCGCCGGGTGCAGCTGCGCGGTTCCCCACGGCCCGACCACCGCGCGATGCAGGGTGAGGGTGAACGCCAGGAGCGATTGCCCGGCCGCAGGGATCTCGCGGAGTTCGTCGGCCTCGATCTCGCGGAAGTTGTCGGTGATGAACGCCGCCCACGATGGCTCACCCGCCCGATTGCTCGCCCGCAGCCGCGCCACCGCGGCGGCCTCGTCGTCATCGGGGACCTCGACGTCGAATTCCACCGGGACCGCCACCGGACACAGCGGCCCCATGTATCTCGCCTCCAACCGATGGCGACCGCGAGACAGGACAGGCGCGAGGTCGGCCAAGTCGACGAGCATGCGTCGCGCTTCGCCTCCGGCCAAGCGCATGCCATCACGATCCTCTCCCACACCGTACGCTTGCGCCGGCAACACCTGGCCGACGTCCGTCCCCGGGGGCGTCACCAGGAACTCGACGGGCGGCGGCAGGGAGAATCGATCCACCTCCGGCAGTGAATAGTAGGTGCGGTGGGGCAGCGGATTGCCGACGGTCACCGCCACGTGCAGAGGATATCCGCGGCGAACCAATCGTGGTGCCTCGATCGTCAGGGTCAGATCCGGCGTGCTCATGGCCACTTCCACATTGCGGGGTTGTCTTCGAGGTGAACCATGCGGATGCCATGAAGATGGCGCGCGCACATGTGACGCCCCTCGGCTCCAAAGAAGAAACGGCGGACCGTCCGCGTCCCGGGCGCGTACAGCCAGGTGATGTTGTAGTTCATCGCGCAACTTGTCGTCGGCGGGTCCTCCCACGTGTTGTAGCCGCACTTGTGCGGAAAACCGAACGCGTGGCCAAGCTCGTGCACGATCGCCGTGAGGGCAAATTCCTCGTTGAATGACCCGGTCGCCATGAAACGCGGGTGTTGGGTGAACACGATCGTCCGACCCGCGAAGTACCTCTTGCCGCCCTTGACGTTGGCCGGACTGATCCCGGCCGTCTCCGATCCTGCGGAGAACACCTCGAGCTCCACGGTCTCGCCGAATCCTAGGCCCCCTGGGGTCCAGGTTCGCTCGGGCAGGGCCCACACGTGACGCAGAGCATAGTACTTGCTCCGATCATAGGACCCTCCTTGGCCCGGTGCGCCGACCGCCCCGTCGTTGGGGACGAAGTCGGACTGATAGTCGAGCGAATAGGGGTATAGCGCGCTCTTGCCCGCGGTCGGCCAGTTGGAATCGACGGATGCGACGTCGAACTTCTGCCGGTTGCTTCCCTCGAGGACGTCCACGCGGCCGACCGCGTCGGCGAACACGTGATCGACGATGATGCGATCGCCCTTCGTGCCGTCGCTAAAACTAAACTCCTCGACTTTGCCCGTGCCCTTCCACAGCAGGGTCCGTGTTTCACTCGTGCGATCCGCCGCAGCGCGCAGCGCCGACACCAGGAGAAACCATCCGGGTTTCCCTTCGTTGGCGAACACACCCGTCGGCGGAGCCTTCACGTACTGTGCGGCCGTCGGGCTCAAATTGCTTTGCTTCGGCGACAACGTCGCGATCGCCGGCGTGCTCTGGGGCTCTGTCACGTCGATCTGCACGAAACATGGGGCGTAGAACTCCGCAATGCGCTCGACTGGCAGGGGATGCGCGCCGTCCATAACGCGGTATTCGAGCTCGATCCGCTTCCACATCGTCATTAGCCCGGTTGCGTCCTCGGCACCCGGCGCCGCGAGCTGGTGGTTGCGGATCCGGACACGGACCCTGAAGTTGTCGCCTCCTACGTTTGTGACGTGCAGCCGGATGCGACTGACGCCCGAAACCACCGGAGTATCCGCCGTGTGTTCGTCGGTGTCATGGAGCGCGTAGCCGTCGATCGCTTCGAACTTCGCCCCGGTTCCGGCATCGGGCTTGGGAAAATCGCGCTTTCCTAGATTGTCGCGACTCGGATCGAGTCCGCTGTCGTTGGGGTCGACTTGTCCGGCCGAAAACCCTTCCATCGCTGCATTCGACGGATCGTCGGGGTCCTCCCAGATCCACTCTGCCCGCAATCCCGCGGGCAATCGGCCCTCCCCTCCCCTGGCCGTGACCGCCACCGTGAGTTCGATGTACTGGGTATTCTTCTTCCAAATGCTGTCCCACGGGACGGACGGATCCGTGCGCGGAATGTGATTGATGTAGATCCGGCCGAGGTCGTCCTCGCTCTTGTACGAGAGCTGGTACCCGGCGAGCTTGGTGGTGCCGGCGTCGATATCGGCCGGATCTCGATACCCCGGCCGATACAAGCCCTGAATCTCCGTCAGCTCGAGCTCGAGCGTGACCGGCGTGAGCACGATGGGCGTCACCGGCAGGTATTGGGTGACGTAGGCCCCCGCAGCATAGAGATCGCACCGCGCCTTCTCGCAGGCGTTGGCGGCGGGATGGCAGGCGAGCTTGGGCTCTTCGTCGGGCTGGAAAAACAACAACTCGACCCGCCGGTTGGTCGCGCTCTTGAGCCCTTGGACGCCCCGATCCACCGCCGGAAAGCTCTCGCCGCAGCCGACGGAGCACTTCGAAAGCCATTGCAACCCCCGCTGGAGGTCACTCAAACCCGACGCGTCGACGCCCATCATGTCCCGGAGGACGCGCATGTAGATCTCGAAGAATGCCCCCCACGTCTGATCGCCGACTTTGCCGTCGATAGACATTTCGATCTCGAGCTCATCCTTCGCCATCTGTTGGAACGACCGCACCGCCTTGTCGGTGGCATCACCGTGGTCGTTGTCGATCGACCCACAATCGCAG
Organism: uncultured Myxococcales bacterium; assembly: GCA_902826865.1. Classification (GTDB taxonomy): domain Bacteria; phylum Myxococcota_A; class Polyangia; order Nannocystales; family Nannocystaceae; genus Xiheibacterium. The sequence continues at coordinate 14,581 of CADEGN010000154.1, forward strand.
GGCCACCCCCACAGCCAGGCGATGAAATTGAGGATTCGCTGGTAATCCTCCACCTGGTGCTTCTTCTTGGCGACGGCAACCCACGCATCCTTATCGCCCTTGAGCGCGGCAACAACCCCGTCGGCACGAAGCTGGCTCAGCTCGACGTTGTAGGCGTCGGGCCCGCTGGTATCGGTGTGTCCGGCACACAGCAACTTGCGGTCGGGGTTGTCACGCGCATAGCCGAGGACCGCGGCAAGCACGGCCAGGCCAGTGGTTGCCCCGCCCTGCCCCACGAGGTTGGCGTCGCCGGCGAAGTCGGGTAGCAGCACCGCGCTATCGAAGTGAAAGTGGACATCCTCCAGCTCAATCATCACCGCGACGGCAGGGGTGATCTGAAAGGTGTGCGAAACGCCTGAAGCGATGTTGAAACTTCGCTGCCGATCTGCGCGGCGTATTTTGAAGTCGCCCATGGTCGTGATCACTCAGCGTTGTGCTCGTGCTCCCATAGCCGATCGGGAAGGTCCGGAAACGTAATCGTGCACGCCCCGGCAACGATGTCGTCGTGGCGGGCCTTGCCACCGGCGTCCGTGGTTCCCTCTTCGGTGGTTCCATCGGACATTTCGATCTCGTAGCGCACATCGGCCAACGGATCCCCGGCGAGGTCGAGCAAGCGGAACTCAACCCAGGTTCGAACCTCGGGGGGTGGTTCGGCGAGTTCGCGGAGCAGGGGCGCGTCGCCAGTCCGCGCAACCCCGCCAGCGGCGTGATCCGCCGAGCGTGTCCGCCACAGCGCCACCCTTCCGGTTGGGCGGGCCAACTCGTCGTGCACCCACCCATGGATCTCGGGCCCATCCACCGATTCGCCGCCGTGGGGAGACTCTTCAGACCAGAGCATGCCGAGGCGCACGCCCCCGGGATCGTCGGCGCGCATCGCTTCGAGAATCGCCGCCGCCTCGGCGTCGCCAACGCGCTGCCAACTGGGAGCAACCACGCGCCGTTCTTCGGTAATCGGCACCAGCGCATAGCCACTGCCGTCGCGCCCGAGGAACTCCAGCACCCGCATGCTCGACGCAGCACTTTAGCACCGCCATATGGGCGCGGGTTCTTAATGGTTGCGCCGCGGGGATCGCGGATTCCGGGGCTCCGGGCGGTCACGTACTGCTAATGTTGCGGCGCCATGCCGTTCAACGAGGCCCTCGCCCAGCGAATCCGCGATGTCCTCGCCACGCGCGACGACGTGGAGGAACGCCGCATGTTCGGCGGCATCACATTCCTCGTCGCCGGGCACATGGCTTGCGGCGTTGTCGGCGTCGATCTAATGGTCCGTATCGGCGATGCCGTGTACGCAAGCGCGGTGCAAGAGCCCCATGCTCGCGCGATGGACTTCACCGGTCGACCGATGCGTGGGATGGTGTACGTCGCCCCCGCTGGCATCGCCTCCGCGGCCGCACTGCGGAAGTGGGTCGGCCGCGCCCTCAGCAATGTGGCCGCGTTGCCGAAGCGACTGGGGCCCGCGCGAGCGAAGCCAACGCGAAAGAAGGCCGTCGCCAAGCGCTCGCCCCCGCGTGCTCGCCAACGCTAGCCTGGGGCCGGAGGCGACCAACGTCGCTCGAGCCGTTCGAGTCCTTGGCGTCACTTGGCCAGCACGGGGCCGCCGCCTCGGCGTACGCACCGGTCACGGAAATCGCACCTCAAATACCACCGACAACGAACCCATCACCGGCGCCGCAACGAAGCGGGCGCCGCCGCCGTTGAGCCCAAACGCCGGCCGGACCAACACGCCCTCCACGGTTCCGCGCAACCCGAGTGCAAGCCGCGGATGAAACGGCCAGAGCACAGTAGGATACGCGCCAACGCTGACCCAAGGGCTACGCGCGATGCGAGCAGCTGGCACGCCTTCACCACGGCCATGGGCCATGCCGGCCTGCGCGCCGAACAACACAGCGATCTCGGCCCTTCGCGGATAAAAGACCGGGCCTACGCGCAGGCCGAACGTCCATAGGCGAACGTCCACGCGGGGGCCACCACCACGACCGATGTCGGCTGTGCGCGCGAACCAAAACGTGCCCGCCGCCTCCGCGCGCACGCGATGGGCGATGAGCGCAAAACCACCACCGAGTCCGCCGCCCAGCCGCGGCGGTCCGCCAAACCCGAGCAGAATATCGGCGAAAGCCGCTCCACGGGCGGGTGCCCTCCACGACGTGGGCGCGGGTGCATCGGGATGCGCCGACGGTCCGAGATCGATCGTCGACGGTGAGGTTGCTGCCGCGCGGCCGGGGACGGTCTCGCGCGCGAGTGTGGGCGCTGGTTCGGGCGCGTCGATACGATCGCCGCGCGATTGCCTGTCGACCATCGTGACCAAGAGGGTCACCGCGTCGATCACTCCGTCGCAGCTACTGGCCGACAACTCGCGCGTCGTCCGAGACTCGCCAGAGACGATCTCGACGTCGGCGGAATACCCGGCGTCCGTACGTCGAACGATAACGTCGACCACCAGCGGCGCCGGAAGGGTGCCAGGCGCGAGCCCGGCCTCGATGCGTGGGGCAACCTCGTGTTCGCTCGGACAGGATGTTGGCGCGGTCCAGCGCAGCACGGCTCGGTCGCGCAGCGACGCACCGTCAACGGGTACGCCCGACAACCCGGCGGCGAGGAGGACAGGGAGGAGCACGCAGGACTTTACCGCGGATTCGCCCGTCGCCTGCGTCGTAGCGGCGCGAGCAATGCAACGAGCGCGGATCCACGCCAGGGACTCTGTCCGCGCGGTGCGGCAGCCGCGATCGATGGGTTCACTCCCAGCGCCTGCGGCGGAAGCTCGTGACCGAAGAAGGAAAGCGATCACCGCGGCGCTCCCTCGCACGTGTCGCGCGAGCGCGATCGTCTGCTCGTCCTCCTGGCGCTGCCGATGTGTCCGGGTTAATTGAGAACGGCGCCCACGGCAGTGGGCACCTCGACCGATGGCATTCGGCAAGCCGGGGACGCGCGGGACCTCTGGATGGGCCCCGCGCCGCGCAATCGCCCCAACCGCTTCATGCCTTGTTCTTGGCGGCCTTTTTGGCGGCCTTGATCGCGGCCTTGGCGGCTTTGCGAGCTTCCTTGAGGGTGCCCGCGTGGCCCGAGCGACCGTCGGCGGTGTGCCACTCATAGCGGATCTCTCCGCCACCGAGGTCGATCTTTGAGATCCCATAGTCGTCCGTCGATTCGATCGGGACGTCGGCCGAAGCGATCTGCGGCAGCACCAAGTTGGAGGCGACGAGGCATACAGGGAGGAGCAGCGTGCGGAACATTTTTGGGGTCTCCTGCCGCGGTAGAGTCCGGGCCGGCCGAGCGGATTGCCGGCGCGCGGCGAAATTCGGCGCACGGCCCGTGAGAGGCCGGCAAACCGAGGTTCGGCGCGAGCTGACCTTTACGTCGCCCCAGCGACGCTGGGCCGTTGAGGAGCGACACCGACGATCGGGGGAATCCGCGAAGCGCTCGAGGTCCCCCAGTCGCCAGATCGGCGTTCTCTAGGGACGACAGCCTAGCCTAGCAGCCCGTGGTGGAACGCGGGTGCGTGCAGAACGATGTCATGGCCATGCAGGCCAAGACGCGAGGCCGAGGCGTATCGGGAATACGGCGAGCGCTGAGCAACGCCGGCATGCATGGCCACGGCGCCGTTATGCACGCACCCGCGTTCCACCACGGGCTGCTAGCACCGCACACCAAGGTCACGCATTGACCAGCACCTGGAGACGAATCGGAAGTTCGAGGGTGGTGTCTGTTTCGTCTCGGAGGATAGTAGCCGCAGTTGCCGGTATGCGTTGCTCACCCACCGCGACGAGAGCCAACCAGCCATCCTTAGCCAGCAAGCTGAGCCCTGCGCTAAGCGCAGCAGCGCAGTCTCCGGTCTCGGCGATTGTTGAGCCGACCATGGTCACCAGGTCGAAGCCATTCTCGGGCTTCCACGTCAATACGTCTGCGCAGACGACCGATGCTGGATTGGTGTGTCCCTCGCGGTACTGCCTCGCTTTGAGCAAGATGCAGCTCCCTGGATCGATATCGATGCTCGTCAGCCGCCCGCGACCGGCGAGCAGGTATCCAAGAACATCGTCCCACTCGCCGACACCGATACCGACGTTGAGAACGTTAAGGCCTCTACGCTCCCCCACGAGCTCTCGTCCCCAGGTGCGAAGGCGATAGTCAATGTACGCGCACTCCGGAGAGAGGTTCCACGCAGCGGCCTCGGGCGCAGCCCTGGCAAGGTAGTGGGCAAGTAGCGCGGCGTCGGTCACGAAGACGCCGAGCGTACAACCGTTTCGCTAGGAGCGTGACCCCGTAAGGGGTCACGCTCCTCCGTGCCCGTGCCCGTGC
>CADEGN010000155.1 GCA_902826865.1 uncultured Myxococcales bacterium
AGATCGATCGGGGCGAGCGGCAATCCACAGGCGTGGGTCAGGAACTCGCCGAGGGTGTGGGGATCGATGAGGTCGAGCTCGAGCAGCACGGTGTCGAGGCTGCCGCCGTAGATCTGCTGGCGACGGAGCGCCATGTCGAGCTGATCCGAGGGCAGGGCACCAGTCCGCTCAAGGTATCGCCGCAGGTGCGTCAACCGTCCCCCACCACGTAGGTCCCCGCGATGCGATCGTGCCAGGCGCGGTGCTCCAGGTCGAATAGCGCCCAAAGCCAGCCGAGCGCCCCGGGCACGAGCCCGATCCACGCGACGGTCACCCGCACGAGCGTGCGCAAGACTCCGGGCCGGCGCGCGCCAGCGTCGACCACCCGCAGCCGCATCAGCTTCTGCCCGGGGGTTCGTCCAGAGAGGGCCCAGAATAGGCCGAGATAGAGCGAGGCCATGACTGTGAGGGGCGCAGCGCGACGCAGCACCTCCGTGGGCTCGAGCTCAAACACCCGGAGCAGCGTGTGCAGCCCCGACTTGCCACCGAGGAGTGCGGGCTCGTCGGTCCATCCGGCAACGAGCCAAGCGAGCGGGCCCGCCGTAACGAGCACGATGGCCAGGTCGATCACGGTTGCCAGCACACGGCGCCCGCTACCGGCGATTCGCACCGGGGATAGTGTCGTCTGGCAGCTCGGGCAGCGGGGCTCGGAGCGGGTCGCGAGATCGTCGGTGAGGGCACCGTCGCAGACCGGACAGAACGACGGCTTGGGCGGCCGCGGGCGCCTTGGTGCCATCGGCGCGAGCTTAGCATGGTCGCCGCCGCGCGCGCGGGCACCAAACGCGTTCGCTGGCGGGGCGGGGCGCGGCGATTTCAGGGCGGTTCGACTGCACCATGCGACGGTGCGAGTGCGGCCCGCAGGCGCGATAGCCCGGCGACGACCGCCGTCTCGCACCGCAATGTCCACGGCCCTAGCGAGCGCGGCACGAAGCCGGCATCGATAAGTGCCGTCGCCTCCGCGGACGTGAACCCCCCTTCGGGGCCCACGACGATGCGGCGCGGTGTGCCGCCGGGCAACGCCCACGCCGTGTCCTCGCGCAACGCTTCCCAGGCCAGCACGCCGCCGACGTCGGCACGGGCGACGGCGTCGCGAAGTGCGATCGGTGGATCGATGCTCGGCGGTTGTGGCAGGCCGGATTGCCGCATCGCGGCGCGGACGATCCGCGCGATGCGATCATCGCCGGGCGCTCCGCCGGGGCTGCGCTCGCAGCGAACCAACACGACCTGGGTCGCGCCGAGTTCACACGCGCCGGCGAGCGCCGCTGCCATCGCACTTGGATCTGGCAGGCCGAGCCACAACGATAGCGGGGGCACTTTCGGAAGCGCGCGCGCGCTGCCGATGCGCAGCACCGTCGGCCCCGGTGCCGTGCGTACGACCACCGCATCATGGGTCGCGGTGAGACCGTCGAGCACCTCGACGGCCGCACCTGCGCGCGCCCGGCGTACCCGCACGAGGTAGTGCTCCTCGTCCCCGGTAACAGTGACTTCAGTCCCGACCACGAGTGGGCCAGGGACGAATACGCGGGTCGTCATGGCGGGCTGCGCCGCAGGTCGAGCGCGACCCACTCGTTGAGCCGTCTCGGCCAGCTGACCCCTGCCGGGATGAAGCTGGCTTCCCGAAATGCCAGCTCCACGGCCTCGAGTTCGTCGGCCAGGACCCCGCTCAGCACGAGCTCGGCGCCTGGAGCCATGCACTCGCGGAGGGAGCGCGCCCGCGGGATTAACGTCTCGGCCCGGATGTTGGCCAGGACGAGGTCGTAGCCGCCAGGCGGGTGCACGCGCTCGGCCATGGGATCTCCGAGATCTGCCGTCACGACCGTGAGTCGACCCGCGAGCCCATTGGCGGTCGCATTCTCGAGGGTGGTCGCCGTCGCCTCGGGATCGTCGTCGAGTGCCACGACGGTTGCGGTGGGGAACATGCGGGCGGCGGCGAGTGCGAGAATGCCCGAGCCGCAGCCCAGATCGAGCACGGCCTTCGGATCGACGCCACGACGCGCGCGCGCCACGATGGCGTCGAGGCAAAGCCGAGTGGTTTCGTGCAGTCCCGTCCCGAATGCCCGGCCGGGGTCCAGCACGATCTCACGAATAGGGTGGTCGTCGGCGCGAGGAATCCAGCTCGGCCGGAGGAGGAGGTCGCCCTCGCCGAGGATGATCGGCCTGTAGAACTGTTTCCAGGTGTCGCGCCAGTCATCGTCGGTGCGGACCTCGGGGCGGGTTGCCGCACGGAGGCCCAATGCCTCGGCAAGCTCGGATGCGCGCTGCTCGACTACGCCCGCGGCCGAAGGGTCGGTGTACACCAGCAGGGAAACGCTGTATTCGGCGGGCGCGAGCGTCTCGACGCCGCCGACCGCCGGGTGGCCCGCAAGGATTGCTCCGAGTTCGTCCGCTAGATCACGATCACGTGCGAAAGTCTCGCCTGACGTGCGGTCGAGGACGATCGTCACGTACACGATCGCCCAAGGAGAAGACTGATTCATGGTGTACTCCGCCAACACATCGCCGGATGCAGCATGAGTATCGGACCTTGCAGCCGCCGCGGCCGTCGCTTACGCCTTGCATCCCGATCCGATTGCCGAAAACCGGTGATAGGGTTGTCGTCCGACCCATGCAGGTGGTCAACGAACGCCGAGCCCAACCGCGTGCCGCACTGACGGGCGCCGTCGTCGTGTTTCTCGGCGACGAGAAGATCGACTGCAACGCCGTCGACATCAGTGCAACCGGCATCGCTGTGCAGTCGAAGGTGATCCGTTCGGCCGGCCAATTCCTGCGCGTGAACTTCTGCTTGCACGACGTCTCCGGAGCGGCGCGTTGGTACGACGCCGATGGCGTGATAGCCCGGGTTGCGCGGCTCGAGCAAGGCGTCTTGTTCGGGGTGCAGTTTCTCGTTGTCGAAGCCCGTGCGGCTCGCCAGATCCACGACTACGTCGAGGCCCACCGCATGGCGGCCGCGGCGGCCCAACAGCGCGAGGTCTATCTGCGTCGCATTGCCAACGGCGCCGGGACGTCGACGGCGACAGCGGCCATGCCGACAACGCCGATGCCGATGCCGATGCCGCCCATGCCGTCGGTGCCGCCGGACGAACTCCACCCGCCGCCGGTGACCGGCGAGTTCGGCCCGCCCGCGGCTCGGACCACCGCCACGGTCGCCGCCCAGGGAAGGCCGACGGCGCAGCCCGACGGCGGTTCGCGGGCGGCCGACAGCGCGTCGGCGCTGCCCAGGCCATCGCGCACGGGTCAGATGGCCCGCATGGCAGACGCGCAGACGCCGAGTGCAAGCGAGAGCGGAGTCAGGGCGCGCTCAGGCACAGGAGAGACGCGACCTGCAACCGGCGAGACGCGTCGTAGCACCGGTCAGACGCCCATCGTCGATGTCATGGGAGATCCCAACGAGTTCGATCAACCACGCGCGACTGCGCGTGCCGCCACCCCAGCCACCAAGCCGACGATGCGCTCGATGCCCAGCGTCGCGGGAGCGTCGACCCCAGGGGCTCAGGGCGCAGCGCAGCGGGCCAGGGCGACGCCGACAAGCGCGGTGCCAACGCCCGGAACGCGTCCAACGCCCGGTCCGATGCCACGCGCCGAGGGATCCGAGCCGCGACGGGCCACTCCGACGCCGTCTGTCGCCGACAACAGTCCGCCGGCCGCGGGTCGGAGTCGGGCAACGCCTGTCCCGCGGACTCGCAGCGCAGCGGCGGCCGACGCCGCCGATGCAGCGCTCGTCGATGCCTCGAACGTGAACCTGCGCGCGCTGTACCGCGCGGCGCTCGACGAGGTCGACGGCAACAAGGGCAAGAAGAAGAAGAAATAGCGCCGCCAGGTGTCGCGCGGCTGCGGCCGCCGAAATGGTCAACCGCGAGCGCGGGCACTAGTTGGCGACGAGTCGCAGCTGGGCTTCGAGCCACGCGCGCTCGTCCGCGAGCGCGCGGTGGGCTCCGGCATCGATCGGGCCCTTGTCCACCTCGAGCTGCGCCTTGACCTCGCCCAGGCGGGCGAGGACGGCCGCGCGATCAACCTGCTCCACGGTGGCCACGCGATCGACCAGCACAATCACGCGACCCGCTTCCTTCACCTCGAGAAAGCCGCTGCCCACCGCGAGCCGGACCGCCTGCACGCCCTCGCGAAAGCGGACGATGCCGGGCACGACCGCGGTGAGTAAGGACTCGTGTCGCGGCAACACGCCGAGCTCGCCGAGGACCCCGGGGACTTCCACGCCCGGCACGTCGATGCCATCGCGGATCGCACCCATCGGGGTGAGGATGTCGAGCTTGATCGAGGTATCGGACATGGTTCCCCCGTCGGCCGCTACGAAGTCCGATCAGGACTTCTTGGCCATCTCCTTGCCCTTCTCCACCGCCTCGGCGACGCCGCCGACCATGTAGAAGGCACCCTCGGGCAAGCTGTCGTGCTTACCTTCGATGATCTCACGGAAGCTGTTCACCGTGTCCTCGAGTTCGACGAACTTGCCGGGGTTGCCGGTGAACTGCTCGGCGACGTGGAACGGTTGGCTCAGGAAGCGCTGGATCTTGCGCGCACGGGCGACCAGGACCTTGTCATCTTCGCTGAGCTCGTCCATGCCCAGGATCTTGATGATGTCCTGGAGCTCCTTGTACTTCTGCAGGATCTGTTGCACGCGCCGAGCCACGCGATAGTGCTCGGCGCCGACAACGTCGGGCGCGAGGATCGTCGAGGTGGAGTCGAGCGGGTCGACGGCCGGGTAGATGCCGATCTCGGTGAGCGCGCGACTGAGGACCGTCGTCGCGTCGAGGTGGGCAAAGGCGGTCGCAGGCGCCGGATCGGTGAGGTCGTCGGCAGGGACGTAGATCGCCTGCACGCTGGTGATCGAGCCCTTGGTCGTGGTGGTGATGCGCTCCTGCAGCACGCCCATTTCCGTGGCCAAGGTCGGCTGGTAGCCGACGGCGCTCGGGATGCGCCCGAGCAGCGCCGAGACCTCGGAGCCGGCCTGGGTGAAGCGGAAGATGTTGTCGATGAACAACATCACGTCCTGGCCCATGGTGTCGCGGAAGTACTCGGCAATCGTGAGGGCCGACAGGGCGACGCGGGCGCGGGCGCCCGGCGGCTCATTCATCTGGCCGTAGACCAACGCCACCTTCGACTTGTCGGTGTCGATCTTGCGGACCTGCCGGCTGTCGTGATCCCACTCGGCCGCGATGACCTCCGCCTCGATCATTTCGAAGTAGAGATCGTTGCCCTCGCGGGTCCGCTCGCCAACGCCGCCGAAAACCGAGAAGCCGCCGTGCTTCTTGCCGACGTTGTTGATGAGCTCCATCAGGAGCACCGTCTTGCCGACGCCCGCGCCTCCGAATAGGCCGATCTTGCCGCCACGTCGGTAGGGCGCGAGGAGGTCGATGACCTTGATGCCCGTGACGAACGGCTCGACCTTGGTGCTTTGGTCGACGAATGCCGGGGCCTTACGGTGGATCGGCCAGCGCGTCTCGCTGTCGACGGGGCCCTGCTCATCGACCGGGTCGCCCACGACGTTGAGGATCCGACCCAGTGTCTTCTTGCCCACCGGGACGGAGATGGCGGCGCCGGTGTCTCTTACCGCCATGCCGCGCACAAGGCCGTCGGTGGAGTCCATGGCGATGGCGCGGACCGTGCGCTCGCCGAGGTGCATCGCGACCTCGAGCACAAGGTTGTCTTGCCGCGCGTCGATCGACGGGTTGGTGACCGTCAGCGCGACGTTGACCTCGGGCAAGTGGTCGTCGAACTCAACGTCGACGACTGGGCCGATGACCTGGAGGATGCGACCGGGCTTCGTGGCGGTGGTAGTGGCTGCGCTCGTCATAACTTGCTCTCCACGATCATGTGGCGTGGTGGTTCAGCCCTTGAGGGCCTCGGCACCGCCGATGATCTCCATCAGTTCCTTGGTGATCGCCGCCTGACGCTCGCGGTTGTAAACGAGGGTGAGGTCCGCAATCATGTCGGTGGCGTTGTCGGTGGCGGCGTCCATGGCCACGCGCCGGGCCGCGATCTCCGCGGCGATCGAGTTGAACATGGCTTGTTGCAGGCGGGCCTCAGTGGCGAGACCGACCAGGTGGGCCAAGATCGTGGGACGGTCGGGCTCGTAGGTCGGTTCGCGGCCGGCCTGGGCGCCGTCGGGCGGCTGGAGTGGAAGGAGCACGTCGTTGTGCACCTTCTGGCTCAGCATGCTGACGAATTCGTTGAACACGAGCCGGACAGCATCGACGCGGGCGCCAGACGTGCCATTGAACGCCGCGATCGCGTCGCTGATGACCTGCTTGGACAGGGCGACGAGGCTCACGAGCGTGGGCGCATCGTGGGTGGCGCGCAGTTCGACCTTGGCGTGGCGGAGGCCGGCTACGGCCTTCTTGCCGATGGCGATGACCTCGCACTCGACGCCCTCGGCCTTGCGCTGGTTGATCCACGCCAGGGTTGCCCGAATGATGTTGGAGTTGAAACCGCCGCAGAGGCCGCGGTCGGCCGTCATCACGATCACGAGCTCGCGCTTGACGGGGCGAAGCTCAAGCAGCGGGTGCGCGGCGGCGCGCTCGGCCGGATCGATGCCAGCCACCAGGGATTCGATCACCTCGCGCATGCGATCGCCATAGGGCTTGGCCGCGGTGACCGCGTCCTGGGCCTTGCGCAGGCGCGCGGCGGCGATCTGGCTCATCGCCGCGGTGATCTTGCGGGTGTTCTTGACCGACCCGATGCGGTTGCGCAGCTCTTTGAGGTTCGCCATCGCCGAAACCCTGGTCGCTCAGGCCTTGAAGACCTTCTTGAACGCGGCGTATGCCTCGTCGAGGTCCTTGTCGAGCTGGGCGAGCTCCTCTTTCTTGCGGGCATTACGGATCTGGTCGAGCAGATGCGGACGCTTGTCCTTGAGCCAGTCGTGGAGCTCTTTTTCGTACTTGATAACCTGGGCGAGCTCGAGCTCGTCGAGTTGACCGGTGGTGCCGGCGCGGATCGAAGCCACCTGCAACGCGACATCGAGCGGCTCATATTGCGGCTGCTTGAGCAGCTCGACCAATCGAGCGCCGCGGTTGAGGACTTGCCGAGTGGTCTTGTCGAGGTCGGAAGCGAACTGAGAGAACGCCTCGAGCTCGCGGTACTGCGCGAGGTCCAGGCGGAGGTTGCCCGCGTAGCGCTTCATCGCCGGGATCTGGGCCGACCCACCCACGCGCGACACGCTGATGCCGACGTTGAGGGCCGGGCGAATGCCGCGGTGAAACAGCTGGCCCTCGAGGAAGATCTGGCCGTCGGTGATCGAGATGACGTTGGTGGGGATGTACGCCGAAACGTCGCCGGCCTGGGTCTCGATGATCGGCAGGGCGGTCAGCGAGCCAGCCCCCTCCTTGTTCGAGAGCTTGCATGCGCGCTCGAGCAGGCGGCTGTGCAAATAGAAGACGTCGCCCGGGTAGGCCTCGCGACCCGGAGGGCGGCGCAGCAGCAACGAGAGCTGGCGGTAGGCCACCGCCTGCTTCGACAGATCGTCGTACACGAGCAGCGCGTGGCCACCCTTGTCGCGGAAGTACTCGCCCATCGTGACGCCCGAGTACGGCGCGAGAAACTGCAGCGGCGCGCTCTCGGAGGAGGTCGCCGCGACCACGATCGTGTACTCCATCGCGCCGGCTTGGCGCAGACGATCGACGACCGTGGCAACCGTCGACTGCTTCTGGCCGATCGCGACGTAGACACAGATCATGTTCTGACCCTTTTGGTTCAGAATCGTGTCGACGGCGATGGCGGTCTTGCCGGTCTGGCGGTCGCCGATGATGAGCTCGCGCTGGCCGCGGCCGATCGGGATCATCGCATCGATGGCCTTGATGCCCGTCTGCATCGGCTCGTGGACGCTCTTGCGTTTGACGATGCCAGGGGCCTTGAGCTCGACCGGGCGGTTCTCGCTGGTGGCCAGGGGGCCCTTGCCATCGATCGGCTCGCCGAGCGCGTTGAGTACGCGCCCCACGAGCGCATCCCCAACCGGCACGCTCATGATCGTGCCGGTACGCTTGACGACGTCGCCTTCCTTAATCAGCTGCTCGTTGCCGAGCAGGGCGATGCCGACGTTGCCTTCTTCGAGGTTGAGAACCATGCCGCGGACGCCGCGGGGGAACTCGAGCAGCTCGCCGGCCATGGCGTTGGACAGGCCGTCGACGCGGGCGATGCCGTCGCCCACGGTGAGCACGGTGCCGGTCTCCTGGACGGACAGGCTCGTGTCGTAGCCCGCGACCTGTTCGCGGATGATGCGGCTGATTTCGTCGGCTCGGATCTCCATGGGACTCTCTTCTCGGGCTGGGGAAACGGGGAGCTTTGGCTCAGGTACGCAGCGAGGCGCGCATCCGCTGGAGGTTGGCACGCACACTGCCGTCGATCAGGTAGCTGCCGACCTTGGCGACAACGCCGCCGATGATCTCTGGGTCGACTTTGGTGGTGATGACGATGGTTTTGCCGGTCGCCTTCTCGAGCGCCGACTTGATCCGGATCGCTGCCTCGGGGGCAAGCGGCGTCGCGGTGGTGATTTCGGCCTGCTGGCGGCCGGCGGCCTCATCGGCCAGGCGCAGGTAGGCGCGGGCGATCTCCGGCACGCCGCCGATGCGGTCACGCTCGAGCACGTAGCCGAGGAACTTGATCACCATCGCGTCGGCCAACACGCGGCGGGCGAGGGCCTCCAACAGTCGCTTGCGGTCGGACAGGGGGAAGCGCCGGCCGGCGACGAGCGTCAGCAGGTTCGTGCCCGCCTCGTCGTCTTGCCGAAGCAGCTGGGCGAGGTTGCCTAGATCCTTGGCGTACTTGTCGCGCGCCACGGGATCGGGGGCGAGCCCGAGCAGCGCGCGAGCGTAGCGGCGAGCAAGGCTGCCGGCCATCATGTGGCGGCTCCTGGCGAGTTCGAGGTGGCGACGGGCACGCTCAGCTTGGCGAACGTCCCCGGGATCTGGCCGACGAAGTCATCGACCATGCGGCGCTCGTCGCTCCCATCGACGCGCTGGCGGAGGATCACTTCGGCGCGCGCGATCGCCTGATCGACGATCTCCGCCTCCAGCTGTCGACGCCGCAGTTCGGCTTCGTTCTGGGCGCTGGCGCGAGCCGCCGCCTTGATACGCTCAGCCTCGCGTTCGGCGGCCTCGATGATCCGCTGACGATCGGCCGCGCCGCGCTGCTTGGCCTCCTCGAGAATCGCGGATGCTTCGGCCTCGAGCCGATCGAGGCGGGTGCGGACGTCGGTCATCACGGTTTCGGCCTCGGCGCGGGCGGTACGGGCGCGCTCGAGCTCACCTTTGATCGCGTCGCTTTTCTCGGCGGTGCGGGCACGAAGCCGCTTGAACATCAGCTTTTCGAGGAGCCACAACAGGACCGCGAAGTTGAGCAGCATCCATAGCAGGCCCACCTTTCCGCTGTGTCCGAAGACCGGCGTGACCCACTCGATCCCCCCGTGGGCGTCGGGGGCCGCGGGGGCGGCGAGCGCGATCGTGGGCACGACAAGCGCGACTGCGAGGGCCGAGAACCGTAGGAGCGCGGTGACGGCGTTCATGCCGACGCCCTCCCAAGCAGGCGCGCGACGATCGACTGCGCGAGGTCCTCGACGCGGCCGCCGAGCTCGGCGCGGGCTTTCTCAGCCTGGCGCACGAGCTCGGCCCGGGCGCGGTCGCCTTCCTCTGTTGCCGCGGCGCGCGCCTTCGCGAGGCTCTTCGCCTGGCTGGCCTCTTCGGCGTTGCGCGCCGTCGCGCGAAGCTCGAGTCCCTGCTCACGCGCGGCGGCCAATCGCGCGTCGTACTTGGCCGCCATCTCGTCGGCACGAACCCGGAGATCGGCAGCCTTGCGCACCGCGCCTTCGATCGCCTCCGCGCGCCGGGCCCGAGTTTCGAGCCACGGCTTGAACAGGAGCGGCGTCAGGATCAGCATCAGCGCGAAGAAGATGCCGGCCTGGACGAAGAACGTGCCGTCGAGATCGACGACCGGGGCGGCCAGCAGGCTCGAGCTGTGAAGTGGTGCCATCTTCGCGATCCCCGCGGACGGAGGTGCCCGCGTGCGTCGAGCCGCAGCTGGCGCGAAACGACGGGAAGGAACCGCGCCGTTCGTGGTGCGAGGAGCGACGCAATTCTCGCTCGCGCGCGCGGTTGCTACCACGCGGGTTGGAGTGCGTCAACGGCCGCCCGGCGTGGGCGTTCGCGGGGGCTGGTCGGCCGTCTTGCCGCGTTGGCCCAGCCGCGTTGGCCCAGCCGCGGCGATCAGTCCGAAGCTGCGACCGTCTCGCTCGCCGCGGGCCGTGCGTCGCGGCGCTTTTGCCCGTTGGTGGCGCTTGCACCGTGCGCGTTGGTGTCCATCTGGCAGTTGCCCTCAAACAAGCTGCCGCGCTGGATCTCGAGGGCCGGCGTCGCGAGGTTGCCGTAGACCCGCGCGGGCGCGTGGATCTCGATCGACTCGCTGGCGGTGATGTCCCCGCGAACGGTGCCTTCAATGATGATGCGTGCGGCGACGATCTGGGCCTCGAGCTTGGCGCTCTCGCCAACGATCAATGTGCCCTGCGTGCGGATCTCCCCGGAGAAGTCGCCATCGATTCGCACCGCGCCCTCAAACGTGAGCTTGCCGTCAAACGCGCTGCCCTTGCCCAGTACCGTTGTGATCTCGGGGGTGTTCATCCTGTCCTCGCGTCCCAGCGGGAAGCTCGTTCGCGCGCCCAGGCCGGCGGCTTGGGACGTGTGGCGATCTTCCGCGGGCCGCAGGCTAGCGCGATCCCACCAGGGACCCGAAGACTGCCCGATTGTTCAGCACCCTACGCCGCCCTGGGAGGCCCGCTCTCGAAGCGTGTAGAGATCCGGCGGGCCCTCGACTACCCTGCTGGTCGGTGCCGCTCAACCCCGAGGACAGTGCCGACGAGCATCGCGTCGCGGGTGAGCTGGCGCCAGAGGCGCTGGACGAACCCAACCCAACCCTTTTGCTCGCCGAGTGTTTTGCGCGCGCCCGGCCTGTGCTCCGCGCCCTGGTCGCCGGCGTGGATCCCGGCGACGAGTTGGTGGTCGCCACCGATCGTAAGGGATTCCCCGTGGCGCAGCGCGTGCTCCGGCGACCGCGGGACCTCCCGCGCGCCGTGGTGATCGGTCGTCACAATCGCTGTGCACTCAGCATTCCCAACGACAATCGCGTGAGCCTTCGCCACGTCTTGCTTACGGCGTGGGCAGGCGATGGTCCGATTCGCTTTCGGGGATACGATCTTGGCGGTCGCGCGGGTGTGCAGCTCGCCGATGGCAAGCGTGTGCCTGGCTTCTCGTTCATCGGCCACGGTCTCATCAGCCTCGGACGCACCGTCGTCTTCGTGTTGCCCGGGGGAGCGACGGGCGTCGAACTGCTTGGCGGGGACGACCCTGGTGCCTTTCGAGCGCTGACGGGCTTGGACCCGGCGGGCAGCGGTGTCCGCCGTGCGGTGAGCGCCACCAGCGAACCGGGCGTGGCCCACATCGGTGGAGATGAGCCCCGCGAGTTCGGTGGATACCGGGGGCTTGATGTCGATGCGCGGCCGCAGCCGCGTGGATTGTTGCGGCTTCGATCGACCAAGCAAGCCGGACGTGGTGAAGAAGTTCGCGAGCTCGACTTGGATAGTCGGCAGTTGCAACGCGGGTTGTTGATCGGGCGCTACAGCGATCGGTGCTCGCTCGCCGGACATGGGCGCAACCTGTCGCGGGTCCACGCGCTCGTGGCTGAAGAGTCGCCGCGGTCGCTCCTGGTCTACGATCTAGCCAGCACCAATGGTGTCCGGCCCGCCGGAATGACCGAGGGCCCGAGCCATCCGGTTGTTCGGCTGACCGAAGACTCGCCGGTGATGCTCGGCCACTTCGAGCTGGCATGGGTCCCGAACCGGGCCGTCAAGATTCACTAGGCAGATCCCAGGGCTCCCGGCCCGAGTCCGGGATCCAGCGTTCGCCTACGGACGGCCCACCTCGGGTCGACGCGCGAACGGCGACCGTCGCATGAGACGTTCATGCAGCGCTCCCGGATCCTCGGCGGAGAGATCCCACGCCTGGCGGTGGTCGGCGGGGGCAAGCTCGCTGCCGCCGCGCCGCGAAGCGATCCGCGCGACCCCCGGGCGGAAGACCCGGAGAACGCCACCCCAGCGTGGCTGCGAGCTGCCGGTCGACCTGCCTTCGAAGAGCTGCGCAACGTGCTTCTCGTCCTCGGACTGCAATTGTCGGGGGCGCGATCGCACATGGCGGGGCTCGCTCCGCTGGACGATGCGTCGCCAGACCACGGAGTGAAAGCCGGGTCGGTCAAGGGCGCGCTGCGCGATCTCGAAGACGCGGTGCGCGAGATCGAGGCCGGCGTCGACGTACTTCGCGACACGCTGCTCGCGATCGAGGAGCTGGTGGTTGCGCCGCATCGAAGCACGCGGCTGGTTGAAGTCGTCGAAATCGCCGAGCAGCTGGCGCATCATCATACGCGTCCGGCCGGCGGCGTTCGCTGGCGAGCGATCGGCGGAGACGCGAGGATCGATGTCAGGCGATCGGCGGCGATCGGCGTGCTGAGCAGCGCGCTGTCGATGCTGGCGCTCCGCGTCGCCGAAGGAAGCCAACCGCGGCCCATCGATGTGCTCTGCGATCGCGGGCATCTCGCCTGTGAGGTGTGGCTGGGGTCACAGGCGCTGATCGAATCCGATGTCGAAGCCTGCGCGGTGGCGCTCGAGCAGATGTTTGGCGACGAAGCCAAGCTCGCGATTTCCGTACGGCGGACGAGCCTGGTCATCGAGCTAGCGCGCGCTGCCTGAGCTCGGCGGGCCCTCGCACGCGACCGGATGTGAGGGGATTTGTTCGTGGGCGAGCCGGTGGCGCGGCGGAAAACCGGGCCTAGGCCCGCTCGCGCGCCCGCACTCGCACCCGTAACGCGTCGCCCAAGGCCCGGAAGTGCTCCCGCCATTCGGCGGCGACCGGATCGCCTCGCTCGGCCTGTTCGTCGAAGCGGGCGTAGGTGGACTCCATCAGGGCGTAGAAGCGGTTTTGGACCTGATGTAGGTCAACGTCGAGATCGACGTCGAGGCTGCGCGCGAATTCGGCTGCTCGCCGGAGCCGGCGCAAGCGCCCGAGCTGCTCCGGTTCCTCGGCCCATTGATTGGCGGCGCGCTCAAGTGCCTGCCGCAGGGCAAAGGCCAAGCCGGCCCGATCGAGCGGTGTCCCGACGTCTTCCGCCTCGCCGAGCAGCGAGCGCAGCCGCGGAAAGTCGAGCTCATTGCGCTCGAGTTCGCGGCGCAGCGCCGTGTTGAGCACGAAGTCGGCGAGTGCGCGCAACGGCGCCGGCAACGGCAGGTCGAGCGTGGCGAGGTAGCGAAGCAGCGGAGAGTGCGTCTCGTACAGCTGGCTGGCCAATGCCTCGCTATCGCCGAGTGCCGTGCGCAGGATAACTTCGAGGGCGCGCCGTTGCTCGTCGCGGAACATCGAGCGCAGTGAGTACGTGAGTTCGAGAAAATGAGTGTCGAGAAGGCGAAGAACCTCGGGCATGTCCGCGCGCTCGAACGCGGTCGATACGTCGTTGCACATCGCCCGGTAGTCGCTGACGTCGGCGAACGCGCGTACGCCCCCCGAAAGATTGTGATCGCCGAAGTGAACGAAGCCGAAGCTGCGGACCGCGGTTTCCAAGGTGATCTGCGAAGTGATGCGGATCGTCCCCAATACCAATTTCGCGCGTCCGAGCGTCGAGCTCTGCAGGTCGACGCCCTCGACCCAGTAGGCGAACATCTCGGTTCGCTCGTCATAGGCGTGGAACAGCGAACTAACGGCGTAGTGGGCGGCGAGACGGTCGATGTCGACGACGTCGACGTGTCGGCGGTAGACCTGGCTTGCGTCGCCATACTCGTGGACATTGCTGCATGATTGCGCCAACGCCTCGACGAACGGCTGCTGCGGCGCGACCCGTCCGAGCTTTTGGGCGAGCTCGATCGCGCGGGCCGCATAGCGGATGATCTGGATCGTCTCGATCCCTGAGACGTCGTCGAAAAACCACCCACAGCTGGTGTACATCAGCAGGCTATGGCGCTGCATCTCGAGCAGCTCAAGCGCGCGAGTTCGGTCGTCGGGCGTTAGCCCGGCCACCCCATGGCGCTGGAGCAGACGTCCGATCGCATCGCGGTCGCGATCGAGGATGACATCGATGTAGGCATCGCGGGCGGCCCATGGCTCGCGAAAAAGGGCCATTCCTTCGCGCTCGAAGACGGTGTCGAGCTCCGCGGCGAGCCCGTCGAGCGCCGTGCGCAGCGGGCCCCGCCAACTTTGATGCCATCCCGGGTGCCCACCCGTGCTGCAGCCACAGTTGCTGCGCCAGCGCTCGACACCGTGCGCACAGCTCCACGACGTGCGCTCGGCGATCTGAACCTCAGCCTCGGGGGGATGCTTGGCCAAAAACTCGCCGTAGTTGGTGAGCTTGATGTCGGATTGCTCGAGCTTCTGCAGGGCGTAGGCCAGGGCCATGTCGCCGTAGCGGTGGTGATGGCCGTAGGTCTCGCCGTCGGTGGCAACGTGAACGAGCTGGGGACTGGGGGCGTGGGCGTCGAAGGCCCCGCTCAGGCGCGCGGCAAAGCCGTCCCCGGAAGTGAGCAGGCGCTCGAATGCGATCGCCTGCGAGACCGGGCCATCGTAGAAGAACACGGCGATCTGCCGCCCGCCGGATAGCTCCATCCGATACGCCCGCCGGGGATCGATGCGGCCGCCGCTGGCATCTTCCCACGTCGGTCCGGCTCGTCGCACGCGCGCCGCTTGGTGCGGCGCGAGGATTGTGAAGGCGATGCCTTCGTCGGCAAGCACTTCCAGCGTCTCGACGTCGACGGCCGTCTCTGGCAGCCACATGCCCTCCGGACGGCGGGCGAAGCGGTATTCGAAGTCGCGGATGCCCCAGCGGACCTGGGTGATCTTGTCGCGGCGGCTGGACAGCGGCAGGATCGAATGGTTGTAGGCCTGGGCGAGGGCAGAACCATGGCCGGAGAAGCGTTTGCGCGAGAGCGCGTCGGCTGCGACGATCGCTCGGTACACGTCGCGGCGGTTGCGTTCGAGCCACGACAACAGCGTCGGACCGAAGTTGAAGCTCATCCTTGCGTAGTTGCTGACGATACGAACGATCGATCCATCCTCGTCGAGGATGCGTGCCCAGGCGTTGGGGCCGTAGCACTCGGCGGTGATCCGCTCGTTCCAGTCGTGGAACGGATATGCCGACTCTTGGATCTCGACCGCCTCCAGCCACGGGTTTTCGCGGGGCGGCTGATAGAAGTGGCCGTGAATGCAGATGTAGCGATCGTTCACGCCTGCCTCCGGGCAAAGAACGAGGCCGACAAAGGTGGCAGGGTGAGCCGCAACGAGTGCGAACGGTCGTGCACCGGCACCGGGTCGCTCCACACCGCGCCCCAGTTGCCGACGCCGCTACCGCCATAGATCGCTGCGTCGCTGTTGGCGAGCTCGAGCCATTCGCCCTCCTCCGGTACGCCGACGCGGTAGTCGTGCCGCGGCACCGGCGTGAAGTTGCACACCACCAGGACGCTCGATCCGTCCCGGGCGCGGCGGAGCCACGCCAGGACGCTGTTGGCGGCATCGCTAAAATCGACCCACTCGTAACCGCCGGGCTCAACGTCGAGTTCGTGTAGTGCGGGGCACTCGCGCAAAAGCCGATTGAGATCGGTGATCCACGCGCTAACGCCGGCGTGCATCGGATCGGAGAGCAGGTGCCAATCGAGCGAGATGTCGTGGTTCCATTCGCGGATCTGGCCAAACTCACCGCCCATGAACAGCAGCTTCTTGCCCGGCTGTCCCCACATCGCGCCGTAGAGTAGGCGCAAGTTGGCGAACTGTTGCCAGCGGTCACCGGGCATCTTGCTGAGGAGTGAGCCTTTCCCGTGCACGACCTCGTCATGCGACAGCGGAAGCACGTAGTTCTCCGCGAACGCATAGATCATGCGAAAGGTGAGCTCGTGCTGGTGCCAGCCGCGATGGATTGGATCGCGGGCCATGTATTGGAGCATGTCGTGCATCCATCCCATGTCCCACTTGAAGCCGAAACCGAGCCCGCCGAGCCAGGTCGGGCGGGAGACCATCGGCCAGGCGGTCGACTCCTCAGCGAAGGTCTGTACGTCGGGATGGGCGCGGAAGATCGCTTCGTTGAGTCGACGAAGCAGTGCGATGGCCTCGAGGTTTTCGCGGCCCCCGTAGCGATTGGGCACCCACTCGCCTTCACTGCGCGAGTAGTCGAGGTAGAGCATGGACGCAACTGCGTCGACGCGCAGGCCATCGACGTGAAAATCGCTGAGCCATGCCAGGGCCGACGAGATGAGAAATGAGCAGACCTCGTAGCGCCCGTAGTTGAAGATCCAGCTCTGCCAATCGGGATGGAAGCCCTTGCGCGGGTCGTCGTGCTCGTACAGGCGCGTGCCATCGAACTGGGCGAGTCCATGGCCGTCGCCCGGGAAGTGCGACGGCACCCAATCGAGGATCACGGCGATGCCCGCTTGGTGGAGCGTGTCGATCATCGCCATGAAGTCGGCGGGACCACCGTAACGAGCGGTTGGGGCGAAGTAGCCGGTGCTCTGGTAGCCCCACGAGCCGTAAAAGGGGTGTTCCATCACCGGCAAGAGCTCGACGTGCGTGAAGCCGAGTTTGGTGCAATGTGCCGCCAGCTTTGGTCCAAGCTCGCGATAGCCGAGCACCCGCCCGCCTTCCTCGGGGACGCGCATCCACGAGCCAAGGTGGACCTCGTAGATCGAGATCGGAGCGTCGAGTCGGTTGCGCGCGCCTCGTCCGGCCATCCACGCCTGGTCGCGCCAGCGGTGCTCCGGTGAAGCGACCAGCGATGCCGTTCGCGGTGGGCACTCGTTCCACCGCGCCACCGGGTCGGTCTTGTCCTCGGCCGTGCCATGGCCGCGGACGTGGAACTTGTAGCGATCGGCGACCCCGACCCCCGGCACAAATCCTTCCCAGATCCCGGAGCTGCCGCGCGGACGGAGCGGGTGGCGCTCGCGGTTCCAACCGTTGAAGTCGCCGATGACCGCCACCGATTCGGCCGAGGGAGCCCAGACGGCGAAGTGGGTCCCGGCGATGCCGTCCGCGACCACGGCGTGGGCACCGAGCTTACGCTGGATCGATTCGTGGGTGCCTTCGTTGAACCAGTGCTCGTCGTCGGCTGTGAGCGGGGAGACGTCGTAACGAACGGTGCCGCCGGCGGTGGCACCTCGGCGCGCGCGATCGATGCGACGCATGCGGTCGGCGACCTGTGGATCGCGAATGATCGCGCTCAGATCAAGGCGCGCGCGCCGGCGCCAATTCGGCCGCTCGAGCCATGTACCCGGCACGTTGTGCGGACGGACTTCGCCCCACAGGTCCTCGAGCGCCAAGATCGTGAGGACGGCCTCGGACTCGCCGAGGTCAGTGACGCAGGCGTCGTAGGCCAGCTCGGCGTCGGCGTCGGGTGCAAGGGGCGAGCGTTCGGCCCACAGCGCGCGCAGGTTGCCGCGGAGTTGCGCGCGCCCGCGCCGGACGCCCTCCGCCGCGCGCGCGTCGAGCCAGCCGAGGTCGACCTGATCGTCGATGTCGAGGCCCTCCCAGAAGGCGCGAAACGTGGGCATGTCGTGGGTGTTGACCGAGGCGACCTGATCGCGGCGCGCGTGGGGAAGGGCGCGGCCGTGCGGCTTGGCCGCATACTCCACGACGTGCATGCCGCAGATGCCGTGCTCGGCCATCGCCTGGTGGACGTCGGGCGGGACGGTGCCGAGATCCTCGCCGACCAGCAACGTGTGGCTGCGGTGCGATTCGATCGACAAGATCGCGTAGAGCTCGTCGTTCGGATAACTGAGGTAGATGCCGTCTCTCGCCGATGCGCCCTGCGGGATCACGTAGAGCCGATGCAAACCCATGACGTGATCGATGCGCAGCACCTTGGCGTAGCGCAGGTGATTTCGCAGCATCGCGATCGGATAGCGATGGCCGCGCAGACGGATGTTCTGCGGATGAAGCGGGGGGAAGGCCCAGTTCTGCCCGCCCGCGAACAAGAGGTCGGGCGGCGCGCCAGTGGCGAGACCATGGACGAACGCGTCGTGCTCCCGCCAGGTGTCGTAACCGGCCCCGTGTACGCCGATGGGAAGGTCGAGGTAGAGCCCGAGGCCGCCCGCCTGGCTGCGCTGTGACAGGCGAGCGAGCTGCTCGTCGCAGCAGAACTGGACGTAGAGGTGATAGCGAAACGCGGTGGCATCGATGTCGGCGGTGGACAGGGTGCCGGTGCGGGCCGCTTCGGGCCAGCGGTCCCACGGCACCCGATGCCGCTCGAGCGCGCTGCGGAAGCGGGCATAGTCGACGATCTCCGGCCGCGCGATCGCGAAGGCCTCAAGCGCGGCGCGTCGCGCACCGCCGCGCTCGAATAACTCGGCGGCCATGAGCTCGAGGGGCGCGCGGCGCATCGCCATCTCGGCGCGATGATCGACCAGCGGCATCGCACGCAGGCGGGCGATCAGAGCACGCGCTTCCGGATCCTCAAGCTTGGCGCGTGCGCGCGCGCTGTCGGCGTACTCGGGGACGGCTTCGACGTCGAGGTAGAGCTCGTTCCAGGCGAGGCGCGAGCACGGGGTGTACGGGCTCGGATCGCACGGCTCGTCGAGGAAGGACGCGAGCAGCGGTAGGGTGCCGACGACGCTGCCCCCCGAGGTGTGGGCCCATTCGGCGAGATCGCCGAGGTCGGTGAAATCGCCGACCCCGAGACTGCGTTCGGACTGCAGCGCGTGCAGGGGGATGAACAGCCCGTGGTGTTTGACGCCCGGCGCTGGCGACCAGGCCCGACGAGGCGCCGAGAAGATCGACGCGGTCGCGCTCCGCCCGGCACCGACGATCGCGAGCTCCAAGCGGTGATACCCCCACGCGAGGGGATGGGCACCGGGCGGT
>CADEGN010000156.1 GCA_902826865.1 uncultured Myxococcales bacterium
GCGACGGAGCGCCTGACGCTGGTCATCCCGCTCGCCCTGTTGCTCATCTTCGTGCTGCTGTACACGAGCTTCGGCGCCGCCAGGCCCGCAGCCATCATCTTCTTGAACGTGCCGTTCGCCGTGACCGGCGGCATCGCAGCGCTGGTGCTCCGAGGCATGCCCCTCTCCATCTCGGCGGGCGTCGGCTTCATCGCGCTCTTCGGCGTCGCCGTGCTGAACGGCCTCGTGTTGGTGTCCACCGCGCGCCACCACGAGGAGGAGGGCGCGACGGCGATCGATGCCGTGAAGCGTGCTGCGATCGAGCGACTGAGGCCGGTCCTCATGACGGCGCTCGTCGCAGCGCTGGGGTTCGTGCCGATGGCGCTCTCCCATGGCTCGGGCGCTGAGGTTCAACGCCCGCTCGCGACGGTCGTCATCGGCGGCATCCTGTCGTCCACGCTGCTCACGCTCTTCGTGCTGCCGGCGGTCTACAGCTGGTTCGGAGGCCGAAAGCACCCTCGGACTGGACACATACGGGGCTCCGTCGAGGCGGTGGATACGCCACAGGAAGGTCAGTCATGAGCGGTGGAACGACAAAACTCGAGGTGCGTGTGCAGCACCTCGACTGCGAGAACGAGGCGGCGAAGATCGAGGCGGGCCTCCGGGGTCACGAAGGCGTCGTCGAGGTTCGGACGTTCCCGAAGGCCGGCAAGGTGGCCTTGATGTTCGAGCCCGCGAAGACCTCACGCGAGGCGCTTGAGGGGGCGCTGACCTCGCTCGGGTTCCCCGTGGCCCGTGAGGCCGAGCGCGATGCGCCGCGCCTGTGGAGCCCGAAGGTTCTCGCATCCGCCGCGTCAGGCGTGCTCCTCGCGATCGGCTGGGGTCTCTCTCGGACCCTGACTGTCGGCTGGCCCAGCCTTGTGGCATTGGGGCTCGCGATCCTCGTCGGCGGGTACTTCTTTGCGCGCGAGGGACTCGAGAAGCTCTGGAGAAAGCGGGTCGTCGGGATCGAGGTGCTGATGTCCACGGCGGCCCTCGGCGCGGCTGCGCTCGGCGAGCCGCTCGAGGCGGCGATGTTGGTCTTCCTGTACTCGATCAGCGAGGCCGCGGAGGGATTCACGGAGCAGAAGACGCGGGCCGCGGTGCGCGCGTTGATGAAGCTCGTTCCGAAGGTGGCGCTCGTGCGTCGCGATGGTGTCGACGTCGAGGTCCCCGTGGAGAGCCTCGCCGTGGGAGAGGTCTTCATCGTGCGTCCCGGCGAGTCCGTCGCCACCGACGGCGCGGTGGTGCGAGGAGAGACGTCGATCAACCAGGCACCGGTCACGGGCGAGAGCGTCCCCGTGAAGAAGGCCGCGGGCGACGAGGTGTTCGCGGGAACGATCAACGCCGACGGCGTGATCCAGGTGCGCGCCACGAAGACGTACCAGGAGAACACTGTCGCGAAGATCATCCACCTCGTGGAGGAAGCGCAGGAGAAGAAGGGTGAGCAGCAGCGCTTCATCGAACGCTTCGGCGCGCGCTACAGCCCGGCCGTCCTCGCCGGTGGCGTGCTCATCGCGGCGGTGCTGGTGTTCGCGTTCGGCTTGTCGTGGTCTCTTGCGATGCATCGCGCGGTCGTCTTCATCGTGGCGGCTGCGCCGTGTGCGCTCGTCATCTCGGTGCCGATCACGCTCGTCGCGGCGCTCGGGACAGGTGCTCGCAACGGCGTCCTCATCAAGGGCGGTGTCATCCTTGAGCGCCTCGCCACGATCCGGATCATCGCGCTCGACAAGACCGGCACTCTGACGCGCGGCGAGCCTGTCGTGACCGACATCGTTCGGCTGGACGCGAGTCCTCACGCCGAGAGCGAAATGCTGTCTCGCCTCGCGAGCATCGAGTCGCGCAGTGAGCATCCCGTCGCACGAGCCATCGTGGCGCACGCTCGTGCCCTCGGCGTGGCCATCGCTGAGGCCGCCGACGTGCGTGCGTTGCCAGGCGCGGGCGTCCTCGCGACCCTCGATGGAGTGGAAGTCCTGGTCGGTCAACTCGGCCTATTCAAAGGCACCGCTGCGAACGCCGATGAGGCGACGGCAGAGGTTCGGCGCCTCGAGGAGGCCGGCAAGACGGTCATCGTCGCTGGGACGTCCTCGCGCATCTGGTGTGTGGTCGCCGTGCAGGATGCCGTGCGCGACGACGCCTCCGAAGCCGTTCGTCTGCTGTACGCGCGTGGGGTGGACCTCATCGTACTCTCGGGCGACCAGAGACTCGCTGTCGAACGTGTGGCGTCGACGCTCGGCATCAAGCGCTTCCACGGCGCGATGAAGCCGGAAGACAAGCTCGCGGAGATCCGCGCCCTCGCTGCCAAGGGACCGATCGCGATGGTCGGCGATGGAGTGAACGACGCTCCTGCGCTCGCGCAGGCGACCGTCGGAGTAGCCATGGGCGCAGCTGGCACGGACGTAGCCCTCGAGACGGCAGATGTCGCGTTGATGGGGGATGACCTCCGTCGCCTCGCCTTCGCGCTCGCGCTTGCTCAGCGCACCCAGCAGGTCGTTCGGCAGAACCTCGTGCTCTCCATCATTGTGATCGGCACGCTCGCAGTCGGCGCGGTGGCGGGCGTGTTCAGCCTTCCGGTGGCGGTCCTCGTTCATGAGATCAGCGAGTTTATCGTCATCGGCAGCGGGCTCAGGCTGCTGCGTGCGCCGAGCGCAGGAGCGCCGGCATGACTTCGCGAGGGAACGGCATGAGCGACGGCGACCGCAGCTACTGGGACAAGCACGCGAAGAACTACGACCGATCGATGTCGCTCCTCGGACGGCCGATCCCCCGGATGGTCGAGCTGGCCGGAGAGGCGACGCGCGGCCTGGGCCGAGTGCTCGAGGTTGCGGCTGGCACCGGGCTCGTCACACCCGCGCTCGCAGCTAGCGCAAAGGAGGTCGTCGCCACCGACTACTCGGCGGCGATGGTCGCCGCGCTCGAGCAGCGCGTGCGAGATGCCGGCGTGGCGAACGTGCGATGCGAGCAGGCCGACCTCTACTCGCTCCGGTTCGACGCCGGGACGTTCGACGCGGTCGTTGCAGCGAACGTCCTCCATCTCGTGCCGAACCTGCCCGAGGCACTGGCGGCGCTTCGGCGCGTGCTCAAGCCGGGCGGCCGCATCATCGTTCCGACCTTCTGTCACGACGAGACGGCGCTCTCGTGGGTGGTCTCGCGGGCGCTCGCCGTGACCGGCTTCCCAGGGCACAGGCGCTTCACCGCGAAGTCGCTGCAGCAGGCGGTCGAAGAGGCCGGCCTCCGCGTGACGCGGACCGAGACACTGCCCGGCCTCATCCCGATCGGGTACGTCGAGGGGACGAGTTGACGTGCGGATGATGCGACGCTCGACCAGATGATGCTGGCGCTCGAAAGCGGGAGGGCCGTGCATCGAGAGCGCCCCGGCGATCAACAGGCCCGCCGACCCCCGCGACCACGCCGACGCCCGAACCTCGCGCGACCAGCTCTCCAAGCATGAAGGCGGGCACCGTTCGTCGCTCCTCGCGAGCCGTCGCCCTGATGATCAACAAGCTCGGCCTCGTCGCGCCCGGCGAAGCTGTTGACCAACGGGGCCGACTGTTGATCGCCGGGTACGCAGTTAAACGCCTCTCGGCTTCTCTCTCCCCACGGGACAGGAGAGAGAGCGGGAGAGCTGTCCCACGCGGCGCTCATCGAGCTCGCTCGGCGCTCTCTGCGAGCACGCGCGAGAGCGCCGCTGAGGCACGCGCAGCGCGCGAAACGCTCGGACTTCTGGGGAGAAACGGCGAAGCCCCCTCGGATCGCTCCTTGGGGGCTTCTGTTTACCGACCCTCGCCGTCGGTTGGCGACGAGAGAAAAATGGCTCCGCATTTGTAGCCGTTCACCAACCCATTCGCAACGCTCTCGGCGGGACAGGTTCTCTCCGCTCGCACTGTCCCGGAAATGCGAACGCCTGCGAATCCAGGTGGTTGGGGGGCGCGAGCCGGGACGCTCTCTCGGATTCGCGGTGTCCCGCGACAAATGCGGGGGCCAAGCGCGACGGGTGCGCCCACGTTGGCCACTGGCGCGGCGTCGGGGGGCGCGCGGCCCAGCGGTGCCTCCGCGGCGGGGCGCGCCACACGGGCGCAACAGCGCGCTATCACCCCGGCCCGAAGGTCCCCTCGACGTAGCCGATCGGGATGAGCCCCGGTAGCGTCTCCGTCCGGGTCACGCGGACGCCCGAGTCTTCGACGACCTGCTGCAGCGACTTCGCGGTGAAGCGCCGGTGCCCCGGGAAGCCAGTCACAGCCAGCGCCCGCGAGACGACCCACGAGAGCGCGGTCTCGTCGTGGCAGAAGGTCGGAACGATGACGCGGCCGCCCGGCTTCAACACGCGCCGAAGCGCCGCCAGAGCCCCCGGCAGGTCCGGCACAAGGTGAAGGACGTTCGCTGCGACGACCGCGTCGAACATCCCTTCGTCGAACCGGAGGGCGTAGAGATCGGTCTGCTCGCATCGCACGTTCGTCACGCCGGCATCTCGCACGCGCCGCTCGAGCGCGGCCACCATCGCCGCTGAGTAGTCGGTTGCGATGACCTCTGCTGCGCCCGAGGCGAGCGCAGGTGTGACGAGCCCGGTGCCGGCTGCCACCTCGAGCACGCGCCCGAGGCCGCGCGTCGCTTCCCCGGCCAGCTCAGCCATTCTGGGGATCGGCCGTCCGAGGAGCGACATCGAGCGGTCGTAGTTCTTCGCGTGCTTGTCCCAGTAGCTGCGGTCGCCGTCGGTCATCTCGTTCCCCGTCGATGTTCGTACGCCAGGAGCCTCAGCGCATTCGCGACGACGAGCAAGGTGGAGCCCTCGTGCAGCGCGACCGCGACGCCGATCTTGGCGAAGCCGAAGATGGTCGCTGGGATGAGGAACGCCACCATGCCTAGGCTCGCCCAGAGGTTCTGCCGGATGATGCTACGGGCGGCGCGGCTCAGGCCGACGGCGAACGGCAACGCGCGGAGGTCGTCGGCCATGAGCGCGACGTCTGCGGTTTCGAGAGCGACGTCGGACCCTCCTGCGCCCATCGCGATCCCGACCGTGGCGTTGGCCATCGCTGGCGCGTCGTTCACGCCGTCACCGACCATCGCTACGCGGCTCTTCGAGTTCGCCAGCTCCGCGATGGCAGCGACCTTCTGCTCTGGCAGGAGATCTCCGCGGGCGACGCGAATGCCCACGTGCCTTGCGACGGCATCGGCGACACGCTGATTGTCTCCCGTGAGCATGATGGTCTGCTCGACGCCGAGCGCGTGCAGCTCTGCGACGACCGCCCCGGCGCTCTCACGCGGCGTATCCATCACGCCGAGAACGCCGAGGAAGCGGGAGCCCGAGCGGACGACCATGACAGTGCGCCCCTCGCTCTGCAGGTTGCCCACGGCGTCGGATACGCTCTGCGGTAGCGCCCCATCGCGCGTGAACAGGCCCGGCTTGCCGATCGCCACCTCGGCGCCACCCACCGTCGCGCGAACCCCATAGCCGATCACGGCCTCCACCGCCGAGGCTTCGAGAATCGCGAGACCAGGGCGCCGCACGCTGGCGCCTTCCACGATCGCGCTTGCCAACGGATGATCGGACTGCTTCTCGACGGCAACGGCAACTGCGAGCAGCTCGTCCTCGTCGGCGCCGTCGAGCGTGATGACCTCGGTGAGGCGCGGCTTGCCTTCGGTGAGGGTACCGGTCTTGTCGAACGCGATCGCTCGAACCAAGCCGAGCGACTCGAGGTGCGCGCCGCCTTTCACGAGGACACCGGCCCGCGCCGCACGCGCGACCCCAGACAGGACGGCGCTCGGCGTCGCGATGGCGAGGGCGCACGGACTGGCGGCGACGAGTACGGCCATGGCGCGATAGAAGCTCCGAGCGAAGGGCTCATCGATCACGACCCAGGCGAAGAGCAGTCCGACGACGACCAGGAGAATGACGGGCACGAACGCGCGCTCGAAGCGGTCCGTGAACTGCTGTGTCGGTGACTTCTGGGTCTCGGCCTCGGCCACCAGCTTCACGACGCGAGCGAGCGTGCTCTCGCTCGCGGTCTTCGTGACCACGGCGGTGATCGCTGCAGCTCCGTTGATGGTGCCTGCGAACACGCGATGCTCCGCTCCCAGACCCTCGGGGCCGGCCAGCGCGCTATCGAGGTCACTGACGGGCCGCTTGTCGACTGGGACGCTCTCGCCCGTGATCGGCGCCTGATTCACGCTGCTGGACCCGGCGCTGACGAACCCGTCCGCCGGGATGCGCGTGTTGGGCTTCACCAGGATGCGGTCGCCCACCACGAGTTCCGTTACCGCCACATCCTCCTCGCGCCCGTCATCGTTGATGCGCAGCGCGGTCTCTGGGACGAGCTTCGCCAGCGCGCCGATGGCGTTGCGCGCGCGGCGCATCGCATAGCCTTCGAGCCCGTGACCGAGGGTGAAGAGAAACAACAGCAGAGCCCCCTCGAACCACTCGCCCAGGATGGCCGCGCCAATCGCGGCGAGCAGCATGAGGAAGTCGATCTCGAACCTGCGCGCACGCAGCGCGACGACGACCTCCTTGACCGTGAACCAGGCTCCGAGGACGTACGCGACAACGAAGAGGCTGGTCGTGACGAGCGACGCCACGCCCGCCGTTTCGAGGCCCCAGCCGATGCCCGTCAGCGCGCCGCACGCCAGGCTGAAGACGAGCTCGGAGCGCTCGCCGAACGGGCCGCCATGCTCATGCTCGTGCTCTTCGTGCTCAGCCGCCGCTGCTGCCGGCGACGCAGGCTCGGCATACGAGACGATGCCGGCCTTGGACGCGATCGCGAGGAGCGCCTCTCGACTGGTCTTCGCAGGGTCGAACTCTACGTAGAGGCGACGAGAGCCGAAGGCGACCGAGGCATGGAGCACCCCGGGCTGACGGGCGAACACGCCCTCGACAAGTCGGGCTTGTCGTTCGTGGCGCAAGCCGACCGCGGGCGCAGACAGGTGCTCGTACTGCGCGTTCAGCGCGGCACCGGTGCTCTCGACGAGCGCCTCCACCTCTTCGAGCCGGACTGACGAGGGGTCGTAGTGAAGGCAAAGCTTCGGGCGCGCGGGATCCTCTCGGTCGACGTGCACGCGCGTGATGCCACGAGTTGCGCCGAGAGCCGCGACCATCCGCTCGACGCACGCGTTACACGCCACCGCGTCGCTCGGGAGCGCTAGTTCCAAGTCGAGCTTGTGCTTCTTCACGTTGCCCCTTGGGCTTGCGCGGCGTCGCCGCTGGCTTCAGGCGCTGGCTCGTCTCCGCCCCCGTTCGGCGGCGCGGGCTCCTCCTTGCGGTAGATGAAGGCGTAGACGGTTGGCAAGACGAACAGGGTCAAGAAGGTCGCGCTGACCAGGCCGCCGATTACCACGGTCGCGAGCGGCCGCTGCACCTCTGCGCCCGCGCTGGACGAGAGCGCCATGGGGATGAAGCCGAGGGCTGCGACGGTCGCCGTCATCACGACGGCGCGCAGCCGAGACTCGGCGCCCTCTCGCGCTGCTTCGAGCGGCGACCTTCCTTGCTCCCGCAGCTTCTTGATGGTCGTCAGGAGCACGACACCGTTGAGCACCGCGATGCCGAACAGCGCGATGAACCCGATCGCCGCGCTGATGGAGAACGGCATGCCCCGCAGGGCCAGCAGGAACACGCCGCCCACGGCCGCGAAGGGCACGTTGAGGTAGATGAGCAGCGCCGGCTTGAGCTGCCCGAACGCCATGTACAGCAAAATGAAGATGAGCCCGAGCGCGACGGGCACGGCCACGGCGAGCCGCTCGGACGCAGCGCTGAGATTCTCGAACTGCCCACCCCATTGCACGACGTAGCCGGGCGGCATCTGCACCTGGTCGCGCACGCGCGTCTGCGCCTCGCTCACGAAGGAAGCGAGGTCACGACCTCGCACATTGGCCTCCACGTTCGTGCGGCGACGAACCGCCTCGCGGCTCACGCTCGCGGGCGAGTCCACGATCTGAATGCTCGCGATCTGGCCCAGCGGCACCAGCGGGCCGCTCTGGCCGCTCACCGGAAGGTTCCGTACCTGGTCGATGTCGTCGCGCAGGCCTGACGGCACCCGCACCTGCAGCCTGAAGCGGCGCTCGCCTTCGTAGACCTCGCCGACGTTCCGACCGCCAAGCGCCTCGATGGCGTCGAGCGCATCACGCACCGAGATCCCGTAGCGCGAGGCGGCGGCCCGATCGACGGTCACCTCGAGGGTCGGGAGCCCAGCGAGCTGCTCTCCCCGCACATCGGAGGCGCCCGGGATGCCGCGGACTACGCCCTGCACCTGCAAGCTGAGTCGCTCGAGCGTCGCGAGGTCGTCGCCGTAGATCGTGATCGCCACGTCCGAGCGCGTGCCGCTGATCAGCTCGGCCATGCGCAGCTCGATGGGCTGCGAGAACGAGAAGCCGAGCCCCGGCAGCGCTTCAGCGAAGCGCGCGGACATCCGCTGAATCAGCTCCTCGCGCGTGTGCGCCGTCGTCCACTGGTCCTGGGGTTTGAGGGTGACGATGCAGTCCGACAGCTCGACGCCCATCGGGTCGGTGGCGATCTCCGCGCGCCCTGTCTTCGAGACCACGGTGACGACCTCGGGGAACTCGCGGATGACCCGCTCGAAGCGCGTCGCGCTCTGCACGCTCTCCTCCAGGGAGACGCTCGGCAGCCGGAGGATCTGAATTGCCATGGCCCCTTCATCGAGACGCGGAACGAACTCCGCGCCCATGCGCGAGGCCACGACGCCACTCACTGCGAGCAAGACGAGTGAAACGGCGATGACTCTCTTCGGCGCCGTCATCAGCGGGCCGAGGAGTCGGGGGTACACCCGGTGGAGAAGCCGCACGATGAACGGCTCCTTTTCCTCGGTGTGCTGCCGAAGGAACGTGGCCACCAGCACCGGCACGAAGGTGAGCGACGCCACGAAGGCGCCGAGCAGCGCGAACAGCACCGTGATGGCCATCGGCTTGAACATCTTCCCCTCGATGCCCGCGAGGGTGAGGATCGGGATGTAGACGATGACGATGATCGCCTCGCCGAACAGGGCGGCCTTGCGTACGTCGAGCGTGGAGTTGAGGACCACGTCCGCGGCCTCGCCGTAGGTCATCGGACGCTTGTGACCGCGCGCGGCTGCCGCCAGATGAACGACGGCGTTCTCGACGACGATGATGGAGCCGTCGACGACGATGCCGAAGTCGATCGCTCCGAGGCTCATGAGGTTGCCCGAGAGCCCGAGGGCCTTCATGGCGGTGAACGCCACCAACATCGCGAAAGGGATGGCTGCGGCGACGATGAGCCCGCCGCGGATGCTGCCGAGGAGCAGGAACAGCACCGCGATGACGAACAGCGCACCCTCGGCGAGGTTCTTCGCGACGGTGTGGATGGTGCGGTTCACCAGCTCTGCGCGGTCATAGAAGACGTCGATGCGAACACCCGGCGGCAGCGAGGGCGCGATCTGGGTGATCTTTGCCTTCACGTTCTCGACAACCTCACGGCCATTGGCCCCGACAAGCATCATCACGATGCCGGTCACCACCTCACCGCGACCGTCGCGCGTGACGGCGCCCTGGCGAATGAGCGGCGCCAGGTGAACACGAGCGACATCGCGCACGCGCACGGGCACGCCGTCCTCGCGCGTCTCGATCAGCACGTCGCCGATCTCGTCGAGGCTCTGGATGCGACCCTCGCCCCGCACGAGGAGCTGCTCGCCGGAGCGAACGAGGTAGCCGCCGCCCGCCGTGGCGTTGTTGCGTTCGATCGCCTCGAAGAGGTCGTTGAGCGAGACGTCCAGCGCGCGCAGGCGGTCCGGCAGAACCTCGACCTCATAGGTCTTCAGCTCGCCGCCGAACGAGTTGACCTCGACGACGCCGGGCACGGAGCGCAGCTCGTAGGCCACGAACCAATCGAGCACCGAGCGCAGCTCCATCGGCGTGTAGCACTGCTCGGTGTCGGGCTGACCGGCGGCGCACATGTTGTCGGCGCGCACCTCGAACTGGAAGATCTCCCCCAGGCCCGAGCTGAGCGGGCCGAGCTCCGGTGAAGCGCCTGTCGGGAGCCGTTCGCGCGCTTGGACGAGGCGCTCGGAGATGAGCTGCCGCGCGCGGAGGAGATCCGTTCCTTCCTCGAAGACGATCGTCACCGCCGAGAGCCCGAAGCGCGAGACGCTGCGGATCTCCTCGACGCCGGGGAGTCCGCTCATCGAAGACTCGACGGGGAACGTAATGGTGCGCTCGACGTCGACCGGACCGAGCGCCGGCACGTTCGTCAGCACCTGCACTTGGACGTTGGTGATGTCGGGGACGGCGTCGATGGGCAGTTGCTGTGCGCTGCGCACGCCCACGGCCGCGACGATGACGACGAAGGCGAAGACGAGGAGGCGCCACTTTAGGCAAAGTTCGAGAAGCTTCTTCATGGCGTGTCCCTCAGTGCTCGTGGCCTTCGGAGAGCTCGCCGCTGCGCAGCGCGCTCTTCAGCGTGAAGGCGCCGCTGACGGCGAGGCGCGCACCCTCATCCAGGCCCGATCGCACCTCGAAGAAGCCGCCTGCGCGACGGCCGAGCGCGACAGGCTGAGGGCGGAAGCTGTTCGGTTCGTCGGCGGGGACGAACACCACCGTCTGGCCATCGAGGGTCGCCACCGCGTCGGCCGGGACAACGAGCACGCGCTCGTCCGCGCTTCCGCCGACCAGCTCGATGCTCCCGAAGAGACCGCTGCGAAGACGGGCGTCGGGAGCCTGAAGCGTCACGCGAACGGGCAGCGAGCGCGTGCGCTCATCGAGAGCGGGCGCGACGTATGTGATGGTGCCGGGCATCGTGACGTCGGGAAACGCGTGGAGGCGAACGACTGCGGCCGAGCCCGCTTGGACGCGAGCCAGCTCGAGCTCCGGGACATTGCCGCGCACCCAGACCTTCGTGGGATCGGTGATGATGAACGCGGGCTGGTCAGGTGTCGCGGTCTCGCCCAGCGTCCCATGCACCGCGACCACCACGCCTTCGATGGGGGCTGTCAACGCAAGCTCACCCGCGCTTCCCGAACCGAACACCGAGAGCTGACGCCGCAGCCCTTCGACCTCGGCGCGTAGCTCGCCTACCTGCGCTTCGGCATCGATGAGCGACCGTTGCGCGCCGATGCCCTCGGTCGAGAGCTGCTGCTGGCG
This sequence comes from uncultured Myxococcales bacterium, assembly GCA_902826865.1. Classification (GTDB taxonomy): domain Bacteria; phylum Myxococcota_A; class Polyangia; order Nannocystales; family Nannocystaceae; genus Xiheibacterium. The sequence continues at coordinate 11,113 of CADEGN010000156.1, forward strand.
TCGCAGCGTGGACTCGGCGGCGGCGAGTCTCGCGCGCGCCTGGTCAAGCCGCGAGCGGGCCGTCGACACGTCGCTGGACGCGACGACGCCGAGGAGCTGGCCGCGGCGCACACGATCGCCCAGCGCTACCGAGACGCGGGTGATGCGGCCGGGCACCAGCGGGCCGACGTGCGCCGTGCTGCTGGGCTCGAACTGCACTTCGGCGGGGATGGCGACGCCGCCCGTCAGCGCGCGCCGCTCAGCGGCAGCGACACGGATGCCTGCACGCTCGAGCGCCTCCGCCGAGAGATGCACCTCGTTCTCATGCTCGCCTTCGCGATGGTCGGCCTCTTCGGCGTGCCCACCTTCCTCTGCGTGATCGCCAGCGCTGCCGCCCTTGTTGCAGGCTGAAGTCAGCAAAGCGAGTAGGAAGGAAGTCAGAAGCATGCGGTTCATGGGGTGCTCTCCTCGTGGTGGTCATCGCGCCAAAGGTCGACGCCGACGACCCGCTCGAGTCCGGCCAACGCGACGAAGTAGTCCTGCTGCGCGCCGAGCGCGTCGCTCTGGATGCGCAGGAAGCGTTCGCGCCCCGTGGAGAGCGCGAGGATGTCGATCTCGCCCAGCTCGAACGAGCGGCGCAGCAACGTAAGGTTCTCCTCGAAGCGCGGGAGGATCTCCGTCCCGTAGGCGCGCGTGCGGGCGGCGGCCGCGACGACCTCGCTGCGGGCTTCGGCGATCTGGCCGTCGAGCAAGCGTCGCGACGCGTCCAGCTCGGCCTCCGCGACCGTCACATCGGCGCGTGCCCTCGCGCGCTCGCCCTGGTTGAGTTGGAAGCTCGGGATGGGGATCGAGACGACGCCCATCACGATGTCGTACGCGCCCTCGGTGGTCGGGTTGCCTTCGCGTCGGTACTGCACGCCAAGCGAAGGACGCGGCCAAGCCTCGCGGTCGGCGAGCATCGATCGCGCCTCGGCCTCTCGGATCCGTGCGGCACCGGCGCGAAGGCTTGGGAGGCGCTCGCGAGCAACTGCGCTGAGGCGGTCGAGTGGCGGCGGGTCTCGGGGGCTGTCGACGGCACCGGCCGGCATCGGCGGCGTCGCGACGGGCCAGCCGGAGAGCTGGGCGAGGCGCAGGCGCGAGGCGAGGAAGGCTTGCTGAGCGGCCACAAGCACCTGCTGCGCCTGGGCCACCTCGGCCTGCGCCAGGCGAAGCGCGAGCGGCGCCGCCTCGCCCGCCGAGATCTGGCGCTCGACGACGCGCAGCACCTCCTGCTGAAAGGTCACCACGCGCTCGGCGAGGCGCATGCGCTCCTGTTCGACGAGGGAGCGATGAAAGGCGGCGTGCACGTCGCAGTGCACAGCCCAGCGCATCTGTTCGATCTCCGCGTCGGTGAGGTCCCGCAGTGCGTCCGCGGCGTCGATGCGCGCGCCTCGTTCACCCGCGATCTGGATCTGCTGCATCAGCGTGACGTCGACATCGACGCCCGTGCCCGAGATCCCGAAGCGCGGACCAGCGGCGACCGACACTTCGGGGTTCGTGGGCAGGAGGATCGAAGCAGCCACACGTGCGGCTTCTGCGCGCGAGCGTGTGCTTCGCGCGACCGTGAGGACGGGCGACCGCTGATCAGCGAACGCCAAGATACCGCCGAGCGACACCTCGCTCCCTGCGGTGGGATCGGGCACCGGATCGCTGTGCTCGGCGTGGCCAAGATCGGCTCCACCATCGGCGGGACCACGAAGATGGGGCGGCGGCGCCTCGCGAGCGTCGACCGCGCTCCTCGTCGGAGCTGCGTGCGCGCATGCGCCGACGAGCAGTGAGAACGTCACGGCGAGCGCGGTATTACTATGCACCATAGTAGATGCGGGCAAACGTGTACGGTGCGATCGAGTCATCGAGTTCCTCAGCGCCAGAAGTAGGTGAGCGCGTGCTCCGCGCCCGTGTGGAGCACATCGAGCGCTGCGGTGCCGGTCTGGTGCGGCAGGAGCAGCGCGATGAGCAGGAGGACGAACGCCACCGGAAAGGCCGAGGGACCCTGGTGACAACAGCGGGCGGGAGCGCGCTCGGAGAAGGCGAGCAACATACCGATGCGGAACTTGAGGACTGCTGTGTCGCGCGCGCCGAGCGCGACGACCTCACGAGCACCGGGCCGCGCCGCTCTCACGATGGCGTCCGCGAGCGGCAGCGGAGCCGCTCCCAGGATGACGGCTTCGCGATCGCAATGCGCCTCGCGCGCGGCCTGCCAGCGAGCGGCATGCGGCTCGAGCATGAACCGCCCGAACGGGTTCACGGCGAGCGCGAGCTGAAGGATCAGGTAGCGGAGCGGATCGAGCGCGCGGACATGCTCAGCCTCATGCCCGAGCGCGCTCGCGAGCATCTCGTCGGAGAGACGCGCGGCGAACGCGGTCCCGACGAACACGCGCGGCTTCAGCAGCCCATGGGTGCCGAGCGCGAATCCATCGTCGTCGGTGACCACGACGCGATCACGAAGACTGGCGAGCACGGGATCGCTCGCGATGATGCGAGTGACACGTCGCAGGAGCGTGCGCGCGGCGTCCGATGAAGAGGCTCGTACACCTCGATGTCTCCGGATCACGCCGATCGACGCCGCGAGAATGGCACCCGCCAGCATGAGCGCGAAGAAGCCCGGCTCGAAGCACAGCTCGGCTGTGTCGTGATCGAGCAAGCACGCGAGCGCGGACTTCCCGGTTTCGGCCTGATGCAGGCCCGCCGAGAGCAGCCACGCGACGGGAAGCGCGCTCGATCCCGTCAGGAGCACGTAACGCAGGTTGAGGCCGTGAAGGGGCCCTCCCACTTCGTCGCGCTCGAGCATTACAAGACCCGCCTTCGCGAGCAGCGCGAACGCGGGGAGCACGATGAGCACGACGAACGCCGTACCGAGCAGCGGGAAGGTCGCCTCGATCACGCGTCGAGTTCCTCTCGTCGCTTCTGGATGAGCGCCTCGAGGTCGTCGAGCTCGCCGGCCGAGGCCTCGGAGACCTTCTCCGCGAGCATGGCCATCGCTTGGTGGCCACCGACCGCCTCGTCCAGTACCTCACGCGCCGTCGACTGCAGGAACTCCTCGCGCGTGAGCTTCGGGGAGTAGAGGTAGCGCTTGCCATCGCGCTCGCGCTCGAGGATCCCCTTCTCGTAGAGCCGCGTCACGGTCGTCATCACCGTCGTGTAGGCGATGTCCCGCTGCTTCTCGAGGATGGCAAGCACGTCGCCCACTGCGAAGGACGAGAGCTGCTTGCCCCAGACCACGTCCATGATGGTCGCTTCGAGGTCATGAAGACGGAGTTCGAGGCCCTTCTTCCCTGCGCGAAGGCGGAACGTCACGGCTGGCTCCTCCGGTGGCTGGTCATCTACTAACCACTATAGTAGATGCTCCCATCCCCGTTGTCGAGCCCCGGTCAGCCTCAGTCATTACCCACGGAACCCACGGGACCCGAACCTGTCCGGTCCGAGCGTGCCTCAACCGAGCTGCTGGAGCGCGCGCTCCAGCAGCTCGCGCGCCTCCTTCGCGATCGCCTCCAGCGGAGCCGACTCGCGCGCCAGCGTCTGGAGCGGATCCACGACATTCACGACCGTCTGTCCGTCATCTCCCTCGTAGATGATGACGTTGCACGGGAGCATCACGCCGGCGTCGATCTCCGTCGACAGCGCGCGGTGGGCGAGCGTCGGGTTGCACGCGCCGAGGATTCGATACTTCCGAAAGGAGACCTGCAGCTTCTGCGCGAGCGTCTTCTGGACATCGATCTCCGTGAGAACGCCGAAGCCCTCGCTCTTGAGCGCCTCAGGCACCTTGGTCAGGGCGTCGTCGAACGACATCGCCAGGGTCTTCTTCATGCCGATATTCATGGCTTCTTCCTTTCGTGTTCGGTCGAGCCTGCGCCCAAGGGGATGACCTGGCGAAACTTGCCGCCGGTCGACTGCTCCGGGGGTTCCTCTGCGCGCTCGACGGTGACGTGTCCAAGCTTGCGCTCCGCGAGCAGGTGCCGGATGTCGGTCTGCAGCGAGTGCCACACGCGTTCCGTGTCGATGCCAGCGACCATTCGCAGGCGGACTCGCAGGTTGGTCGGCGAGGCCTGCACGATCTGGAACAGCTCGACGCCCGGCCGGTCACCAAACAGCCCGAACGCGAGCGGTGGGATCGCGACCCGCTCGCCGCTTTGCGTGAAGAAGGTCAGCACGTCTGACGCGCGGCCCTGGACGCGAATCGCCGGCAGCGGATTGCCGCATGGGCACGCATCGGGGCGCTGGAGGACGCTGTCGCCGAGATCGTAGCGGAGGATCGGCTGCACGCGGTTGACGAGGTTGCTGATGAGGACCGTGTGCGAGTGTTGGCCCGGTGGCGTCGGCCGGTGGTCGGCATCGACCGGCTCCAAGAGGACCCAGTCGGCGTTGACGTGCAGCCAACCCTCGCGGCACATGTAGCTGAGATGCATGCACTCGCAGGCCGCGTAGCTGTTGCCAACCTTGGTGCCGAACGCCCTGGCGATCCGGTCGTATTCAGCTAACGGAAGCCCCTCGGCCGAAAGCACCATGAAGACGGGATTGATGTGAAGGCGGCCGGCCTCTTGCTCGTCGGCGAGCAACGCGGCCAAGCTCGCGTAGGGCGCAACGGCGGCCGGCTGAAAGCGGTTGAGCTCTTTGACAAGCTCCTGCATCGGCATGTGCACGGAGAGGGCCTGGATCCGCTTTGCGCGTCGGGGCTCCTTGCGCAAGCGAGCAGCGGCGGTAGCGGAAGCGAAGTGGCCACCCGTCGCCATCAGCATCGACATGCGCCCGCCGCGGGCGAGGAGCCGCAGTACATCGGCGGCGGTGAGCCAGGCGCTGAACCATCGGAAGAGTGCAGCGCTGACCACGGCCATGGTCCGGTCGTCGTAGATGAAGATCCCTGGGGTCCCCGTCGTGCCCGAGGTGGTGGACACGATGTACTTGCCCAGAAACCGCTCCCCGATGAGCTCTGGGCTGTCGATGAACGCGCGCGCCTGTTCGAGCGTGACGTCACGGTCGGTGGCCCAGTCGTCGAAGCGAGCCATCAGCTTCTTTTTGTCGGTGATCGGCAGGCTGCGCGCGTCCTCGATCCGCTCCGGCAGGTCCCGGTAGAGCTCGCGATAGTAGGGCGAGTTGGCGCGGGCAAATGCCACGATCTCGGCGAAACGGGCGCGCTGCCGCTCGGCGATCGCGGCGCCGCCTCCTTTCAGCGTTCGGCGGGCATCGAGGATCAGGGGAAGGACACGCGGGCTCGTCGTGCTCATGCTGCGGCTCCTTCGCTCGGCGCACGCAGCAGCCTGAGCCCGCTACCGATGACGATGAACTCGCTGATTTCGTGAACTAGGACCGCCACTGGAAGGCTGAACACGCCCGCCACCGCGCCGACTGCGAGGGTGCCGATCACGAGGATGGAGAGCACGAGGTTCTGGCGGACGACCTGCTGGGTGCGCTGGGCGAGCGCGAGCGCGAAGGCGAGGCGACGAAGATCGTCTCCCATCAACGCGACGTCTGCCGTCTCGAGCGCGACGTCGGTGCCGGCTGCGCCCATCGCCACGCCGACGGTCGCCTGCGCGAGCGCCGGGGCGTCGTTCACTCCGTCGCCGACCATCGCGATCGGGGCCCTCGCGGCCAGGGAGCGGATCTCGGCGAGCTTGTCTTCGGGCTTCAACGCGCCGTGGAACCGCTTGATCCCGAGCGTCGAGGCCACACGTTCGACCGCGACCCTCTGGTCGCCCGAGAGTACGACGAGGTCAACCCCACGCGCGTGCAGCAGACGAACGGCTTCGGCGGCCTCGTCACGCACGGCATCTTGCACGGCCACCACGCACCAGACGCTCGAGGAGGTCCCAGCGAGGATGGCCGTCTTGCCAGCGACCTCGAGGCGCCGGACCTCCGCCATCGCCTCAGCGGCGTTCCCGGCGGTGCCCTCGAAGAGGCCGAGCCTGCCGACCAGGAGCTCCACTCCATCGATCGTCGCGACGACACCCGCGCCAGGCAACGCACGTACGTCGGTGGCCTCGCCGACGGCCAGGCCGCGCGCGCGAGCATGCGCCACGATGGCGCGTGCGACCGGATGCTCGCTTCGCGATTCGACGGTCGCGAGGCGAGACAGCATCTCGCTCTCCGCGTGAGGACTCGCGTCCAGCCGAACGACATCGGTCACGGCAGGCTCGCCGCGAGTCAGGGTGCCGGTCTTGTCGAGCGCGATGGTCCGGATCGTGGCGAGACGCTCGAGGATGACACCGCCCTTGATGAGGACACCGTTACGGGCGCCTGTCCCGAGCGCCGCGACGAGCGTGATCGGCACCGAGATCACGAGCGCACATGGCGCAGCCGCCACGACGAAGACGACCGCCCGATGCAAGGCCGCAGTCAGCGAGAAGCCGAGCGCGAACACCAGCACGGCTGCGACGAGCGCGCCGCCGACGAGGACCGCAGGGCTGTAGCGCGCGCCGAAGCGTTCGATGAAGCGCTGTCTTTCACCCTTCTTCTCCTGCGCCTCCTCCACGAGGTGGATGATCTTCGCGACCGTGTTCTCCTGGTACGTCTTCGTGGCGCGCACCTCGATCACGCCGTCGGCGTTGATCGTCCCCGCGAACACCTCGTCGCCTGCGGCCTTCTTCACAGGGACGCTCTCGCCGGTGACCGGCGCCTGGTCGATCGACGTCTCTCCTCGCACGACTTCGCCGTCGGTGGCGACGGACTCCCCGGGACGCACGATGAACACGTCTCCCATGGCGAGGCTCTCGACGGGGACCTCCACGTCGACACCGTCGCGACGCACGAGCGCCACCTTCGGAACGAGCTTCATCAAGGCGCGCACAGCCGCCCGCGTCTTCTGCTCGGTGAAGCCCTCCGCGGCCTCGCTGATCGAGTACAGGAAGACCAGCATCGCCGCCTCGAGCGGCTCACCAAGCGCCGCCGCGCCGAGGGCCGCCGTGGACATCAACACCTCGATCCCCACGACCCGCTTTCTCAAGAGCTTCTCGAGTCCCTCGCGCGCGAAGAAATAGCCGCCGACCAGGATCGCGAGCCCGAATGCAATGAGGCTGGGCCAGCCCACAGTCAGCGTGCGAGCGAGACCCCAGCCGAGGGCCAGGAGGACGCCAGACGCGATGGATGCGAGTACCTTCGGGCTCCACAAGCCGGGCGCTTCGGGCTCCGCCTCGCGGGCCACGGGGAACCCGAGTGAGGTCAGCGCGCCCTCGAGCGCCTCGCGTGAGGTCTTCGCGGGCTCGAACATCAAGGCCACCTTGCCCGCCTTCGGGAACGTCCGAACCTCGACGACGCCTTCGTGACCCCGGAGGCCCGACTCGATCTTCGCCGCCTCGTTCTCGCAGTCGAGGTGCTGCACGCGCACCTCGAGTCTCGTCGTTCCACTGCTCATGACTGACCCTCCTGTGGCGTATCCACCGCCTCGGCGGGGCCCCGCATGTGTCCAGTCCAAGGGTGCTTTCGGCCGCCGAACCAGCTGTAGACCGCGGGCAGCACGAAGAGGGTGAGCAGCGTGGACGACAGGATGCCGCCGATCACCACCGTCGCGAGCGGGCGTTGAACCTCAGCGCCGGAGCCGTCGGAGA
>CADEGN010000157.1 GCA_902826865.1 uncultured Myxococcales bacterium
CCTTAAAATCGAGATGGCCCAGGCCCGCCGCAGGGGCTGCCTCGAGGCCGCGGGCAGCCTGCAGAAACACGCCCAGCACCTCGGACTGGGATCGCTGGGTCTGCAACCACTCGCGCAGCGAGGGACCCTCGACCAGCTCCATGGCGACAAACACCTGCCCCTCGTGCAGACCGACCTCGTGCACGGTGACGACGTGGGGATGGGTGAGCTTGGCGAGCGCGCGGGCTTCGCGGAGCATCCGCGCCTCGCCACCCTGACGACCCGGCAACAGCAGCTTGATGGCGACCTCGCGCTCGAGCTCGAGATCGCGGGCCGCATACACGACCCCCATCCCGCCGTGGCCGATGCGCTGTCGCAGCTCATAGCGCCCGATCCGGAGCGGACCCTCGTCCCCGAAGATCCGCGCACGCACGGTCCGCCGTAGCAGCTCCTCGTCGAAGGTGGACAACGGCTTTGGACCGGCAATGGTGTCGGCCTGGCCCACGTCATGCTCCGGCTCGGTCACGTCTGCGGGCAAGAATGGAGGGGAATCGCCGTCGGGCAAAGGCCGGGGTTCGACGAAGGGCATGGCACCTGGTGGGTCGAACCAACCCGGAAAACGATTGCGTCATGCGGCTCAGCCAGCGTCACCCGCGCGGCTCCGCGCGCAACGGCGGCAGGGGCACCGCGAAGCTCGCGGAGAACGCGACTCCGCGCTCTCTCGGCCCCTTACGGCTCCTCCAACCCAAGAGCAGCGCGTCTATCTCCAGTGGGCAGCGGCTGCCGGAGAACTGTGCTGCCAGGGGTGCCACGGCGGGGGGCGTCGCTCAGGAAGCGGGGCACAGACCCGTGGGTGGTCCGATGGGCAGAATTCGCGGGCACTCGAGCGGAGCATTTCGCGGATGGCGCGTGCCGCCGGGCATTGCAGCCTAGGGGACGACCTCGAGATCAACCCGAAATTCCGCGGTTTCGGGACCTTGCGCCCAAGGGCACGAACGCGGGCGCTCCGTGTGTTCTCGGATGCCGCCTGGATTCGTTCGGCCGCGGACGACTCTCCTGCGATCGCGCCGCGAGCGAGCATGCGCTCGAGTATGGTCGCAGCCAACTCTCGGTCGGGCCCGTCTTCGAGCTGCTCTAGCAATCGAGCGAGCGCATCGACGACCTCCTCGTCCCACAGCGACGGCGTAGTGACCAGGACCCGAACCGCGTCGGTATAGGCCGGCTCGACGTGAGCACGCGATAGCGGTGAGCGCACGTGCACGGGCGACGACAGGTGGTGGAGTAGCAACGACGAGAAGTGCGTCGCCCGCCGCCGCCGAGTCGTAGGGTCACTGCCCTTCGCCGCCTCGACGGCGCGGGACAGGACCCATTCCCCGCCGGGCGTGTCGATGAACGCGCGAGATAGGACTTGGAGTTCTCTGATCGTGAATTTCGGCCAATCGAGAAGCCCGGCAGCGCGCTGCGGATCCACGAGGCGGGTGAAGTGCGTGGGCAGCAGCGCCGCGATGGCGTCGCCACCGGAGACACCGTCGTGGCGGCGCAGGCACTGCCGAGTCGCGAGGTCGGTCAGCATGGCCCAATACGCCTGGGCGGAAAGTGCGGACGAGACCGAGAACTGGGCGGTGGCCGTGCCCGGGCGTCCGCGTGCCACCATGTAGTTCACCGCTGCGCGGTAGATTCCCGCCGGCAACGAGCTGCCAAGGTCGGCGCAGCGGTCAACAAGGTCGATGGACTGCGAGGAAGCCACGGAGTCGTCGCGGAGTCCGCCCGACCCGCAGCTCGCGAACCACGGCGTTACGTCGACCCAATTCCCGGGGTCGCCGAGCCACTGCTCGATGTGGACCGCGAACCGATGCCCGTCGGGCGGAACGATCTCGAGCGGTAGGTCGTTCACGAGCCGAAAGTCGACGGTCGGCGTCAACACGACCTCGAGACGAACCGGGTCGTACGCGGTGAGCTCCGCCGTCTCGCCCTCACTATCAATACCTAACAGGGCTGCCGGGCTGTACACGTACCTCTCTTTGCGGCGTAACCTCGATGCCGCCACCGGGCTCGACGCTTTCGGGACGGGGATATTGGCCTGAGCCTGAGCGATGATCGCATCGCGAACGTCGGGCAAATGTTCGATCGTGAAGCGCTGGGCGTCGGACGTCGGGCCATCGCGCTCGACGCGGCTGCTCGTTCGTCGAATCGACACGACACCCTCCGTGCGATCGACCTGGAAATCGGCGACCAGCTTGTACTCCGTGCGACTGTCCGGCAACACCACCAGCGGCACTGTGATCCGATATCCATGGTGCTCGAGGTTTGCTTCGGGCACCGTCGAGATAGCGCCGCGGGTAGCCGCGCGTATGACGAAGTAGCTCTCCGGGGCCACGTTGCCGCAGCCGCCCATTCGCGGGCTCGGGGGCACCGTGGTGAAGTCCCAGTAGGTCGACACCGCCACAGGCCAGCGCGTGCCGTTCGCGACGCTGAACTCGATCATACCGTCGCGAACGAAGAACTCGGCCTCGAGCTCCCGCAACGGATCGTTGGGTCGCACAGCCGTGGGCGCGGCTTGCGGGGACTCGACGCGGATCGCGGGGCGAGCCGGTCCGCAGGCACCAACCGCCACAACGACCAGCGTCAGCGTTCGCCGTCGGAGCTCGTGCACGTCCGCGTCTCACGGCGCCGCACGCAACGTGTTCCACTGATCTCCGGAATCCGCCTCGAGCGCGGGCCGTCGGCGTTCGAGGCCGATGCCGATGCCGACGTCCTGCGGACTACCGAGGTCGCCGAGTTCAGCAGCGCCGCGGCGGTCAACTCAGGGGTCACGCCCGAGGTAGCCTCGGACCACCCCAGCGCCGAACGGGTACAGCGCGAGGTAAAGCCCCAACGCGATGACGCCGGCCGGAAGACTCATCGTGACGTACGCGACCATCACGGCAAGAGCGGGGGCGGTCGCGGCAAAGATGCGGATCTGGCGCGGCGACTGGCCGTAGCACAAGCCCGTTCTCACGCTTTCGGCCAGGTCACGGCCGAAGGGCACAAGTGCCAATGCCCCTGTGCGATCCATCGCAGCGCGCACCGCTGCCACCGACTGCGCCCGCTCGGCGACATCGGCCCGCAGCATCGAGCTCAGGGCGGCACGCAAGCGCGAGCTCGAGACCACCGAGTCGACGTCGATCTCGATTCCCTTCCGCGGCAAGTCCTCCGGCTCTGTGCCCGCAGCCAACGCCGCGATCGTGGCCCCGAGACCATACAGGTCCGTGGCTGGAACGGCCTGTCCGAAGAGCTGCTCGGGCGCCATGTAGCCGAACGTGCCGACCATCGTTGAGCTTCCCGACCGACTCGCGTGCCGCGTCACGCCACCGAAGTCGACGAGCGCGAGCGAGCCATCGTTGCGCTCGACAAGATTGCTCGGCTTGATGTCGCGGTGAATGACAGCGGGACGCAGCCCGTGAAGGTAGACGAGGATGTCGAGGGCGCGATCCAGGAGCCTCAGGAGCTCCTCCTCGCTGCGTCGTCGCCCGCTGCTGCTTAGCGGCTTGCCCGGCACGAGTTCCATGAGCAGGTACCAGCGGCCGTTCGCTTCGTCGGCGAAATGCTCGTAGAACTTCGGAACACCGGGGTGATCCACGGCTGCAAGCACCGCGCACTCCCGCTCGAATAGCTCGAACGACTTCCAGTCGCGCACGCGCGCCAAACTCAGGACTTTGACGACGACTTCGCGCCCGTGGAGCGAGTCGAACGCAGCGTAGGTGCTGGCTTGCCCGCCGTGGGCCAGGAGCGAAACGTCCAGGAAGCGCGATGGGAGACCTTGCACGCCGGCATCGCGCTGCTCCACCCTGTCACGTTTACCACACGGGACAGCGCAGCCCGCGACGCAGCCGGCGGCGCCGAAACTGGACTAACAGCGCGCGAGCATGGCGAGCGTTCGGTCGTCGAGGGGCTCGAGGCCGGGAAGGGACCGACCACCGGCCAGTTCGGACCCGGCCAGTTCGGACCCGGCGGCCTGCGAGCCGCTGCCCCCCTGATCTGTCGCGGACACTCGTGTGGCGAATTTTACGTCCACGCCCGCGACTTCCGCGACCGGCTCGACCACGCTAGCACCGTGCCCTAGCCGCCACGCGCGCGCTCGAGGATGCTGTCCCGGTGACGGCGCCCGACGCGATCAACTCGACCCTCGAACGCCTATTCGGGCGCGACGAGGCGGTGCAGTACTGGTTTCGCAGTCCCAGCGGCGAGACGCGAACGGTGTGTCGGGGGCTCGCGAACCGATCGCCGCCGCGCCGGGCCACGCCGCGCACCACGTTCCACTGCTTCTCGACCACCAAGCCGATCACCGCACTTGCGCTGCTGCAACTCGAAGACGAGGGGCGCGTCGATCTGGATGCACCGATCGCGACGCTGTTGCCCGAGCTTCCGTATCGCAACGGTGCGAGCGTCCGACAGGTGTTGTCGCACCAGGCCGGCCTGCCCAACCCGATGCCGCTATTGTGGGTCCACCGCGACGAAGATCACGCGGAATTCGATGAGCGAGGGTTCGTCGATCGGGTGCTCCGCGAGCACGCCAAGTGTGCCCCGCCCGGCCGCCAGGCGCGTTACTCGAACGTCGGCTTCCTGCTGCTCGGACGCCTGATCGAGCGGCTCGCGGCCCGACCCTACACCGAGTTCGTGCGCCAACGGATCCTCGATGTCGTTCGCGACGACGACCCCGATGCCTACCTCGGATTCGCGATCCCGGAGGGTCGCCACGCGACCGGGTACACGCGCCGGTGGTCTGCGCTTGCCTTGATGATCGCGCTGATGCCGGATCCCCCGGCACTGCGCATCAACGAAGGTGGCTGGATCCGCTACCGTCCCTTCCACCTCAATGGCGCCGCCTATGGCGGGCTCAAGGGCAATGCCAGCGGCTGGGCGCCCCTTCTATCGGCGATCGCGCGCGCCGATCCACGGCTGCTGGCGCCGCGCGCGTATGAACGATGGTTCGAGCCGCAGCCGCTCGCGTCCGGCAAGCCCAGCGGCCACGCGTTGTCGTGGTTCACTGGCACGCTCGACGGCCACGAGTATCGCTGTCATGCCGGCGGCGGTCCCGGCTACGGCGCGGAGATCCGGGTGTACCCAGCGCTCGGTGCGGCAAGCATGCTGGTCACCAACACCACGATCATTCGCGACATGCGTCTGCTCGACCGGATCGATCCGCACTGGCTCGGGTGAGGGCGGATGCGCCGGCGCTCATCGGTGCACGAGGCTGTCGATCGTGCAGCGGAAGAACTCGCCCTCGCACTCAAAGCGGTCGCTGCCGAAGTACCAGCCGATGCGGTACTCGGTCGGGATGGTGACGCCGTCGAATTCGCGGTCGGCCGTGCATGAACCGCCGAAGTCGACATAGCGGAACCCACCGGTGCCGACGTCGCCCCAGCGCGCGAGCTTCATCGCGCGAAGACGGCCGTCGGCGTCGGTGTCGAGCTCGACATGGGTTTGCTCGCCGTGCGCGTCCACGGTGAAGGCGGGGCCGCGTGGGCCCTCGGACCAGCTGACCTCAGGGCCGAGCAGCGCCGCCGGCAGCCAGACCGCCTCTGCATGAAGCCGACCGATCGCGCTGCGCGAGACCTCGGGCCCTTCGGCGTGAACCACCGGGATGATCCCCAGCAGCTTCCAGCGCATCGCTCCAACACCGTCGAGCTCGACGTCGGCGCCGGAGATCGGCAGCCCCTTGATGCTCGTGTGGGCGTGCCACACGAAGCCGCGATCCCAGCACAACACCTGCATCGCCGTGAACGGTCGCCACGCGTCGGCGAGCTTGATTGTGCCGTGCATCTCGAGCCGGGCGCTCGCGGAGCAGCGCGCTCCGGGGGCGAGAGCGTGCCGGAAGTAGCGCTGCGCGGACGGAGGAAGGTGCGCCACCTTGCCCGCGTCGAAGCGCGCCGTCGATGGTGTCGCGGCCCGCCATAGCTCCTCGAGGGTACGATCACGCATCGGCAAGAGTAGACCACACGTCGAGCACGCCGTCGGCCTCCGATGTCAGCGCGGCGGGAGCTCAGGGCTCCGCGCCGCGGCGGGTGGGCGTCAGTCGTTCAGGAACACGTTGGCGGCGGTCACGAACGAGGCCGTCTTGGGGCCGACGTGGCGATCGTCGGCGGTGTTCCAGCCCGAGAACACGGCGATGACGAAGCCGCTCTCGTCCGCGCCACACACGTTGTTGTCGCCGTCGGGGCAGTAGTAGATGGGGCTGCCCGAGTGTCCCGGCGATCCGTCGAGCTTGAGGCGCAGTCGCTTGTTCTGGATCGAGGCGATGGGCTCCCACTCCTGGTTGTGGATGAGCGTCGTGCCACTCGACACCGAGCAGCCGGGCAAGAACTGCGGGAACGCCAGGTTGTGCACGTTGGTGAGGTCGGCGAGCACGTCGTCGCCGGCCGACGAGAGATCCATGTCCTCGGCGGTCCCGAAGCCGGCGGCCGACCACGTCTGCTCGAGCTCGACGATCGCCCAGTCGTCCTCGAAGTCAGTGCCCCCGCCCGAGCCGCTGCCTCCACCGTAGCTGCCCGAGAAGTCGATGTCCTCCGCGTCGATGCAGGCCGAGATGTCGTCGCGGCACACCTGCACCGTGTTGACGTCGATGGGGTTGTTGCTGTCGTCGCTGACGCAATGGGCCGCCGTGAGCACCTCGTCCTGGTGGATGATGACGCCCGAGCACGTGACCGCGCCATTGACCCGAATGGTGACGGCGGTCTGCTGACGCGCGGTGTGACCGCTGACGATCGTGTTGCGACTGTCGCCTTCCCAGACGTGCAGCTCGTTGGGGTTGAGCCCCCCGCCGGCGATGCAGTCCGAGTGGGTCCACGAGGCGGGCTGCCAGGTCACCACGGTGCCCGGCTGAAGCGGCTCCTCCATCGTACGCAGGGGCAGCGACTGGTCGGGCTCGTCGCCCTCGGCCTCGGCGGGGTGCCGCTGGTTGACCTGCGCCCACGCCTCCTCGTCGATCTCGTCCACCACCCATACGCGGCCGTCGCGATCGACGCGGCGCATCTGCATGATCTGTTCGAGCGGGTCGCTGGGCTCGTCTTCGGGGACCACGAACGTCCGCGGCGCTCCGAAGGTGGGCGCGGAGGAGAAGCGGGCCTGGCCGTCGTAGCGCCACGTGACGATGTTGCCGTGCACAAGTGTCTCGGGGTCGAAATCGTCGGCGAGCGCGTACGACCAGGTGCCATCGCCGTTGTCGACGATCTCGCCGGTCCGCTCGGCGGCGGGGGCAGAGTCCTCGCGCTCCACCGTGGGCTGGCTGCAGCCCACGAGGGTGGTGGCGAGCGCAAGGGCGGCCGGACCGAGCTGGCGATGCGTGGCGGAGCGAGCGGTGAAGGATGTGTGGTAGCTGGACATCGTGGTCATCCTCGAGGGGGAGCGAGCGCCGCGGTCGTCGCGGCGGTCTGTGCCCCTGGTGGAGTCGCCACGGCCGCATCGGATCACGGAGTTCGACGGGCACCGGGGCGGGCGAGCGCGACGACCGTATACTCGTCGCCGTCGAGCACGATCCATGGACATCCGACCACCGGCGCTGCGATTTCCGGAACCGGTCCGTGCCGATTTGGACGCCCATCGTCCGGGGCTCGCCGACGAGACCGAGCGCATGATGGCAACACACGTGCGGCCGTGCGTCGCGATCACGGCGCAGCGCGTTTCAGCGACACCGCTGCGGCGCAACCCGCTGGCGCGACTGTTCGGCGCGCGCGGGGCCCAACCTGTGCTTGGCGTCACGCAGTCGAAGTTTGGCGGTACACCCTATTGCGAGACCGAGGAAGACTGGTCCGCGCATGGGTTCTTGGGCCAGATCGATCTGGCCGAAGCCACCTCCGTACTTCCGCCCGGCGCCCCGCGACTCACGGGATTGCTGCGCTTGGATCGCGGGCGCGATTTCCCTGCAATCTTGCGCGTGCGATGGTTTCCCGAACCCTCAGCGGCCCGCGCGATGGCGGTGACGACGACCCGCTGCGGAAAGTGGGAAACGAAACTCGAGTTCAAGCGCGGATGGACGATTCCCGAGGGTAACGCGCTCGAATCGATTTGGACCCATCGAACCCCGTGGCACGAATACGATGAGTTCTTTCCTCCGGGCTACAATGCCGACGGCTTCGACGAGTTTCATCGCATGCTCGGCCATCCAAGTTCAGGGCTCGATGAACACTATGGTTTCACCCCGCACGAAGGATATAGCCACGACATCGCAGCGTACGAGTGCCTCCTACGGCTGACGTACGACAACGCGGCCGGCTTTTCTTGGGGCACAAACTGGGTGTATCTGCTCGTCGACCGCGAGGATCTCGCGCGGGGTGACCTCAGCCGCGTCGTCGTGACCGGCGCAAACTACTGAGCACTCAAAATCTCGTGCCGGTGCTGCCGTGCGCTCCGGCCAAAAGGGAAGTGCGATAGATGGCTCGCGCGTTCGGCCGCCGAGTGCGTGCGGCCGAGCGCGGTGACTGCGTCGGCTCAGGCGCATGCCGCCATGCACTGCTCGGCGACGCAGTGCGCGAGCGCGGAGCTCAGGCCACCGTCGGTGCCGCACATCAGCTCGCACTCGGGGACGGCGGTTCCTCCGGCGTGGCACTCTTCGATGCAGGTGCAGGTCGGGTCGGCCTCGCACGCCGACAGCTCCGGGCAGCAATGACCCTTGGTGCACGTCGTGCACGCATCGTCGCCCCCGTCGGGTGGACACTCCGGGGCCCCGGTGGAGCCGCCGGTCTCCGACGAGCTCGAGTCGTGGGCGCCGGACGAGCTCTCCGAGGACGAGTTCTCCGAGGACGAGCCGCCGCCGGACGTCGCCGAGGCGTCGCCTCCACTGTCGGTCGCGCTCGATGGGGGCGAGGTGCTCGACGCGTCCGCGTCCGCGGTCGCGCCGGGCGCGGTGTCGGCCCGGTCGTCCTTGCCGAGCGACCCGACCGGGGCGCAGGCGGGCCCTGCACACAGCAGCGTCAGCGCGAGGGTCCGGCCCACGCCCCAGTTTGGCCGTCGCGCGGGCGATCCGTCGGGAAATGTCTTCACGGCCCCGTGGGCCCGAATCCGCCCGACGGATCGGCAAGGCTACGGTCAATTCGCCACGTGCGCCGCCGCTCGCCCGCTGATCGTCTGCGTGCGCCCGCCTGCACTCCGTGCTGCCCTGTTCTGTTTCGCGCTCGCCCCCGCCTGCGACGACGGGAGCATCGGATCGCCTCCCGATGCGCCGACCGGCCTCTCGGTCGCGGCGGTGACCGGCGGCGCCCATCTGACCTGGACGGATGCGTCCGACGACGAGGACGAGTTCGCGATCGAGCGCAAGGGCAGCGGCGGCGCCTTCGAGGGGCTCGACCTGATCGCAGCGAAGGATGGCAGCGAAGGATGGCAGCGAAGGATGGCAGCGAAGGATGGCAGCGAAGGATCCCGGCGAACTTCGCCCGACGGAATCCGCCGCTGCCGGTCAACCCGGGGCATGACGAATACGCTGCGCCGCCGTGGGGTGCGATCGGGCTGCTGGGCCATGCTTGGCTTGATGTTCGGGTGTCCCACGCCCGAGTCGGGGGCGGACGACGCCTCCGACGATCCGTGCGTACCGGGTCAGGCGGTGGCGTGCGAGTGCGACGACGGCAACCCGGGTGCGCGCGTGTGCGAGCCCGACGGGATCGGTTTCGGCGAGTGTGTCTGCGAGGGCAGCGAGGACGTCAGCTCGGGATCGAGCGTGAGCGCCGGCTCGGATCCCAGCGACTCGAGCAACCCCAGCGATCCCACCGACGCGTCCGCAGAGGGCTCGCCCACCGGGGACCCGACCAGCGCGACCGACGGGGGCACCGACACCGCTGGCGTCGTACCCGACTTCCAGCAGGACATCGTTCCGATCCTCTACACCGGCTGTGGCGCAGGCACCTCGCTGTGCCACGCGCGCAACGCCTACTTCCCCAACGCCGAGCAGGGCTGCCGCGGCTGGGGCAGCTTCGAGAACGTGCCGCTGGGCTCGTCGTTCGACGACCTGGATCCGGCGACCAACGGGTCACCCGAGGGGCCGATCCCCGGATGTCCGGATCTCTCGCTGTACGACCGGCTCATGCAGCTCGCGCCCTGGGAGTGCGACGTGAGCTCGGCCTACGTGACGCCCGGATCGCTCGAGCAGAGCTACATCTTCGTGAAGCTCACCGAGGGCGCGACCTGTGGCGACTTCCGCATCATGCCGCCGGCGGACGAGGGCTTCGAGATCACCGGGGCGCAGATCGACACCCTGGCCGCGTGGATCCTCGCAGGAGCACCCGAATGACCCGCCACATCGTCACCGCGTGGGTGCTGGGCTCGTTCGTCGGATCGATCGCGTGCGGCGATCCAGAGGCCGGGGAGGGCGACAGCACCGACGCGATGAGCTGCGAGCACGGCGCGTACAGCGAGTGCGCGTGCTCGGACGGATCGATGGGCACGCAGCTGTGCGCCCACGACACCAGCGGCTTCGAGCCGTGCATGTGCGGCGGCGCCGGCGAGACCGCCAGCACGACCATGTCGAGCACGACGAGCACGAGCACGACCACGGCCTCGACGAGCGCGACCACGGGCGAGCAGGAGTCGAGCGCCGGGTCCGAGGAGGCCAGCTCGAGCGGGGGCAGCACCGATCCCAGCGCCAGCAGCAGCGAGGGCGGGCCCATCGGCGCGCCGCCGACCGCGATGATCAACCATCCTGGCCTGGAGGATCGCGTCGCCGGCGTGCCGATCCCGTTCATCGGTGTGGCCAACGATCCCGAGGACGGCATGCTGAGCGGCATGTCGATGGTCTGGACCGACGACCTCGAGGGCGAGATCGGCACCGGCGACATGTTCGACGCGGCCCTGCAGACGGTGGGCGATCACACCGTCACGCTGACGGTGACCGACTCCGACGGCAACTCGGCCGAGGACAGCATCACCTTCGCGATCGTCCCACCCTGAGGTCGGTTCGTGCGCCGCGAACCGGCGAGCGTGATAGCCTTTCGGGGCCGTGACCGAATCGGACGAGCACTGGAACCAGGTCTACGACCGCAAGGGCCCCACGGGCGTGAGCTGGTTCCAGCCCCACCTCGGGCTCTCGCTCGCGATCATCCGCCAGCTCGGGCTGCCGAAGCGCGCGCGAATCATCGATGTCGGTGGGGGAGCGAGCACGCTGGTCGATGATCTGCTCGACGAGGGGTTCACGGACGTCACGGTGCTGGATCTGTCGGAGCGCGCGCTCGCCGAGTCCCGAGCGCGCCTCGGCGGCCGCGCCAGCTCGGTCCACTGGATCGTGGGGGACGTCACCACCGTCGAGCTGGACGCGGGCTCGTACGAGCTGTGGCACGACCGCGCGGTCTTCCACTTCCTGACCGAGGCGGCGGCACGCGCCAAGTACGTGCACAACGCCCTGCGTGCGCTCGTTCCGGGCGGACACATCATCGTCGCGACCTTCGCCCTCGAAGGACCCGAACGGTGCAGCGGGCTCGAGGTCGTGCGCTACGATGCCGATGGGCTCCACGCGGAGTTCGGCGCGCCGTTCGAGAAGATCCGCAGCCTGACCGAGTCGCACCAGACACCGTGGGGCTCGGAGCAGGAGTTCGTCTACTGCTACTGCCGTCGCGTGTAGCGAGCAGCGCATCGTGCGATGGACAGCAGGGGCTTCGGTGGCCGTGCGTCCACGTGATAGGGTCGGCCCCGCGCGATGTCTAACCCGACACCGGACCCGAGCTCCGACACGCGTTCAGTGTCGCTGGGCCAGGCGGCCCGGGTGTGGGCGAAGATCGGCGTGCTCGGTTTCGGCGGTCCCGCTGGTCAGGTCGCGCTTATGCATCGCGAGCTGGTCGAGCGGCGCCACTGGATCGACGAGCCGCGGTTTCTACACGCGCTGAGCTACTGCACGCTGTTGCCGGGCCCCGAGGCCCAACAGCTCGCCACGTACGTGGGGTGGCTGCTGCACGGCATACGCGGTGGGCTGGTGGCCGGTGGGCTCTTCGTGCTGCCGGGGTTCGTCGCAATCCTCGCGCTCAGCCTGCTGTACGCGGGCTTGCGCGAGCTACCCGCGCTGGCGGCGGTGTTCTTCGGTCTCAAGGCGGCCGTGCTTGCGGTCGTGGTCGAGGCCGTGGGCCGCATCGGAAAGCGCGCGCTAAAGAGCCGCGCGCTGGTGCTCGTCGCCGCGCTCGCATTCGTCGCATTGTTCTTCTTCGACACGCCGTTCCCCGCAGTAATCCTCGGCGCCGCCCTCGTCGGCATCGCTGCGGCGTGCGTGCGCCCGGACGCATACGGCGAAACGAGCGTCGCACCCGCGGCTGTTGTGCGCGAGAGCCTGATCGAGCAGCTCGCGCGGCGCGGCCTGCTGGCCCACACCGCGCCGTCGGGCCGCCGCGCCGCGCGGATCGTGGTCACATGCTCGGTGCTGTGGGCGGCGCCCATCGTCGTGGCGCTGGTGCTGCTCGGCCCGAGCTCGGTCTTCGTACGCGAGGGCCTGTTCTTCTCGCAAGCCGCGGTCGTGACCTTCGGGGGCGCCTATGCCGTGCTGGCCTACGTCGCGCAGCAGGCCGTCGAGGAGTTCGGCTGGCTGCAGCCCGGCGAGATGCTCGACGGTCTGGGGCTGGCCGAGACCACGCCGGGACCGCTCATCATGGTGGTGCAGTTCGTCGCGTTTCTCGGCGCGTGGCGCAACCCCGGGTCGATGTCGCCCATGGTCGCCGGCGTGGTCGGATCAGCGATGACGGCCTGGGTGACGTTCGTGCCGTGCTTCCTGTGGATCTTCCTCGGCGCGCCTTACATCGAGGCGGTCCGCGGCAACCGCTGGGTGCGGGCGGCGCTGTCGACGATCACCGCTGCCGTGGTCGGCGTCGTGCTGAACCTGTCGGTGTGGTTCGGGCTGCACGTGGTGTTCGCCGAGGTCGAGACCCTGCGCGTGGGACCGCTGCACACCGTGGTCCCGCGGCTCGCGTCGATCGATTTCGCGGCGGCCGTGCTCGCCGCGGCGGCGATGGTGGCGATGCTGGGCTTCCGAGTCGGTCTGCCGGCCACGCTCGCCGCGGCTGCCGTGCTCGGCGCGGCCTGGCAGCTGCTTGCCTGAGGCTCATCCGCCCGCGGGCATCACGTGCAGATCACCCATCATGCCGCGCTCGGCGTGCTCGGGGATCGTGCAGTGGAACATCCACATGCCGGGATTCTCGTAGCGCACGGCGATGCGTGTGGTGCTCTCCGGTTCCACGCGCACGGTGTCCTTCCAGCCCAGGAGCGGCTGCGTGACCCCGTCGATCGACAACACCTGGAAGGACATGCCGTGCAGGTGGAAAGGATGGCGGTGCTCGCCGAGGTTGACCACGTCCCAGGCCTCGACCTGGTCCTGATCGACGTGGATCGGGAGGTTGAGCGGCCAGCGCTCGCCGTTGATCGTGAAGATCGCTCCCGTGCCCTCGCGCTCGCCCGGCGTATGCTCGAGCTCGAAGCGTTGCGGCGTGTCCGGGTCGAACGCGAGCGGCTCGATCGTCCGTGGTGGCAACGGCGGCAGCTCGTCGCTCGCGCGAGGCCCCCCGAGCTCGAAGCGCACCAGCGTGTAGGGGCCGCCGTCGTCGCCGGGGTCGGGTCGGGGAGCGCGGGTCTCGAGCTGGAGCAGCTCACCCGGATCGCCATCCAGCTGTACCAGCACGTCGTAGCGCTCGCCCGGGGCGATCACCAGCTCACGCGTCTCGTACGACTCGGTGAGCAACCCACCATCCCAGCCGATCACGCGCAGCGGCAGATCGGCGAGCTGGAGCGCGAAGAACCGCCCGTTCGAGCTGTTCAGCAGCCGCCAGCGCTCGACTGCGCCGGCGCGCGCGCGCGCGACCCCCGGGATCGCGCCGTTGACCAGTAGCACGTCGCCGCGTCGGCCGAACACGATGTCGTCCTGGTTGGCGTCGAGCCCGATCGCACCGTCGTCACCGAGCGCGACGTCGTCGAGCACCAGCACCCGCTCGGTGGCCGCCACCGGATCGTCCGGCGCGCGCACGAGCAGCGGGCCCTGCAGGCCGCGCTGGATCTGCTCGTCGGCGTAGACGTGCGGGTGGTACCAGTGCAGCCCGGCGTCGCGCAGCTCGATGTCTACCGTCGTCGAGCTGCCCGACATGACCGTGCCGGAGATCATGGGATTGCCGTCCATGAGCTCGGGCACGCGGAGGCCGTGCCAGTGCAACGTGGTGCCCTGGGGCAGCTCGTTGTGGAGGTGCACGATCAGGCGATCGCCGAGCTCGGCCTCGATGCGCGGGCCGGGCAGGGTGGCGACCGCCTGCGGGTCGGCTGCGTCGCGGTAGGCCCACACCTCGGTGACCGTGCCGGGCAGCAGCTCGATCTCCGCGACCTCGGCGACGAGCTCGACCTCGACGACGCGCGGGTCGGGATTGAGGTCGACCGCGGCCGCGACCTCGGCGAGCAGGCGCGCCGGAGCGTCGTCGGGCGGTGTACAGCCGAGCACCAGGCTCGCCGTGGCGAGCGCGTGCCTCACTCGCCCGGCTCCGCACAGATCTCGCGGGCCCTCGCCCGCATCGGGGAGCGCGGGTACGTCCGCAGAAACGACCGAGCCAGATCGCGCGCGGCCTCGACCTGACCGAGGTCGCAGGTCACACGTGCTCGCTTGTAGTCGCGCTCGGGCGCGAGCTGCCCCCGGGGGAACTCGCGCGCGTGTCGGTCCAGCACGCGCAGTGCCTCGGCGTTGCGACCCGCACGCATGGCGGCGTTCGCCTGCCGGAGCAGCCGCAGCTCGGCCTCGAGGTCGCTGTTGCTCGGCGCGGGCTCCACGACGGCGGTCGACGACTTGGACCGGCGTGGGGTTCGCGGCGTCGCGGGAGCCTGCACCGGTGCGATGGCCTCCGGTCCGTCCGCGGTCGCGGCCGGTTCCTCGTGCAGCAAGGGCGGAGCCGCAGGCGATCGCGCGGTCGTGCCCGGTGCCGTCACGTCCGCGCGGTCGTGTGGTGTCACCGCCCGCTCCGAGTCGGATGGCTCCTGGCCGTAGGGGGTGAGCCCCGCGTCACGCCGATCGTACGATGGCGTCCAGCGTTCGACCATGCGCGTGGCCGCGACCGCGAGCACCACGAGCGCCGCGCCCGCGAGTGCGAGCACGGCGGGGCGGAGGCCCCCGCGTCGTGCGTCGTCGAGCCCGAGCTCCAGCGGCGCAGGCCCATCCGCCAGGCGCACCTGCATCGCGGCCCACGCCCGCTCGACGGCGGCGGCGTCCGGCGTGCGTGCACGTGCGAGCCGCCGCAGCGCATCCCTCGCTTCTGGATCGATCGACGTCATGGCGCGCTCCGTTCTCCACTCGCTCGCGCGCGGGCGAGTGCGCGTGCGAAACGCTCGCGTGCGGTACGCAGACGCGAGTACACTGTGTTGAGCTTGATCCCGAGCGCAAGCGCGATCTCGGGGGCCGAGAACTCCTCGATCTCGGTGAGCACGAAGACCTCGCGCAGCGGCTCGTCGAGCCGCGCCAGGCAGGCTTCGACCACGAGCGCCCGATCGCGCCGCTCGAGCTCCTCGTCGGGGATGCTCGGTTCGTGCGGCGGCTGGACCACCTCGAGCCGACGCTGCGCCCGGATCCGACCGCGCTGGAGCGTCGCGGCGACCCGCCGGGCGATGCCCCACAACCAGCTCCGCACCGAGCTCTGGCCGTCATAGTCGTCGAGCCGACGGTGGACGACAGCGAAGACCTCCTGGGCCGCGTCGTCGAGCGTGGACGCCGGCACGCCGAAGTGCGCGAGGATCCGCCACACGAAGGCGTAGTGCTCGGTGAAGACCGTGCGGAAGTCGAGCCTGGCGCCCGGCAGCGCGGTCAGGCTCGGCTTGCGAGGCTCTTCGGGCGAGGTGCCTCCCATCTCGCTCGATTTGACCGCGTTGGCGGCGATCCGTCAGGGAAAACGCGCCTCGACCCCCAGCGCCCCCACGAACCCGGCCGGTGCCGGCTGGAACACGCGGCCCACGCCGTCGACCGCGAAGACCGGACGGCTGATCGGCACCTGCAGCGCGGCATCGAGCCATAGCCCGGCCCACCGCGAGGGCATCCAGACCAGCCCGGCGCTCGCGGACAGTGCTGCCCACAGCAGGCGCGCGGTCGTGGGTTGTGCGATGCCTGTGCCGGTTCCGCGCATGCGGCCGAGCTCGAGGCCGGCGCACAGCGGGACCTCCACCGGCCGTGCGACCACGAGCGGGCACACGCGGGCCGCGGCCGCGGTGAGATCGATGTCGCCCCCGGTGTCGGGTCGCGCGTCGAGTCGCGCGGGGCGAGCGAACCAATGGCTCACGCCGAGCTCGAAGCGCAGGCGCGGCAGCAGCACGCCCGCGCTGGCCGCGAGACCACCGGCGACCCGGGGAAGCGCGCCGACGCCGAGCGCACCGCCGATGCGCAGGGCTCCTCGCACGGCCGCGGTACGCCGCGGCGCCGCGGGGCGAGCGGAGGGACGCTCGGCGGCGGGGCGCACGGCAGGGGGCGTCCTCGGTGCAGTCGGGAGCGTGGGCGTCGGCGGTTCCGGTTCCGGTTCGGGCGCCGGCGGATCCACGGTGGGATCGATCACTGCCGCGATCACATAGGCGGCGCCCTCCGCAGCGATCTCGCATCGTCGCCCGTGCAGCGTGCGCTGGCTCGGCGCGCCGTCGATGGTGAGCTCGATCTCCACGGTGAACCCATCGGTGGTCCCGACGATGCGTACCTGCGCGCGCACGTCGGGATCGCCGGGCTGGCCGGGTGGGCGACCCAGGAACGCCTCGATGCGTGCGGCACCGTCGTCGAGATCTGGACAGCCCGCCGGCGCGAGCCACTCGAGCTCAAAGGCCGGGCCTTGCTCGGGCGCCGCGGCGGCGCTCGGCTCGACGCCGACCATGACGAGCGCGATCGCGAGGCCCGTCCGTGCGCATCGGTGCCTCCGCACGTCGGGTCCGAGCATATCCGATCATCCGCGCGGGGTGCTCCCGAGCGTGATGCCCGTGCTCTCGATCGCGACGGCGGTGCCCGTGCCCATCGCCACGCCGACATCGACCGGCGATGACGCGAGTCACGGCACTCGGTCCGCTGGTGGGCGTACTATCACGTCGTTCGTGACGGCGGAGGTCGACGAGTGGACCTGTGTGCTGGCGGCGTTGTCGCTGGCGACCGACGTCGCGAACGGGCACCACGACGACAAGACCCTGCGCGCGTGCGTGTTGGCGGTCGGGCTCGCCGAGGCGCTAGGCTTCGAGCGCTCGCGGCAGCGCGAGGTCTTTCACGCGACGTTGCTGCGCTACATCGGGTGCTCGTCGTTCGCCCACGAGGAGGTCGCGTTGTTCGGCGACGACCTGCGCGCCAGGCAGGCCTTCGCGGTGGTCGACTACGGGGATGTCGCCGATCGCTTCTGGGCCGGAGCGGCCGCGATCGCACCCGAGGCCGGCACGCTGCGGCGATGGCTCACCGGTGGTGCGGCGGCGATCGGTCCCGAGGTGTCGCGTCTGTCGCTGTACGCGTCACAATGCGAGGTGGGGCGTCGCTTCGGCGATCGCCTCGGCCTCGACGCGGGTGCGATTGCGGCGCTGTCGCAGATCCACGAGCGCTGGGATGGCCGCGGCGGTCCGGCTCGACTGCAAGAGGCCCAGCTCGAGCCCGTGGTCACTGTGCTACAGGTGGCCCACTTCGCCGAGTCGATACTGCACCGCAGCGGACTCGAGGCCGCGGTCGTCGCGGTCGCGCAGCGTCGCGGCGGGGCGCTTGCGCCGGCGGTCTGTGATGCGTTTACGTCGCACGCACGCGGCCTGGTGGCCCCGCTCGAGCCCGAGGGGGCGTGGGCCGCGTTCGTCGCGATCGGGGCCCGCTTCCCAGTGGTGCAGAGCTCCCATCGCGTCGACGACGTGATCGCAGCCTTCGCCGACTTCACCGATCTCTACTCGGTCTACACGCTCGGTCACTCGTCGCAGGTCGCCGAGGTCGCGACGCGGGCCGCTGGTGGGTTGGCGTTGGCCACCGCCGAGATCGAGACCCTGCGGCGTGCGGCGCTGCTACACGACCTCGGGCGCATCGCGCTGCCGTGCGCCCTGTGGGAGAAGTCGACGCCGCTGTCGGCCGCCGAGCGCGAGCGCATCCACCTGCACGCGTATTGGGGGCAGCGACTGCTCGCCCGCGCGCCCTCGTTGGCGAGCGAGGCCGCGCTTGCCGAGGCCACGCATGAGCGCTGCAACGGCGCGGGCTATCCCCGTCGGCTGGAGGGCACCGCGCTGCCCATCGCCGCGCGGGTGCTCGCGGCCGCCGACGTCTGGTGTGCGCTGCGATCGGATCGCCCGCACCGCCCCGGCTTCGACGACGCGGCCGCGTCCGCGATGCTGCGAGGCGAGGCTCGCAGCGGGAAGCTCGACGCCCGCGTGGTCGATGCGATCCTCGGCGTGGGCCCCCGACCGTCGCGCGCACGCCCGGCCGGTCTAACCGACCGCGAGATCGAGGTGCTGCAGCTGGTCGCGCGCGGTGCCACCAACAAGGAGGTCGCGCAGCGCCTCGGCATCTCAGCGCGGACGGTCGGACACCACCTCGCGCACGCGTACGAGAAGATCGGCGTGTCGACCCGCGCAGCGGCAGCGTTGTTCGCTATCGAGCACGGGCTGGTGACGATCGCGGCTCACGTGCCCTGACGCTCGAGCCATTCGAGCGTCAGGCCGGCGACATCGCGCCAGCGATCGCTGCCGATGAGCCAGTGATCCACGCCTTCGAGCTCGCGGTATTCGGTCA
>CADEGN010000158.1 GCA_902826865.1 uncultured Myxococcales bacterium
TCCTGGTCTCGCGGCATCGATCTGAAGGCGACGCCTCTACGGCGGACCGCGATGGTCCGCTTTTACCCTCGTGCCGACCCGCACCGGCTCGACGAACATGCCTCGACGAAGGACATCGATTTCGCGGTTGATCGCCACCATGGAAGGCGTTTCGATCTGCGAACGGGACGAGGGCGCTCGAGCCGGCCGCGGCAGTCGGCATGGAGGGAGAGGTCGTCGCCACGACTCTCGACTGGCGAACTCGGCCTCCTCACTGGAGCCCGGCGTCGCCGATCCAAGGTTCGCCCCATTGAGCGCAGCTCGTGGGCGGCGGGTTCGAGCCGGTGCACACGAGCGTCTGGAGGAGAAGCCTGCGAACGGCGATTCAGTGATACGCTCGCGCGGCGATGCGGACGCCACCGGAGAGAGGTTCTTTCGCAACACAACCCCTTGGCGGCCGGCTCGAACTGGTCGCTCGTGTTTGCGCATTGTTGACGGCGGGCGCCATGTTGCTCGCGTGCGGCGCCCGGGCGACGTGTCCGGAACCCACTGCTCCGCTCGCCGCGGGCGAGGGACCTACGTGGGCGGCGTGGCTGGCGGAGAACACGATCTCGCTTGCGACCGACGACCCCAGCGCGGCGCCGACCGATCTCGCGCCACTCTCGCAGCTCTTCGCGGGCACAACGGTGGTGTCGATGGGCGAAGCGACGCACGGGACGCGTGAGTTCATGCGCATCAAGGATCGCTTGTTTCGCTATCTCGTCGAACATCACGACTTTCGCGTGGTCGCGATGGAGGTCAACTACAGCTTGGGGGCGCGCATTGACCGATACATCACGACGGGACGGGGCGACCCAATCGAAAGCCTCCGCCAGGACGATGGCTATTGGTGGTCGGACGCCGCGGAGATCGTTGAGCTGATCGAGTGGATGCGTGCGTACAACGTGGACCATCCGCAAGAACACCTGCGGTTCGTCGGGATCGACGTTCAGGCCCCACGTCGAGTCGCGCGCGACCTCGAGGCGATGCTGGTCGCTTCTCCTTCGGTATCGGCAACCGAGCTGGCGCAGGCACGCGCGGCGTTTGAGCTCGATGCCACGTCCCGCAGCTCGTCGGCGCTCGCCAACGCGATGAACACGTTCCGCAATGCGCGAGATCGGGCGAGTCGCAAGGGTAGCGCGACGCTTGAGGGCGTTTCGTTCGCGGTTGTCGACGAGCACATCCTTCAGCTGCAGGACAACGCTGAGATCTTGCTGTGTCACGCGGCAGAGACGACGGGTGCCGACAACGGATGTGACTCGAACGCGCTCCGTGACCGGCTGATGGCCAAACACGCGATCGCGGCCGTTGAGCGGTCCGGAAAAACGCTTGTGTGGGCGCACAACGGGCACGTGGCGAAGGCCGTGGACGAGCCGCGGACGACAGGCAGCTGGCTGGCGGAACAGTTCGGCTCGAACCTGCGGACGATCGGGTTCGAGTTCAACCACGGAGGATTTGTCGCGCCTTTCGGTGGCGATGCGTACGGTGCACCTGTCTCGCGTGTCTCGACGCGAGACTTCATGGGCGTGCACGCGCTTGGCATCGCCGAGTTTCAGATCGATCCAGCGCCCCGTGGCATGTTGGCAGACGACCTACTGGGGACCGGCCACGCGATGTGCGTCGTGTCGTGGCACGGCGGCAGCCTCCCACCCCACGTTGCCGCCTACCTCGACCGCCCGAACCTGATGCATTCCTACGGGGGCTTTCCTCCGTTCATGCCGCGGCACTTCGACGTACTCGTTCCCGCGCAAGCCTTCGATGCACTGATCTTCGTCAAGCAGACGAACGGATTCCGCTACCACGAGCCCGGCGGCGGGTAACCGGCACGGCTGCCGCCGTCGGCTTCGCCGACCCCCGGCAACTACATGCCAAGGTCCGCGCCGTTTTCTCCGGCCCCCATCAAATCGCTGCTCGCACTCAGCTTCAGAAAATCGCCGCGTGGCACCCCGCCATCCGCCTCGCGAGCGCCGGCCATCTCCGATGAATCCGTGCTCACGAAGTCGTTCGCGTCCGCGACAACCGGAAGGCTCCACGAATTGAACGCGTCATCTACCGCGGGGTCGAGGATGTTCTCGCCGCCGACCGCGATGTTGTTGCGCAGGAAGTGAACCGCGCCGCCCTGCGCCTGAAACGGCACCGTTCCGTTCTCGTAGGCGATGCTATTCGTCCATTCGAGCGCTCCTGCTGCGCCGTTCGAATCGAAACCTCGTGCGCGGTTTTCAAATGCCCCACAACGAGTCAACACGTGGAGGGGGCCATCATCATTTCGGCCGCACTTGAACCCATCCCCGTTGCCGGCCGCCGTCTCGGTACCGGGGATGAATCCGTTCCAGAACGACCACGAGTCTTCGATTCTCACGGGTGCGTTCGTCTCCCATAAATCGTAGCCGTCGTCCGAGTTCCACCACGCGCGGCAACCCGAAAACACGTTGCCCGTGGCGGACGGATCCAGGTACGAGGCCCGAAACCCGTCTGCGTTCCCGCCCCCCGCTATTGAATCGTAGTTGTCGTGGCTGTCGCTGTTGAGCACGAGGTTATCCGCCGCCGTCCCAACCAACGCGATGCCACCGCCTTCGTGGTGATGGGAGTCGAGAAGCTCGAGCACGTTGTGGCTACCCGAAACCCATAGGCCGGTCGCGAACGTGCTCCCGTCCAAGTTGTCGATCTTCACGTTCGCGACCGAAAATCCCCTAAAATGCCACCAGTCGCCCCCGTGGAAGAAGCAGTACTTGCTGCCGTCGTACGTATAACTTGCGCGGTCGAGCGTGGCGTGTTCGCCCGGGTAGACGAAGAGGCGGATAGGCGCCCGCGGCGTGCCACTGTTTGAGATGTTGACGCCGTCACGGCGAAACCCAACGAGGGGATAGACCCCACCGCGGATGTAGCCGAGTTGTCCGGGTTCGAGGGTGTCGACGAGGTGTTGCCACGTGGCGAACGGCTGATCGATCGTGCCAGGATTCATGTCGTCCCCATCCGGCGCCACGTAGTAGTCCGCTTCTTCGACGTCCGGCGGTCCGTCCGTCTCTCCCATCGAGGATCCGCTCGACGATCCGCCGCTCGACGATCCGCCGCTCGACGATCCTCGACTCGACGATCCGGTGGTGGCGCTTTCCGCCGCCGTTGGATCGCCGGTGCCATCCATCGTGCCGCCTGAGCTGACGCGGCCGCCACTCGACTCTCCAGCGTCAAGGGTACTCGTCGGCGAACTCGAGTTCCCCGCCCCGCCGCACCCGACGATCCAGAGCGAGGAGGCGAGCACGAGGCCGACATCCGAGAAGGAGCGACGGACCATCTTGTCAGTTTACGCGCAGTGGGCGGCAGGGGCGCGGGAGGAGGTTCGAGGCGGAGGGTAACCTGCGCGAGGCCGGCGCAGACCGGCCACGACAGGTGCCCGAAAGAAAATCCACGACCGTCGCTTCAGCGCGTTTTGGTGCGACGCCCCACCGCCTTCTTCGCGGTCTTCTGAGGTTGCAGCGCCCGGCCGCGAGCGAAGTCGATCCACGCCCTGAAGCTAGCGGCCGTTCCAGTTGCCTCGGGTCCGACCAAGAGCCAGCCCTTCATGGGCCTGCCATCCGAGAGGTCAAACTCGCGAACGCCCTCTTTCGCCAGCAACGCGTCGGTCTCGTCCTTCGCGCAGCGCACGATGAGGTCGTCCTTGTCGACACCGATGCACATGGCGCCGTCGACTAGGAACGCGATGCCCCCGAACATCTTCTTCTCGGTGAGACCCTTCGTTCCCGACAGAGCGCGGCGGACCTTCGCTGCGAGTGCTTCGTTGTACGGCACGAGTCAGCTCCTCCCGATGGGCTTTTCGTCGGCTTCGTGATGGATGGTCGTCATGAGGGTGCTCCACAAGTGGACGCTTGTGGTGTACCAGCGAGGGTCGTGTTACACAAGTCAATACTTGTGAAGCGCTCAGAGCGAAACGCCGCGCTCGCGTTCAAGGCCCTCGGAGAGCCGAGGCGCGTCGAGATCATGCGGCTCCTGCGCGGAGGGCCGCGCGCCGTCGGTGAGATCGCCGCAGAGATCGACGTGACGCAGCAGGCTGCGTCCCAACACCTCGCCGTGTTGAGCAAGGCAGGTCTTGTCGAGGCGCGACGCGAGGGCACGAGGGCTCTCTACTCGATCAGGCCCGAGGGCTTCGCGCCGGTTGCGGCGTTCGTCGAGTCGTTCTGGGGCGGCAAGCTGGCGGCGCTCAAACGCGAGGTCGAGGGCAAACCATGAGCGAGACGTTTCGGACGAGCATTGACGTCGAGGCGACGCCCGAGCGCGTCTTCGACCACTT
The DNA here is from genome assembly GCA_902826865.1 of uncultured Myxococcales bacterium. Taxonomy (GTDB): domain Bacteria; phylum Myxococcota_A; class Polyangia; order Nannocystales; family Nannocystaceae; genus Xiheibacterium. Next base: position 4,304 of record CADEGN010000158.1, read on the forward strand.
CGTTCAGCCGGAGCTGCTCGTGCGCTGGATGGGCGACGTCGCACGCCTCGAAGCCAAGGACGGCGGACTTTTCTCGGTCGACATCAACGGTGTCTTGATCCGCGGGCACTTCGTCCGCGTCGAGCGCCCGCACCTGATCGAGATCGCCTGGGGCGAAGCGGGGAACGCAGCCATGCCGCCCGGCACCAGGCGCCTGCGCGTGAGGTTCGAAGCGCGAGGTCCCGTTACGCGGGTCGAGCTCACCCACAGCGGCCTCGTGCCCGCGGAAGCGGCAAAGCACGCGATCGGCTGGCCGCATTTCACGGAGCGACTGGTGGTGGCCGCGGCGGGCCGAGACCCAGGCGCCGATCCCTGGAAGACAGCGCCCCTGAGCTAAGAGACGCTCACGCCCCGGGCGCGTCCCGGGCACACGCACCCGTGCCGCAGCGAAGCGAACAGGTGGCGTTCGCGCTACGCCACGTGGCGTCCTGACCCGTGCGACCGACGCCGCCGCGCCGCAAGACCCAAGATCGCAAGACCGAGGGCGCCATCGATGTGGCGATCGTCGACGCGGCACGAACAGCCGCCGCTCTGTCCGTCGGCCCCAGCGCCTTCGGTTTCATCACCGCCTTCGGCAGTGGCTCCGGTCGAGACGCTGTCGGTGGTTTCGCCGTCGCCGACACCTGTGGCGCCGCCGCTTGATCCGCCTTCCGAGCCGTTCGTTCCCGCTCCGTCACTGGCACCTTCGCCGCCGGAGCTGGACGCTGGTTCACCTCCAGAGTCGGCACCCGTCGTGTTGTCGGTCGTTCCAGCGGTATTGCCGGACGTCTCACCCGGGGAGTCGGTGGTGCCGCCTTCGTTCCCGCCGCCTTCGCTCGTGCCGGGCGCGTCCACGCAGTTCTCCGCGAGCAACTCCTCGCAGACCATCATGAGCTCATCGTCGGTCAGGCCCGGCCAGGATTTGTCGCCAATGGAGCCACCCCCCGTGCCGGGCTCGTTGCAGAAACACGAATACGAAGGCGGGTCGGCAACGAGATCGCAGAAGCCGTTGCCGCCATAGCACTGCACGCCCCCGCCGGGGCCTGGACCGCACAGCTCCGCCAGTTGTTCCTTGCAGACGCCGTCGAGCTGGTCTTGCGACAAGTCCGCCCAATCCCCGCCGGGGCCGACCGCGAGGGTGCCGTCGATGCACTCGCACGACACAGAACCGTCCCCGTCATTCGACAGCATGCAACTACCGTCTTCGCCTTCGCAGCTGGAGGACAACGCGTGGGCCACGTTGGGCACCGCAACGTTCGCTAGCGCTAACACCACACCCACCACCGCGCCGATATTCGTAAGACTTGCCATCGTTGCCATCCCTCGCCCCGTTCGTGTGGAGCGAATACTCCTATGCCCAGGTGTGCGTCGTTCCATGGCGACACGCTCGTGGTATGCGTGCGTGTTCATCCGGCCGGAACTGGCTCGGTGTAGTACTGGAGATCGCCACCGCCGATCTCGTAGAGCTCAGCTCCGCCACTCCCCCAGAAGTGGTGAAACGGTCCGAAACCGAGCCCCTCGACCTTGACCTGGCTTGTGCCGTCGTACGCGAAGACGTTCTGTTGCACCCAGCCCTCGTCGGGGTCAAGCCGGTATTGGGCGAGCAGATCGCTCGTCATGTCCGAGACGTAGACGTATGGGATCCCGGTATTGGGATCGGTCACGACCTCCATGCCGTCGAAGTGATCGCCACCGAGGTGCGGGAACAAGAACGCGATGCCCCACTGATTCGTGTCCGCGTCGTATTGGAGGACCTGGCGCTCGAACCCCACGGCGGCGTACCAGACGCCGTTGACGTCGTCGTAGCCGGTGTAACTAAGCCATCCCGCGGGCACCTCGGGGGACGCGGACCACGGCGGCGGTGTCACGATCACAGAACTCGCTCCACTGAACATATACTCGGTGATATTGGGGCCTGCGACGTAGACCCGATCTTCGAGCGCGTAGATCTCTGCACCGCTCGGATACACCGTGGCTGGGACGCTCTCGAGCTCGACGAGCGTGCGGAGCTCGATCGGCCCTGTCTCATCGGGATTGTCTGGGTGCTGGTTGGGCTCGACCTGTCCGTCGCCGTCGGAGTCCTCGATCGAGATCTGATAAACGTGGACGACAGTGTCCGTGTCGAATCCGGCACTGACGTAGCAGCGATTGCCGAAACAGTCGACATCCGCGAATGGAGATTCGCTCAGATCTTCGGTGTTGAAGAACGCGTACTGATAGTAAATGCCGGTCGGCTCGACTCCACCCAGGGGCTCGAGGACCTCGCAGGTGCCGGTGCCGCCGTCACAGCCTTCGCCTACCGTTGGATCACATACGTCGATCTCCTGCCACCGCACCGGCTCGACACTGGTGTCGCACCGCATCACGCGCGGGCCCGAGCAACGGAACTGGCCCTCCGTGCACGCCACGCACCCCGTGTCCGCTATGCAGATCCCAGGGATGCAACTCTCGCTCGTGACGACGTTGTCACTCCCGTCGCATTCGATGGCCTGGCGTTCATCGCACATGATGCCCGCGGGCTGGCCGTGACACGGCCCCCGTTCGTCCACGCCATGGACGTCGTACTTCGGGGCCGGTCCGTCGCTCGCGTCTGCCGCCGAGCTCGAACCTGCGGTGCCTTCGGCCGAGCCGGTCGAGTCAAGTGCGGAGCCGCCAGTCGACGCCGGCGGTATCGACGAGCTAGACGACCCGTCCGCCGCCGGTGTGGTGGAAGCCGGCGAGCAGCCGACAACATTCAGAGCGCAGAGGATTGCCCGATGGTTGCGTGACATATGGCCTGGGGGACGCCTCGGCGGTGCCGCATGCCGTCATTCGACCCAATGCCCACGACCATCGCGGTTCCGTGGTGGCGAGTGCCGCGACGCTGCGCGCGCGTTGTCGCTCGCGCCGTCGTGCGCGCCCTGCGGCGACAACACCCATTCCCTCGTCGTCGACCCGCGAGACCCCAAGGCTCGGGGACGCCAGTGACGGGCACGCGACGAAACGCGCCATTGGCCTACTCCAGCCACTCCCGCGGCGCTCGTCAGTCGAAGCGTTTCAAGGACACTCTTGCGGCGGGTTGATGCAGACGCCGTCCTCGCAGCAGATTCCGCCGCCGCACTCGAAGATGCACGAGCCGTTGGTGCAGTGACGCCAGTTGCCGCAATCGGTGTTGTTGGGGTCGTTGGCGCTACACGCATTTGCGCCCTCGTCACAGGTCTCCGAGCAGTCCATGTCGCCGTCGGCTCCCGGGCAGGGATTGCCCGAGCCGACGCAGGAACCCCTGCTGCAGACATCCATGCTCGTGCAGAACAGGCCGTCGTTGCATGCCGATCCGTTGGGATCGTTGCCCGTGCACGCATCCGCGGACTCGCTGCAGGTCTCGCTGCAATCGCCGTCGCCATCGGCCCCCGGACACGGGTTACCCGAACCGACGCAGCTCCCGACGGCGTTGCACGCGTCCGCACTGGTTTGGGTGGTCGAGGCACGCGCCGAGCCACAGGATGCTCAGCCTCGACGCGACCGGATTCCTGCCCGTCGTCGTCGGGCCCCGATCGTCTTCCACCGCGAGCTACCGGGCACGCGCGTGCGGAACAGCCGGAGCACGAGCGAGGCTCGCCGACCGATGTCTGCCGGCGCAAGACAATGGAATCGCGACCACATTGGGAGATTGCGTTTCATCGGTGCGGCGGCGGAATCCGCTCCGAGGACGGCGTCCGCATCAACCCGCCTCAAGCGGGCCCTTGAAGGTATCGACTGACGAGCGCCGCCAGAGCGGCGACACCGATGAGAACGCGTGTGCCACGTGCGCTTCGCTCCTGTGCGAGGTCGAGTTGCATGTCCGCACCTAACGGCCTCGGGTAGACGGTCGTGCCGCGCGTCCGATCACCGCGAACGACGCATTTCTCGTAGCGCGCGTAGGTGAGCTCGTCGCCGGGCATGCATGCGCACCGATGTCTCACCAGCGAGCCGTCCGCGAGCTCGAGCCCCACCCCGGTGATCGCCGGCGAGGCCAGCGTATGTCCATGGCCGTCGACGCCTTGGCAGCCGGCCCCCGCCGACGGCGAGGCAGGGCTCGTCGCCTGTCACTCCCGACGCATGCCCGCGCCCACGTCTCGCGGGGCGCTTTTCCATTCCACCTTATCCATCTTCGCGAGGTCGACCTCGTGAACCTCGCCGGACCGCTGGCATTCGTCGGCTCGCACGCCCGAGCGGGCACCCACAAACACGACTGCGAACGGTCCAAGGATCTTGAGCATTCGATGAACTCCTCGTTTGCCAGACGTCCGAGCTCGCGATCCGGATCACGGAGGTCACTGCCTCGCGGAGGCGCGCGCGGAGGGCACCGGCGTCGACGGGCGCCTGCTCGAGGTAGGGCATCCGACCGATGGGTGTAGGATCCAGGAATCCGCGCACTGCATGCGGACGTCTGACAGGAAGGCCCATGCGAACTCAGGATTTTGAAATCGCGGTTTCTGTACTCCTGCTGAGCGGCGCCTGCTTCGACCCAAGCGCACCGGCGAGTCAGACGAACGGCGCCGAGGCAACCAGCACGGGCGAGTCGACGGGCAACTCGAGCCCCCCGGACTCCGGCGGCTCGGCGGCGAGCGAGCCCGCGACCAGCTCCGATCGGAGCTCGACCACGGGGCAATCGACGACCACCGATCACGGTTCGACCGCCGAGGCCTCGACGGCCACCGATCACGACTCGACCTCCGGGGCCTCGACGACCACCGATCACGACTCGACCACGACGGGCGATGACACCGACGCGTCGACCACGGGATCAGGAACCGAGGTGACGATCTACGAGATCCAACAGGGTGAGGTGCCGGTCGACACGATCGCCACCGTCAGCGGTGCAGTTTGCACGGCGGTCGCGAACAACGGGTTCTTCATGCAGGACCCCGCGGGTGGCGAGTGGAGCGGCATCTGGGTGTTCACCGGCATGGGCGCCCGCCTGCCCGCGCCGGGCGACGTCCTGACGGTAACGGGCACGTACGAGGAGTTCTTCGGGCTGAGCGAGATCAATGTCGCTGCCGGCACGATCACCGTCACCGACAGCCCCGGGGGGGGTAACGTCCCCGAACCCGAGCCGATCGGACTCGCCGACATCGGCGAGAGCTGGGAGTCGGTGTTCTTGCAGATCTCCGACCCGTCGATCCGCGTCGCTGAGCTCCATCCGATGCCCGCGGTCCACGACTTCCGCGTCGAGTCCAGCGACGGCAGCACCGCGTGGGTGGACGATCGGATCTACGACGCCCAGGCCGGCGACTTTGCCGACTTTGGCATCGACGCGACGTTCACCATGATCCAAGGCCCGCTCGACTACTCCTTCGACGAATTCAGGCTCACACCGCGCTCGATGGCCGACTTGTCGGGCTACGCCCCGCCCTGACGGGAATGCTCGGCGCGCGAAGTGGACGATGTCTGGTCGACCAGGCCTCGATTCCGTGCGATCGAGACAGGGTGTGGCGGCCACTCGGCATCGGAGTAAAGTACGCGACTGATCCTGATGGCGAAGGAGGAGCGAAGCGACGCGGAGCTGCTGGCCGCCTGGTGCGACGGCGACTCGGATGCGGGGGATCACTTGCTGCGCCGCGTGTTCCCGCGCCTCTATCGCTTCCTGTTCAACAAGGTCGGAGACGATACGCGGGAGATTGTCCAGCAGACCATGGTTGCGTGCGTCGAGAACCGCGACAAACTCGCCGAGTGCCTCGACTTCGAGTCGTACCTGCTGAGAATGGCGCGGAACAAGCTCTACGACTTCTTGCGCAAACGCGGCCGCAGGCGGGAGGACTTGCCGGGCGAGCTGCCCTCGGTCCACGAGCTGAACACCTCGATGGCGAGTGTGCTCGGCCGCCAGGCCCGCGACGCCCAGGTATTGTCGGCCCTGCGGTCGCTGCCGGTCGACTTGCAGGTCGTGATCGAGCTGCACTACTGGAGCGAGCTCACTACCGCGGAGATCGCCGACGCGCTCGAGATCCCGGTCGGTACCGTCAAGAGTCGCCTGCGTCGAGCTCGTGACGAATTCGAGCGGCTTCTACGGGCTGGCGATCCTCTCGTCACCGCTGACGTCATCGGCTCGATCCGGATTTGAGGAATTGCTGCTCGTGCCGCCCGAGCGCACCCACGACCGCATCATCATCAGCACGACGTGATCCAGCCGGAGTAGACTGCTCGGCGTGGACCCGACCCACACGGACGGAGGGGATGCGACGCTAAAGTCCCCGTTCGCGGACCTCGATGCGCGCGTGATGCTCGGGCAGCTGCGGGAGCAGATGTTCGGCCGCAGCGAACCGGTGTCGGTCGGACGATTCGAGATCGTGGCGCGGCTGGGTCGCGGGGCCCACGGCGCGGTCTACCTCGCCGAAGACGAGCGACTCCATCGGCGAGTCGCGGTGAAGCTGTTGCGAGCGGGAGCCGACCCGACCGAACGGGCGCGGTTGGTTCGCGAGGCCCAGGTGCTCGCGCGGCTCAAGCATCCGCACGTGCTCACGGTGCACGACGTCGGCCTCGAGGCGGATCGCGTCTACATCGCGATGGAGCACGTGGAGGGCGGCAGCCTCGCGGACTGGTGCAGCAAGAATCCGCCAGGAAGCCGCGCGCGGTTCGAGCAACTGCTCGACATCGCCATTGGGACCGCCCGTGGGCTGGCCGCTGCCCACGATGCCGGCGTGATCCATCGCGACGTCAAGCCGGCCAACATCCTGGTCGGAGTCGACGGGCGCGCGCGGATCGCCGACTTCGGTCTCGCGCGTGCGATGGCAGAGCACGACGCGCGGTCGGAGACGTCTCGCGTGCGCGAGGATGAAGCCGACGCATGCCTCACACAGAGCGGTGCGGTGGTCGGTACGCCGGCGTACATGGCCCCGGAACAATTCGCGGGCCAGGGCGATGCCAGGTCGGATCAGTGGGGCCTGTGCGCCGCATTCTGGGAGGCCGCGTACGGTCGACGTGCCTTCGCCGCGGACAGCGTGACGGCGCTCGTCTGCGCGCTCAGTGAGCCACCGACTCCGCCGCCAGCGGAGCGAACCGAGGTGCCCCGCTGGTGGCGCGAGATCCTGCTGCGGGGCCTCCGCGCCGAACCGGGCGCGCGTTGGTCGTCCGTGGCGGAGCTCGCCGACCAGCTCGAGCGCGGGACGGCGAGCGCTCGCTCGCGCCGGATCGCCGTCGCGAGCGGAGGACTGCTGCTCGCGGCCGCAACCGGTGTAGGGCTGTGGCAGCTTGAGCAGGAACGGCGCCGACGCGACTGCGCGAGCCGTGCGGACGAGACCGCGAGCGTGTGGAACGAAACCGTCGCGAACGACCTCCACGCCGCGATGGCCGCCACTGGGGCACCCTTCGCTGAGACGAGCTTTGCGCGCGCGATAGAGTACCTCGACGCCTACGCCGACGAATGGCGCACGCACTACGGCGAGCTATGCGTAGCGACCGAAGTGGACCGCGAGCGTGACGGCGAGCTGTGGACGTGGTCGCAGCGGTGCCTGAGCGAGCGCCGCGATGGGCTCGCCGCATTGCTCGACGCGCTGGTAAACGACTTGGACAAGGGGACCGTGCGTCGAGTGGTCGGCGCGGTGGCTGGGCTGGCCCCGATGGGCCCCTGCGTCGACGACACCGCGGTCCGTCGCTATCGCGACGACGAGAACGACGGCGATCCGCAAGCCTCCACCGCCGTTCGTGCCAGACTCGCGCGCGTACGTGCGCTCGATCTCGTCGGGCGGTACGGCGAAGCAGAGCAGGTAAGCAACGACCTGTACGGCGAAGTGATCGACGCGCCCGATACTCGACTGCGGCTGCAGGTGCGCAACACAACAGCGTTCGCGCGCTTGCGGACGGGGCAATACGAGAAGTCGCGCGAGATCTTTGAAGACCTCTTCGCGCGATCGATGGCGATGTCGGAGTACGATCTCGCCTTCGAAGCCTCGTCGCAGCTCGTCTTCGTGGTCGGAACGAAGCTGTCGAAGGCCGAACTTGCCGAGGTCTGGGCCCGCGTGGCGAACGGCCTGAAGTCCAGCCAGGGCGACGAAGGCAGTCCCGTTGCGGTGAGCCTGCTCCTCCACCTGGGCACGCTGCATCTCGAGCAGGGTAAGTACGAGCTGGCGGCGCAAGCCTTCGAGGAGGTGCTGCGCCTGCGCGAGCAGATGCTGGGTTCGGGTCACCCTTCGCTGGCGCTCGCCCACAACAACCTCGGCCTCGTGCACACGCGGCAGGCCAGGTACGAGGCCGCCGAGCGTGAGCACGCGCGCGCGGTGCAGATCGTCGAGACCTCGCTGGGGCCTCTGCATCCGGACATGGCGCTGCCACTGCGGAATCTCGGCGTCGCATACGAGATGCAGAAGCGTTACGACGAAGCCGAATCGACCTACGAGCGGATGCTCGCCATTCGACATGGGGCATACGGCGAGGAGCATGCCGAGGTCGCCGACGCGTTGTGGTTGCTGGGCTCGATGCACGCCGCGATGGATCGACTCGACGACGCCACCGACGAACTGACGCGCGCGGTGGCGATCCGACAGCGCGTCTCGGCTCCGGACCACCCCGAGCTCGCGGCCGTCCGGGCGGATCTGGCCGGCGTGTACGCTCGGCAGGGGCGTATGGCTGCCGCAGAACGCGAGTACCTGGACGCGCTGGCGAGCCTCGAGAAGACCAGACCCGACCATCTCGCGACGGCGGCACTGCGTCAGAACCTCGGCGACTTCTACCTGGACCTGGCGCGCTACGAGGATGCGGTTCGTCAGCTGGCGCCGGCGTTGGAGGGCCTGAAGAAATCCCTCGGCGCCGACCATCCCGACACCTCGACCGCGTCCCGCAACCTCGAGAAAGCGCTGATGGGCCTCGCCGAGACGCAGCTCCGCTCAAGCCGACGCGAGAACGCGCTGGGCACAGCACAACGCGCGCTCGAGGTCGCGACGCAGCACGACGGCGGCGTCGCGGAGATTGAGCGCTGGATCGATCAGAACCAGTGATTCGGTTGCCATGAAATTGCTGCATCGGCTTTGGCCGGTCGGAGAACATACACGCTAGCCAGACCACCATGACGGCGTGCGGGCCCGTGATCCGGCGGGAGCCGTCGGGCGTCTGGGCGATCATGGAACGGCGAACTCTCCGACACACCCTCTTCGCGCTCTCGTTCGCGGGCTCCGCATGCGAGTCATCGTCCGAGCGCACCACCCCCACCTTCGAGACGGATCGCAGCGGTCCCCTGCTGCCGTGCGACGGCGGCAGCTTCGATCGCGACCAGATCAACGCGACGCTGGAAGAACACCCCGATCTCGCCGCGGCGCTCGGCATCGAGGCGGTAGACACCTGCGAAGACGCCGGCGAGTACTTCGTCGCCTATCGGGATTACATCGAGAGTTTCCCGTCGCTCGAAACGCCGGCGACCAGCGAGCTTCGCATCGCGGCGGCCGACGGCACCAACCAGACGACCCCCGGCGTGCTGGAGCTCACCGGCGGCTGTACCGGCGTGCTGATCCACGAACGCGCACTCATCACAGCGGCGCACTGCGTGGATCAGTGGGCGGGCGGCGAGAAGAACTTCTGGAAGGACGACTACACGATCAAGAACTTCGGCGGGGGACAGTTCACCGGCACCGTACGGATCAACATCCACCCGAACTACACGGGGACCTACGGCGGAGGTCTCGACGACGGCGACGACATCGCATTGGTCAAGCTGACGGAGGGGAGTTTCGGCTTCCCGAGCGGGGATCGGCACCGACTCTACACCGGGTACCTGAGCACGATGGGTACGATGAAGGCCTTCGGTCGCGGCGTTGTTAACAACAACGGCGGCAGCGGGACGCTGCGGTTCATGTGGTACGACGAGAGCTGGTCCGGCCCGTACCACTTCCTCATGGATGCGGACGACGCGAGTCGGATCTGCAAGGGTGACTCGGGGGGGCCCATCCGCGACGTCTCGCCGAGCGGCTTCGCGGTGGTGGCCGGCCTCAACACGTCGTTCGAGATCGACGACCCCGGCGACGACTGCGCGGAGGCGGGTGGCAAGATGCGCGCCGTCCGGGTCCAGCACAAGGTGCGGTGGATCGACGACATGATCGGCGGCGACGATGACGACGACTGCACCGCGTACGTCGACGACGGTTGGTCGTACGAGCGGTGCTGGTGAGGGGTTGCCGGAACACCGCACGCCGATGACCACGTTGCCGCGCCCGTGACAGGGGCCCCGTGCCCAGGTCCCCCGTGTCGCCATCGGGCAGAGCGACACAAAGGTCGGAAAGGCAGGCCAGTCCTTGGCCGCACACCTGCGCGGCACACATGCATCCCTCGCTCCCTGGGAGGCAATCCGGGGCCTGGGTCGCCGGCACGCAGGCCAAAAGTGCGCAAAGAGGGACTGCGAAACGGGCGATCATCTCCCTGCCTTGGGCCGCGTGCCTCCAGGAAGTCGCACGGCAAACGCCGAAATTCTTCAGCGGGGAATGGGCTCGGGAACTCCGGTGACGCGCACGTAGTCAGGCTGCCCGCGGAATCCCGGGATGACGCGCGCCGACGGCCCCGCCGTCGCGGTATCGTCGCCGCGCCCCTTGTCTGGATCCGATCGCGCACAGCCGACAGTCGCCGAATCGCCGCCGCACCGGCGGATAGGCCTGGCCACGTTGCTCACGCTGTTGCTGGTGGCGCTTGCGGGGCTCCGACTCGCCTGCGGAATTCCCATCGCGACGTCGATCACCGATTTCGCACTCGATACCGAGACGGAACGGGGTGGCCGGTGGATCCGCGTGCTCGCCGATAGCACAGCCGCGCGGACGATGGTGGTGACGATCGAGCACGCCGACCTGCCAACCGCGATCTCCGCGGCCGACGAACTCGCGAGCGCGCTAGCGAACGACCCTGAGGTCTTGCGGGTACGTCACCGCGTGGAGGCCGGGATCAGCGAGCGCCTCTACGAGCTTTACTTCGCGCGCCGATTTCGCTTCATCGGCATTGAGCCCGAGCTCGACGTCCCGCGTCGATTCGCCCCGGAACGGCTGGCCGAGGATGCCGCCACCTTGGTGCGCGAGCTCGGCCGACCCGGCGGCGCCGCGCTCAAACGCATCGCCCCCGAGGATCCCTGGCTGCTGTTCCCGTCGCGCATGCAAGAGCTCGCGCGCATGCGGGATGGGCCCGTCGATCTGTACGACGACCACTTCGTCGTCGGCGAGCACCACGCGGTCGTGTTCGTGACGACCCACCATTCACCGATGTCTGGTCCGCATCAAGCCCCGCTCGAGCGCGCACTCGCCGAGCACATCGCCGTTCTCGAAGCGCGCCACGGCGTGGTGATCGAACGCAGCGCCCTGCATCGCTTCGCGGTCGAGGCCGAGGCCCAGATCCGCGGGGACATTGCCCGGTTGTCGATGTTGTCGACGATCGGTGTCGCGATCCTCCTGCTCCTTGCGTATCGCTCGCTTCGCGCCCTGCTGTTGGTGCTCGTCCCCATGGGCGCCGGTGTGGTGATGGCCACCGCCGTCACGGCCACGGCGTTCGGGCAGATCCACGCCATGACGCTGGCGTTCGGCACCACCCTCGTGGGCGTGTGCGTCGACTATCCGATCCACCTCTTTTCGCACCACATGGGCGTTGGCGGCTCGTCGCCCGCGACGAGCCTGCGGCGGGTCTGGCCGGCGCTGGTGCTCGGCGCGGCCACCACGGCGGTCGGGTTCGCCGCGCTTGGGTTCGCGAGCCTGCCCGGAATCCGAGAGATCGGGGTTTTCGCAGCCATCGGGATCCTCACCGCCCTCGTGACCACGCGAACGTTGGTGACTCCACTGCTTCCGCAGCGGATTCCACTCGGTTGGCGGATGGCCACGCTCGATCGGCTGTGGGGCAACGCCGCCCGGTCGAGTCGGGTCCTCGGCGTCACGGCCGGGGTGTTGCTCTGCATCGGCGCCGCGGGCCTGCTTCGCACGCGCTGGTCCGACGACCCCGCCGCCCTGCAGGAGATCCCGGCTGCACTCGCCGCCGAAGACGCACGGGTGCGCGCCAGGGTCGCCCCGACGGAAGTCGGTCGCATCATCCCCGCGACGGCGCCCGACCTCGAAGGTGCACTGCAGATCCACGAGCGCGCGCTCACACGTCTGCGGGCCGCTGGCCTCGCGGACCATGTCCGTAGCTGCACGCCGGCGCTGTGGTCGGCGGCCCTGCAGGAGCGCAGCCTCTCGGCCGTCCGTGCGGACGGCGAACTCGGCCCCCGGACCCGGGCGGCCTTCGCCGCCGCCGGCATACGATCCGAAGGCCTGATCGACCCCAGTCTGGCCCTGGCGAGCGATCCAGGGCCCCTTACCGCGGAGCACCTGGCCGCGGCCGGATTGGAGGCGTGGATCGAACCGTTCGTGGTGCGGGACGAGGCTGGCGTCTCGGTCCTGGGGTTCCTCGCCGGGGATCTAGACTCCGCCGCGATCGACGCAGCGATCGACCCCATCGCAGGCATGACGCGGTTCGAACAGCGGGAGCTGCTCTCCGAGACGACCCGCACGCACCGGGAGGCCACGATCCCCGTGCTCATTGCGGGTGTCGGCGCGATCGCTACCGTGTTGCTGCTGCGCTACCGTTCCTGCCGACGCATGGCAGCGGCGGTGATCCCCGCGGTCGGTGCCTGCGCCGCGACCCTGGGCCTCTACGGGTGGCTGGGTCAGCCGCTTCACCTGCTGCACCTCGCCGCGGGCCTACTGATCCTCAGCATGGGTGTGGATTACGGCGTGTTTGTGAGCGAAAGCGAAGGGGAACCCCGCGGCCGGGCCGCCGCGCTCGTTGGCATCGCGCTAGCTTGCACGACCACCGTCCTTTCGTTTGGATTGCTCGGGACCGCCGCAAACCCGGCGATGACCGCCCTCGGGCTCACCACCGCCATCGGGGTCCTGCTCAGCGCCGTCGCGACGCCGATCGCCGCACGACTCGTCCAGGGGGACCGGTGACCCGATTGCGCCTGATCTCGACCGCCGCAGCCCTCTTGCTCGTGGCCTGTCGACCTCCGCCCGCGGGTCCGCTGCCACCCAGCGCCGGCCTCGGGGCCCCGCTGCTCGCCCGTCAAAAAGTCGTCGCAACCCATGCGGGGGTTCGCCGCGGCTTCGATGCGGTCTTGCAGTACGACGGGACGACCCTGCTACTGCTCGCCCTCACCCCGATGGGGACGAAAGCCTTCGCGATCCGCCAGCAGGACCGCGCCGTCGTGGTCGAGAGTTTCGCCCGCGGTCCGGACGGACGCGAGGTCCCAATACCCACCGACCCTACGGAAATCCTCCGCGACATCCACCGCGCCCTATTCACGCCGACCGGCCCCACCCATCCCGACGGCTGGCAGCGCGTGGATGACCCAACCGCCGAGAAACGCGTGGGAAGGCGCCCTGCGCCGCTATTTCAACGCTGGCGCCGTGGTGCAGTGGTCGAGCGGATCTACGGCCCGCGACGGCGCACAAGCTCTGCTCGGATCACCTATCCGACACCCCTGACATCGACATCGCGAACGCTACCCGAGCGGGTCGAGCTCGACCACCCTTCGCGCGACCTCCACCTGTCGATCCACACCCTCTCGACCACGCCGCTGCCCCCGATCGCCCATTGAGCGCAGCGACGAATTCCCGTAAGAAGGGGTCTGTCGCCAAAGGACGATCATTCTCGATGCAAGGCGTGTTCGTTCACCTTGAGCTGCACACCGACGACACCCGGGCCGCGAAGGCCTTCTACAGCGGGCTATTTGGCTGGAAGTACAGCGACGTGCCCATGGGCGACGCCGTCTACACAATGTTTCGGGCGGATGAGGGCCCTGGCGGCGGCATGCAGATGAGGGTCGACGGCAGTTCCACCGTGTGGGTGCCCTACGTCACCGTCGACGATGTGCACAAGACGGTCGCCAAGGCAAGAGCTTCGGGCGCCGAGGCCATCGTCGAGTACATGGAAGCCCCCGGATTCGGCGCAGGTGCGATCCTCCGCGATCCCACCGGTGCGACGTTCGGCGTGTGGAAGGCCGCCATGTCGACGACCGGCGCGACGCCGCCGCAAGCGAGCAGAAAGAAGTCCGCGAAGACGTCGGAAGCGCCAGCAAAGTCCGGCAAGAAGGCCGGCAAAAAGGCGGCAAAGCGGGCCAGCAAGAAGGATGCGAACGCGGATGCCCCCGCGCAGGCGCTGGCGTCCGGCGCGAAGAAGGGGAAGAAGGCGGCGAAGAAGGGCGCGGACGCGCCGACCGACGCGAAGCAGGCC
>CADEGN010000159.1:0-9014 GCA_902826865.1 uncultured Myxococcales bacterium
GCACGGGCACGGGCACGGAGGAGCGTGACCCCTTACGGGGTCACGCTCCTAGCGATTCCACCGCCGCGACGTCGAGCGATGGTGACTCAAGCGGTAAGTCGACCACCGGTGGGTCGGAGCCGGCCCACATCCTGTTCACGACTTCAACGATCTACAACGGTCTGGAGGTCAACGGCCTCGCTGGTGCCGACGAGATCTGCAACAGCCTCGGCCAGAGCGTTCGCGCCGGGCCTTGGATCGCGGTGCTCCGCGACGCCATCGTCTCGCTGCAGTCCCGCGTCAACGTCGAGGGCGACGTTGTCAACACCAACGGTGAGCTGTTGGCCACCGACAAGGCCGAGCTCCTGTCGGGGACCGTCCAGAGCTCCCCGGCCTACGACGAAACCGGTACCGCGATCTCGGAGAGCGATCTGGCGTGGACCGGTTCCACAGTGGACGACTGCGATAGCTGGACCTCCGACGACATGACCTCGCATGGCGCCATGGGTTTTCCCGCTGACCTCGGCTTTTGGCTCGATACTGGGAACCCCCTCCCCTGCAACGTCGCGACGCATCTCTACTGTCTGTCGCAGTGACGCGCAGCCACGCCAGCTGCAACGCCGCCACGAGCTCAGACTGCGCGTTCGCGAAGCCAGGCTGCGCGTCCGCGAACCCAGACAGCCCGGTGAGCGTCCGCACGGTCTTTGTTCGCCAAAGCTCGCAACCGCCGCCGCGGGTCCTTCGTCCCTTCCTTCATGACTCGTGCGGCGGCCAACTGCGCAGTGGTTTTGATGCTGGTCGGATGCGGGGATCCCACCGGTGGTTCACCGCCAAGCAACGGAACTGGCGATGATGGAGTTGGCACCGCTGACAGCGGTGCTACGGGCGGCAACACCGAACACGGACCGTCGAGCGATCCCACAGCAGCAGACGATGGGACCGATGGGGACAGCGGCGGTGATGACGGGCCGCACTCCGGCTCGCGTCTCGAGCTGCGATACGCGGGCGATGTGCTCAGTATTTGGGATACTGAGCTCGAGGCGGAGTGCGCGTTCCGAGTCTCGGCCGATGGACGGCTTCGCTGTTTGCCGGGACGTTACTCCCAGGGAACGGCGTGGGAGGCGGCCACGAACGAATGGCTGCCGTACGTCGAAGGCAACGCTGGATGCGCGCCAAAGTACATCATCTCTGACGTCGGGGTCGACTCGTTCTCGTGTACGCCAGATGGCTGGGCAGTGCGCGCCGTTAGCGATCGCGTCATCGAGATCTGTCTAGGTGTCACCGACTCCTTCTGCACCCTCATCCATCGCGTCGACGATTCCGGTATTCCAGGTGCGGGCTACTGGGTCGCCGGTGGCGAGATCGACCCGGCGACCTTCGTTGCCGCCGAGGTTGCCAGCCCAGAGGCCGATGGACGGCTTGTGTTTCGCTGGCTCGACGGCGAAGACGGCTCACGCGTGCCGTGGGACCTGTTCGACACCGAGTACGAGTGGCCCTGTGCGTGGCGCAACACGGCTGACGGAAGCCTGCGTTGCCTGCCGGTGGCGCCTCCCGACGGTTGGGCATTCGCCGCGAATCTCGTCGACACGCTCCCGTATCGCCACGGCAACGAGGCTTGCGTACCCGAATCGGTCGAGTGGATCCACACCGCCTCGGCGTTCAGTTGCGATCCTAACACCGAGAGCGTCTACGACATCGGCGATGCCGCGTACGAGCTATGCGTGCAGACGACCGATGGCCTTTGCTCGGTAATAAGGGGGTTGAGCGACGATGCGCCGGCTGGCGCGGCGTTTTGGCTCGCTGGCGTCGAGATGCCCATCGAGGGCTTCGTCGCCGGCGAAGAGCGTACGAGCGACACACCCGAGCGTCTCGAGCGGCGATCGATCGCGACGGTCGACGGCTTCGTCACGGACATCGGTGCGTACGATGACGAGCTCGGGATGGATTGCGGATTCGCGCTCGCCAAAGACGGTCGTACGCGCTGCCTGCCGACCACTTTCGTCGACAGCGGCAACGCGAACGTTACGACGGAAGACTACACGCCAGCACGACGCGGTAACGACGGCTGCCCGCCCGCGTTCCTCGTGCGCAGCGAGTCGGTGAGCTCGTTCAGCTGCGACCCCGCGGCAACCGAGGTGTTCGCTGTGGCGGGTACGACCGAGCGCGTTTGCAACGCGGTGTCGTCGGGCATGTGCATATCTTGGAGTGAGATCGGTATCGACGCGCCCGGGGGTGCGACGTACTGGCTGGCGGGGGAATCCATACCCCCGGCGATGTTCGCCGCTGCGGATGAATAAGCGGGTGAAGGTGCCGTGCATCGTGTTGCAGCGGTGGATGAATCCCCGCGTCCTCTCGTAGCACTTGCGCCACCGCGGCTCGACGAGTAATCGTGCCGCCATCGTTTACACGCTATTGTCTCGCGTCCCCCGCGGCAGGCTCAGATTTCTTGTGAATCGATCGGGCGCAACAGAGACAATCGTGTCCGGTGCTAACCATTCGGCCGACAGTCTTGTTTGGCTCGATTCCAGCGATCCTACCGAGCGCGCGTGCGCCAGAAATACTCGGTGACCGAGTGCTGCCTGGCCGGACGTGTCCTGGAGCACTCCAACCCGGAACCGCCGAACCCATGGCACGCATCGACCACCTGCATATCGCGTTCGCATCTACCCTTCTTACGTTTGCTTGCGGCGACAGCGGCGACGACCAGGGCGACACGGGGACCGGTAACAACACCTCGAGCAGTGATGGCGCCGACGACATCAACCCCACGCTCGACGATGGCGGGACACTCGGGACCTCCAGCGGTTCGGCCGACACGGTGCCCGGCGATTCCTCGAGCGGCGGCGGTGACTCCAGCGACGGAGGCTCCGCGAGCTCCGGCGACGGATCCTCGACGGGCCCGGTCGTGTGCGAAGGCATGTCGTTTTTCGCGACGAGCTCCGGCAGCGGGCGATTGGGCGCAAATTTCGGGGGCCTCGCGGGCGCCGATGCCACATGCCAGGCCCACGCAGAGGCGGTGGGCCAGGGTGCCTGCACCTGGCATGCGTATCTCAGCACCGCCGCTGAGAACGCGCGCGATCGGATCGGCCCTGGACCGTGGTTCAACGCGATGGGCGACATGATCGCCGCCGACGTTGACGCTCTGCACGCCGACGGCGTGTCGAACGGCGACCCTCAGCACGTCTTCGACGAGAACGGCGTCGAGGTTCCCAACAACGAGCACGACATCCTCACAGGTTCACAGGAGGACGGCACGGTGCTCGACGGGTTCACGTGCGAAGACTGGACCTCCGATTCCGACGCCGATACCGCGCAAGTCGGGCACAGCGACATCCCGAACAACCCGCAGTCTAGCCGATCGTGGAACTCGGCCCACGAGACGCGAGGTTGCAACCAGGACGAACTGCAGACGACCGGCGGCTCGGGTCGTATTTACTGCTTCGCGATCTAAGGCGACGCAAGCCAGTCGAACGTCGGGTGGCGAGCCGGCTCGGCCCAGTCCCGCTCAGCGCCACGTGGCCGATTCCCTGACCAGCGGGACGAAATCGTCACAGGCCGGGTCGACGCCGGCGGGGCGATCCGTGTCGCTGACGCGTAAGCGGAGCGGGTAGCATCGCACGCATGCGCCCCGCCCTCTACGGTGAGCTGACCCCCTGGTATCGCATACTCGATGCGACCGAAGATCACGAGGACGAGTGCGACCAGTACATCGAAGTCTTCGAGGGCGCGATCGCGGCTCCGCGCACCTTGCTCGAGCTCGGCGCCGGCGCGGGGAACAACGGGATCTGGCTCGCGCGGCGTTTCGCCTGCACGTTGACCGACATCTCCGAGCCGATGCTGGCGCTCAGCCGCGAGATCAACCCCGCGTGCGAGCACGTGCTCGGCGACATGCGGTCGCTACGGCTGGGCAAGGCCTTCGACGCCGTCCTCGTGCACGACGCCATCGTCTACATGACCACGGAGATGGATCTGCGCGCCGCCCTGCGGACGGCGTTCGACCACCTGCGACCGGGGGGTGCGGCCATCTTCGCCCCCGACACGCTGCGTGAGTGTTTCCGCGAGGGCACCGAGGTCCACGAGCGCGACGAGGGCTCGCGATCACTCCGCTGCCTGGCCTGGGACTGGGATCCCGATCCCACCGACGACGAGCATGTGACGGAGTACGCGTTCTTGCTTCGTGATGGCGCTCGCATGAGCGCCGTGCACGACCGCCACGTGTCCGGTCTGTTCTCGCGCGCGACGTGGCTGCGACTGATCGCGGACGTCGGCCTCACGCCAAGTACGTTTCGCCGCGATCTCGGGGATGCGGCAGACGCCGGCTACACCGACGAGGTCTTCCTGGCCCGCCGGCCAGGGTAGCGGCGCGGTTGGAAAATTGATCCCGATCGCCGCAATCGAACGGCGCCGCGTTCCGTCTTCGCGGGCACGAGGTAGCCATGCAAGAACGAAACGAAAAAGACACAAACCTCCGCGTTTCCAACCTGTTTCTGGCCGGGCTCGTCGGCCTGGTCGGTGCGCTCGGGTGCGACGTAGACGGCGATACGACCGCTGCCGACCGGCGGGGAGCGTGCAACCTTGCCAACGACGGCTGCGCGGCGCGGCCTGA
Source organism: uncultured Myxococcales bacterium (assembly GCA_902826865.1). Classification (GTDB taxonomy): domain Bacteria; phylum Myxococcota_A; class Polyangia; order Nannocystales; family Nannocystaceae; genus Xiheibacterium. The sequence goes on from CADEGN010000159.1 coordinate 4,586, forward strand.
GGCGGTGCTCGTGTGGGACGCCTTCGCCGAGGCGGAGATCGAAGTAGACGACGCCCAGGTGATCCTCTTGGGCGAGGACGCCTGCGCCGACAACCCGTCGGTTCATCTCGTGTGCAGCGATTCGTTCGCGGCCGAGCCCGACTCTACCCGGCAACACCACATCTGCAGCAGTATCGGCGGGGGCGACGCGCTGTGCTGCTACTGGGGCGCCGTCGAAGTCGGCAGTAGCACCGGCTACTGGGGCTGCCGGATCGAGTAGCCCGTACGCTTTTCCAAGATGCTCCCGCTTGACTAACGAAGCGGTCCCTTAGCGCGGCGCGCGGCGGAGTTCCTGGGCCCAACGCTCGAGATCTCCGTCGGAGGCGTCGCGCGGCCCGTCACTCACTGCGAGATGCTGGCGCAGCAGGGCGAGTGCACGGCGCAGGCGGGTGCGCACGGTGCCTTCGGGCAACTCGAGCGTTTCGGCCAGCTCAGGCCCACTCATCTGCTCGAAAAACCGCAGCTCAAGCAAGACTTGCAACTCGATCGGGAGCCGGCCGAGGGCGTCGAGCAGATGGGCCTGCTCGCGTCTTCCGTCGATCACGGCACTCGGCGATAGCCCGAGCTCAGCGATCGACGACTGCAGTGTATCGAAGTTTCCACGAGCCGCACGCGAGCGGAGTGCGTCGATCAGGCGGCTCCGCGCGACCGCGAACAGATACGACCGAAACGACGCGACACGTTGCAGGTTGTGCTTGTTACGAACCAGCGAGACAAACGTCTCCTGGGCGAGGTCATCAGCGCCGGCATCCACCTTGTTCCGAAAGAACCAGAACACCGCATCGAAGTGGCGACTGAACAGCTCGCGCCCGGCGCTCTCGTTACCGCCTTGCCACGCTTCGAGCAGCTGCTCATCCTGCATCGACTTATGATATCCGGCCGGGGGCGCAGGCGTCGATCGGCAAGCGCCGGGGGTGCCCCCGGCAACGCAACGCCGTCCCGATCGATTGCAACCGGTCCAGCGAAACCAGGAGTGACCCGTCTTGTCTGCTACGTTGCGCCTGCCAACGCCGGGGCCGCATTGCCGCTCGGCCACACCAGCACCGACCATGAGATCAGCCGTGCTCACTTCAGTCGCGCCGCTCCGCCATCGCCCGGTAGCTAGGCCAACGTGACCATCGATCGAGTCCCCCACGATCTCGAACTGGAGATGGCGCGGGCCACGACCAGTGCCGCGCTCTTCGCGGTCCCAGAGGTCCCGATCCGCATCGGCCGCTACTTAGTGGTGGGTCGTCTGGGCAAAGGCGGCATGGGCGTCGTCTATGCCGCCTACGACCCTGCGCTGGATCGCAAGGTGGCGGTCAAGCTGTTGCAGCCAGGCCTCGCCGACGCCGCCCAGACGGGCCGCCTCGTTCGGGAAGCGCGCGCGCTGGCCCAGCTCTCGCATCCGAACGTCGTCGCTGTGCACGATGTCGGCACGATCGACAGCGATCAAACCCCCGGCCCCACGGTCTTCATCGCGATGGAGCTCGTCGATGGAAGAACGCTAACCGAGTGGCGGGCGAGCACGCCCCATCACTGGTCCGACGTCGTCGAGATCATGCTGGCCGCGGGCGAGGGTTTGCGAGCGGCCCATGCCCGCGGTCTGGTCCATCGTGACTTCAAGCCCGACAACATCATGGTCGGTCGCGACGGTCGCGTACGCGTCATGGACTTCGGTTTGGTTCGGCGCAACACCGACAACGACGAATCCTGCGATGACAACCGAAGCGCGACCCACGTGCGCCCCCTGCCGACGAACGACCACCCGACGGCCACCGGCGCACGCGTCGGAACTCCCGCGTACATGGCACCCGAGCAGTGGGACGGCCTCGCCGACGCGCGAGCAGACATCTACGCGTTTTGCGTCACATCGTGCGAGGCGTTGTTTGGGTGTCGCCCGTTCGCCGGCGCGACCGGTCCGGCGATCGCCGGCGCCGCGCATGCGCGTCGGTTCCAGGACAATTCGGCCGTGCGCATCCCCGCGTGGCTGCGAACAGCGCTGGTCTCTGGGCTGGCCGCAGATCCTGGCGAGCGAGTCGCGACGATGGATGCGCTGCTCGCCGCCCTACGAACCGGACGGCGGCGCGCGCGTATGCGTTGGGCGGCCGTGGCTTGCGGAGTGTGTGTGGCGGTCGTCGGGCTCGGCGCAGGGTGGAACCGCCTCGATCGAAGCATGCGTCTGCGGGCTTGCGAGATTGAGGGCTCGAGCATCACGACGACCTGGAACGAAGACGCCGCCGGCCGCGTGAGCGCTGCACTGGTCGGAACAGGGCTCCCGTTCGCGGTGGCCGTCGCCGAACGCGTGACGCCAATGCTCTCGGCGTATGCGAGCACGTGGGCCGATGCTCGCACCGAGGCATGCGCTCGCGCGGAGGTCGACGCCACGTGGGACGCCGAGACGCTCGAGCACGGGCGATGGTGTCTCGACGCGCGGCGCCTCGAGCTCGATGCATTGGTCCGTGCGCTCATCGCGACCGGCGGCGACCATGTCGCCGAGGCGGTGCAAGCAGCCGCCAACCTCCCGCTCGCTTCGCAGTGTCTCGACGCCGACCTACTCGCGCGCGTTCCAAGTCCTCCAACCGAGCTCCGCGAAGCGATCGTCGAGGTTCACGGCTTGCTGTCGCGCGCCGTCGCGAGCTTCTCCACGGCCGCCTATGGTGACGGCATCGCGCTCGCGCGCGACGCTCTCGATCAGGCGCAACGCATCGGCTGGCCACCCCTCGTCGCAGAGTGCCAGCACCGGCTCGGCGACTTGTTGCAGGCCGACGGAAAGCACACCGAGGCCGTGGCCGTGCTCGAGCAGGCCTATTTTACAGCGATGACCGCCGCGGCGCCCATTACCGCTGCCGAGACGGCGGGACTGTTAACCTTCGTCGTCGGTTTCGATCTCGCGCGGCCCGACGAAGGTCGCCGCTGGTCGCAGCACGCCGATGTCGAGCTCGCCAAGTTGCCTGACCCCACCGGGCTGCGGGCCGCGTATCGCCTCGCAGGCCTTTCGCAGGTCGCCTACCGACGCGGGGACTATGCCGCGATGAAAAACGCGCTCGAGGAGGTCCGCAGGCTGCGGGGGGCCGCACTCGGCCCCGAGCACCCGCAGGTCATCAAGGTGTCGTGGGGCCTGGCGTGGGCGCACCTGCGCCTCGGCGAGCTCGACGATGCCCAGCGAATGTTCGAGCACACCCTCGAGCTCCGCGGGCGCGTACTCGGCGACGAACACCCGCACGTCGCTTTCGATCTAGACGGCCTCGGCGAGGTCTTGCGCCTGCGCGGCGACCTCGCGCAGTCCAAGCAGCGGATGCAGCGTGCGCTCGAAATCCGCACGCGGGCGCTACCGGCCGATCACCCCGACATCGCCAACAACTTGTACGGACTCGTAACCGTCGACTTCCTCCTTGGAGACTACTCCGCCGCGAAGTCACAGCTCGAGCGCTGCCTACGGATGCGCGAGAAGACCTACGGCCCCGAACACCCCGACGTGGCCTCCACGCTCGCGATGCTGGGAACCATCGAATTCGAGCTCGGCGATCTCGACGCCGCCGAGGCAACGCTGCAACGCGCGCTCGACCTCCGAGTCCTTGTGTCCGGGCAAGATCATCCCGACACTGCCCCGCATCTCGACGCGCTCGGCCGACTGAAGCAGGAGCGCGGGGACACCGAAGCCGCGAGGGTGCTGTTCCAACGGGCCTACGACATCGCCAGCAAGGCGTCGGGTCCCGACAACGTCGTGCTCGTGACGACGGGCGCGAATCTCGGACTCGTCTTGCTCGAACTGGGAGAGGTCGAAGACGCCGAGGCAGTTCTCACCCACGCACTCGCGCTGCTCGACAAGGCGAAGGTCGGGGGACAGCAGATGTTGACCGTGCTGCAGTTGTTGGCGAACGCACGGTCCGCGCGTGGCGATCTCGATGGAGCCCGGCGCGATGCGATGCGCGCCCTGGCAACGGTGGAAGCCACCGCGTCTCCGGACCCCGCGAACCTCATCGATACTCTCTGCGCGCTCGCCAAAGTCGAGCATGACCGCAACGATCTCCAGCGGGCCGAGCAGCTTCTGCGTCGCGCGCTTGCCCACGGCGAAACGAGCTTCGGGGCCAGCGACGCGCGCGTCGTCCAGCCGTTGCTCGGGCTCGCGAAGGCCCGCCTCGCGCAGGCGGACGCCCGCGCTGCGCTCGCGCTCGGCGAGCGAGCGCTTGCCTTGCTCGAGGCGTCGGACTCCGATCGCCGGTCGACAGCGCGGCGGGCGAAGGCGCTGTTCATCGTAGCCCAGGCGCGATTCGCAGCGCGGCCGCGTGACACATCGCGCGCTCGAGCACTTGCCCATCGCGCTCGCGACCTCTACGGCACGCTTGGCCCGGCCACGGATTCGGAACGCGCAGAGATTGATGCGTGGCTTGCGACGTCGCGGTGACCT
>CADEGN010000159.1:9024-18423 GCA_902826865.1 uncultured Myxococcales bacterium
CGGCGGCGCGCGCTGGGCCACTTGGCCGACGTGGCCCCCGCGGCGCCGCTAGGCGTGTCCTGGCCCCGGCTGGGGATCGCGCACAGAGTGATGCAGGGCTTGCCACGTCGCGGTGACCAACGCTGGCCACCCAAGCCGCCCGAAGCAGCTGCGCGCGCAGCAACCCCGGGCCTCGGCGCGAGTGAGCCCGTCGCCGCGCTCGCGATGCACGCGAGCGCGGCGACGGGCCCTCGCTGGCGCGGGTCACGGGCGCACGATCTGATCGATCGCGTAGCCGATCGAGGAGTCACCCTCGTACTGCGACATCTCGTCGGACTGGACGAAGAACGCCTCGACCACGCCCCTGGCGATCGGCGGCTCGGGCAACGGGGGCAGGTCGGTGGAGGCACCGTACTCTGTGCACTCGCACACACCACCGCGCACGGCGGGCTCGCCGTCCTCGCACCGCGTCAGGGAACAGCCTTGCACAAGCGAGTCGAACAACGCGGCCGCTTCGGCGGGGCTGTGCGGCTCGGCGCCGATCTCGTCCGAGCAACCGCACGATTCGCCTTCGAGGCAGTGCGCCAGCCCGATACACGCGGTTCCGCTGCTCGTCGCGTCGGGTCCACAACTCGCCAGTCCCAGGAGATCCTCCGGCTCGCCCGTCGGTGGCGCATCGGGATTCGGGTTCGTGACTGGCTCGCGGCGCTTCTCAGCGCTTGCCCAGTCCTCGCCGAGCTTTAGCGTCGGCCAGTCCTTACCGCCCAGCATCGCACGCTCGCATGCTGGATCCATCTCAGGCTCCAGCCCGCCCTCGGCATCGTCCTTCTGCTTGTCGACCACCTTCTTGACCGCTTCCTTTTGCTTCTTCTCGTTCTCCTTGTCCTTCTGCTCTTTCTCCTTCTCCTCTTTCTCTTTCTCCTTGGCGGCCTTCTCCTGCTCGAGCTGCTCCTTGGTCTTGCCCGCGCTGTTGGTGTTGGAATACGTGCCGTCCGGTCGCCGCGTCATGCCGTTCTCGTCGAACTGATCGATCTGGGCCTGCAGTGCGCCGATCTCCCCGCCGAGCCGGGCGACCTCGCCCTGAAGGGCGGTAATCTCCGCGCCGAGGCTGGCGATCTGCTGACCGAGCGCGTCGGACTGCTTTTGCAGCTCGAGCTTGTAGGCGGCCTCGTTGCCCAAATGAGTCACGTAGGCCTGCAGCGCGATCTTGGCGAGTTCGGTGGCGCTATCGATTCCCTTCTCTACCGCCGTGGTGACAAGGCTCTTGGCCTCGCTCTTGCCCCCCTTGTCGGTGAGCGAGTCGATAAGCTCGAACACAACGAGCGCACCCGGACCGCCTAGCATCATGCCCGAGCCTGCGATCTGCGAACCGCGCTTGTCGAAGCTGTCCACGCAGGCTTCAAGATCGGCCATTCGATCGTCGTCACCATAGTCGTCGGCGTTCTCGCCAAATGCGTCGCGAGCCCCGGAAATGTCGACGTTAAAGCATGGATCGGCCGCCATACCGACCATGAGACCGGCCGCACCGCCCATGCCTCCGTTGGCGATCTCTTCACACGCCTGCTGCCGCTTCGCATCGGCTTCGCCGAGCACTTCGCTGGCCCCGATCACGTCGCGCGAGCTCGGCAGTCCACACAGGTCGTCTTGCAGGCCAGCGTTGTCGAGCAACTCGTCGAGATCCTGCACCGACGGCTGGTCGAGAAGTGCATCCAGCATCGCGTTGGCCGCGTCGCCGCGGGCGTTCACGACGACTCTTGTGCTCGCGCGACCGAGCGGCTGCAGCACGTTGAGAGGCACGCCTTTCATGCGCATCGTGAGGGAGTCCGCGCTGGCCGCGAGGAGACTCGCGACGTCGTCAGCGTAGGCCGTGTGGGCCAGGGCATCGGCGTAGGCGAGCACGACGGTTTGCAATCCATCCGTCCCGCCCGCCGCAGCTACGGTGACGAGCGTCTGCATCTGCGCCCACACCGTGGCCGGCTCGGCTGCCGCGAGCTGCCGCAACAGCGCGAACACGCGGAGGCGATAGGCGGTGTGTCGCAGCGCGCGGTAGTCGTCGCGGACATGAACGAGCTCGGCGACGAATAGTGGATCCTCGTCGCTATCGCCGGCACGCGGTTCGGACGAGGGCATCGTGTCGCGCGGAGAATCGTCCACTCCACACGCGTTCGCTGACGCGACGAGCGCGAGGCAGCAATGAAGCAGACGAAGATGAGATGCACGGGGAGAGTGTTCCATGGCGAGCCCCGTCAGCAATGCGCATGCCAGCGTCTGCCTCGCGTCGATAGACGGCCGACGAGCGCGACGCCTCTGCGCGTACCTGAGACGCGGGCGTGACACGTCCCATGTGACGAGACGCCCGCCGCCCGGGCCGACAGCGGCAACGAGCCGCCACGGCGCGGGCACGTCGGTTGCAACCGCAACCGCGAATGGGCACGTACCGCATTCACCGTCTCCTTCTACTGGCCACGCTCTCCACCGCCTGCGATTCAGGATCGACGACCGACGACGCAGCTGCCCGAGGGGGCGTGATTGTCTCCGCCATTGAAGACTTCGCGCTCGAGTTCACGGTCACGCGCGTCGCCGACGAGCGGACGATCTTCGCCGTGAACGAACAGCCGTGCCGCAAGGGCGACAGCTACCACGTCGACACGACGGAGGCGATTCGCACCTGCGATGCTGAGAAGAACAGGGTCGTCGAGATCACCTATACGCGCCGCGACATGATGGTCTGCGAAGACGGCGCGTGGACCGTGGCCTTCAGCGTATGTCTGCTCGATGGGTGCGGCCCGAAGATCGAGGTTACCGAGGAGGCCTGCGACTGAACGCCAGTCCGGTCACGCAGGGCGGCGCGTCTGTCGCGATGAGACCTACGCGGGCGACGGTAAGCGTTCGACCAACAAGATCTCCAGCGCGTGAACCGTAGCGTGGGACCGCTACGGACGCGGGCCGGCGCGCTGTACCACGAGCTGAATCCGGTTGGGCGGCGCAGGCCACGTCGGGGTCACGTCGGGGTTCGTGATCCACGGCGAGCTGGCGTAGGGCGCGATGGACTGATCGCTCCCAAAACGCAGGCCGCGGCACGCGACGGTCGCGTCGGGGTTCGAGTTGCCCCACGCCACGATCGCATCCAGCGAAGGCGGCACGTACTTGCCCTCGAAGCGGGCCGCCGTGCGCGCGACGATGGGGCAGTGCTGGTAGGGAATCATCGCCACGAAGCGGCCGCCGGGCGCCAGCATGTCGAAAACCCAGTCGAGGCACTCCGGTACCGGAAGGTACTGCATCGACTCGAGCGAGAAGATCGTGTCGAAAGCGCCCAACGTGGCCCTAAACTCGGGCGCGGTGAAATCTCCTGGACGCCAGTGGATACCCGCGAACTGGGCGACCAACGCCGTGAGCGCTTCGCTGGCGAGATCGACCCCGGTGATGTGGGTTGCGCCCAGGATCTGCGCGATCCGACACAATGCGCCGCGACCACAGCCGATGTCCAATACGCGACGGCCGATCAAACTGTCGGCCACCTCGAGCACGGCCCCAACCGTCTGCAGCTGGACCCGCTCGTTGGAGTAGTCGATCCAGGCCGGGCCATCCTTGCACACCCGCTCAAAGTAGTCGATCCAATACGCGTCCGCGGTCATCGGCTGCACACCCCGCACCCGCGCTCAGGTGCGATCCACTTCATAGAACTGCAGCGCGGGCTGACCAGTGGACAGGCCCTCTTCGCGCGAAAAAGGCCCGAGATGGGCCGGCGCGCGCTCGGAGAGGTGCGCGGTACGAGCCCCGGATTGGTCGGATGAGAGAGCCGGTCGTTCGCGACGGGCCGAAGACGCGAGCGTTCACTCCCATACGCGGAATACGCTGATCGGGAGTCGCGGTGTTGAGAATCGAGAGATTCGTTGCCCGAGCGATGTGCGCCAGCTTGGTTCCCGGGAACCCTGCACTCGAACGCTGATACCGTCACACCCATGGCACGCATCTACCACCTGCATATCGCTTTCGCATCTACCCTTCTCACGTTCGCCTGCGGCGACAGCGGCGGCGACGACAAGGGCGACACGGGGACCGGTAACAACACCTCGAGCAGCGGCGGCGCCGACGACATCAACCCCACGCTCGACGATGGCGGGACGCTCGGGACCTCCAGTTCGTCCGACACGATGCCCGCCGATTCCTCGAGCGGCGGTGGTAGCTCCAGCGACGGAGGCTCCGCGAGCTCCGACGATGGGTCCTCGACGGGCGCAGTCGCGTGCGAAGGCATGTCGTTTTTCGTGACGAGCGCCGGCAGCGGGCGTTCGGGCGGAGACCTCGGCGGCCTCGCGGGCGCCGATGCCACGTGCCAGGCTTTCGCCGCGGCGGTGGGCCAGGGTGCGTGCACCTGGCATGCGTACCTCAGCACCGCCGCTGAGAACGCGCGCGATCGGATCGGCCCTGGACCATGGATCAACGCGATGGGCGACATGATCGCCGCCGACGTTGACGCCCTGCACACCGATGGCCTGTCGAATGGCGACCCTATGCACATGTTCGACGAGAATGGCAACGAAGTGCCCAACAACGAGCACGACATCCTCACAGGTTCACAGGAGGACGGCACGTTGCTCGACGGGTTCACGTGCCAGGACTGGACCTCCGACAACGGTGGCGATAGCGCGCAAGTCGGTCACACCGACATCCCGAACAACCCGCAGTTTAGCCCGTCGTGGAACTCGGCCCACGACACCCCGGGTTGCAGCGAGGGCGATCTGGAGTCGACGGGCGGCTCGGGTCGAATTTACTGCTTCGCGATCTAAGCCGCCGAAAGCCCGTCCAACGCCACGTGGCGAACGGCCTCGGCTCAGCGCCGATGAGCGCCACGTGGCGGACGCATTAACCAGGTGGGACGAAATCGTCACAGGCCGCGTCGATGCCCGAGACCGCCTCGAGGAAGAACGGTGAATAGTCGGGCTCGCACGCACTGCCTGAGAAACCACTGTCGCCGAACAGCGGTGGAAGCTCAAAATAGCCCGGAGCGTAGACATTCGGGCTGCACTTGCCCCCAGGCAGGTGGCCATCAGCGAACAAGCCCAATAGCACCACCGCTTTCGGGTCCCCGTTCTTGGCCGCCACCAGGGCGTCGTACCAAGTTTGCGCCCCCTGTTCGAGTTCGGGCGCGGTGCCTTCGTCGGCGTCGGAGATGATCGTCACCACGAGGAGCGCCTCGTCGCGAAGAAATCCATCGTTGCACCCACCGGGCGCATTCAACTCGGACGAGATCGCCGCGATCATCGCCCCCATCGGTTCTTCGAACCAGTACCCGGCAAGCCCGGTCTGTGCGATGCAGGAAAACGCGTCCAGCAGGTCGGGCTGTCCGTCAACGATGTAGCGGTGATCGCCCACGATCGGACAGGGATCGATGTAGTGGTTAATGTTGCGGGCCGCGCCAAGCACGTCGTCACATGCCGTGGGTGGACCGGGGTAAGGCAGCGGACAAGGCCCATCATTGCACGTCGTGCCCTGTCCTCCGCACAACGAGAGGCAGCAGTCTGGGTGCGGATCACACACAATGTTCGAACCATTGATCGAGAAACCCGGAAACGGCAGCTGATTCCAGGTATCCGTGTCCACGACCATGATGTGATAGTCCTGGGCCTGCAGCGTCTCTTGGATCGCCGAGATGAATCCAGGGAAGCTGGCTACCAAGTTCTTCTGGTTGTCGCCCATCGACGACGAGTTATCCACGACGAACAGGAAGTCGACCTTGGTGCAACCCTGAGAGGGCCCGCCCTCCTCGCCAGTGGGGGTGTCGAACTTGATCGAGGCGTCGTCGTCGGGGTCGGCGTTGGAGGCGTTCGTTCCGGAGAGCTCGGTCCCTGGCGCCGCGTCGTCGGTAGATCGACGGCCCGACTCGCCATCGACCTGGGATCCACCGCTTCCATCGAAGCCGGCGCCCCCGCCGGTCTGCACGGAGCACCCGATGAGCAGAACGCCCAAGGCGGCGCATCGACGCAGGGGAACCGCTACGTTCACGGGCATCACCGACCCTTCCTTGCCTGGTTGCCGCAGCCACGCTCCGCGATCCATCGCGGCGGTCGATCCTGACCCCGACCAGGTGGCGTTTCGCGCTGCGATCCGCCTGGGCCAGGGGACGCTCGCCCCCTGGAAACGTGATTGCTTGCGAAAGAACGGTCAGTGCGCCGCTTGCTTCGCGAGGAGTTCTTGGAGGGCCGCAACGAAGCGCTTCGCCTCCTCTGGGGTGGACGCCTCGTCGTCACCGCCTCGGCGGACCGCAGCGATGTAGTCCGACTGGCTTTTCCGATCGGCCTCGGGATACTTCCCCCAGCGTCGACTCTTCCGCAAGCGTCGGTGGACGTACTCTTCACCCGCGCGCGTACTCTGGCCCTGTCCGCGGCCGGCATCCCCATCAAAGTTGGTGAGGAGATCGACGCGATGCCAAAGTTCGTGGTGCACAACGAGGGTGGTCGGCCGGCCGCGAAACACCAGGGCCGAGCCGGTGTTCGCGCCATCGGCCCACGCGACGAACAACCCATCGACCGTCTTATCCTGCCAGCGATCGAGAAATGCGGCCGCCTCCGATCCGTGCGCGAGCCCCGTCCCGCGGCGCGCGAGGTAGGCCTTGAGCTGAACCAGCTTGCGGTGAGGATAGAGCTCGCGGCGGAAGCCGGCGAGAAACCCCAAGAAATCATCGAGCAGCTTGAGCCCGCTGCGCGCGCTTCGGCGCGCCAGTATCAAAGTGCGCGCTGACTTGGCACTGGCGATCAACGCGCGCAGCTGCTCCGCACGCGCGGTCCAACGCACCGCAAGTGCAGGCTTCGTGAGGATGTCGGCAAAGGGGATCGCAGACAACGCCAGCAGAACCGCGTCGACGCCATACGTCCACCCGTAGCGCGTCATCGCGAGCGACACGCCAGCACCCGCGACGTCGGCAACCCCGGTGGGGTCGATGGTTCCTACTGCACCCAAACCCGCGAGTGCAGCATCCCCGGCCAGACGAAGGTACGCGTCGAGGATTGTCGCCGTAAGATCCGGATGCAGCTCTGTCAGGACCGCGAGCTCCATCGCGTCGGCATCGACATCACCGGACGCACCTCCCGCCAGGTCATCGACGACATTGGCGGCCGCCAGCGCGAAGAACCCATCGGATCGCATTTGCGCGGCGTAGCGCTGACCAAGCTCGCGCGTCTGCGGCGCGTAGGAGAACTCGAACTGTTCCATGATGGCGGCCGCGCACCGTAGCACTCAGCCCTCTGCGCTCACAAGGGACGAGGCGCTTTGCGCCGGTATTACTGGCGAGCCTCCTGACGCGCGGAGAAGGTCGAAAGCCGGCGCCGTGAGGAGTAGCGCATCGTTCATGGATGCAGTCCTAGATGCGGTGCCGGCCTGCGCGTACGCGCGCCTGGTCAGGTGAAATACGAGGGGGACGGCTCGCACCAACCCGACGAGGTGAAGCGGCGCCAGCTACGGCGCAAAGTTCACCCGACCAATCGATCCACGAGTACCGCCATCGCGCTGCGCACCGACAGGTGATTGAATCCGGTGCCGGCGTCGATTGGCGCAAGCTGAACGTCCGCGGTGATGAGCAACTCCGGCGCAAGGCCCCACGCCTTGCCGACGAGCAACAGCACCGGTTCGTCGCCGGCGATGCGCGCACGCAGCGTTGCAAACGCGAGCGGCTCGCGGCACGTGCGTGCGCTTGTCGCTACCACCGTCGGTCGCACGCCGTGGGTTGCGACGTGGTGTTCGACAACCGATTCGACGGTCGGTGCCCAAGCCATCCGCGAGAAGTCGCCGCGATCGTCGTGTCGGTCAGCCGTCGCGTTGCCATGGCGAAACAAACGCTCGACCAAAGCCCGTTGGGCGGGCTCGTCGACCACGATCCACATGGATCTCAACGGGTAGGTCAACGACAATCGTGCCGCGTCCATCACATCGAAGTGATCAACCGTAGAGGTGATCGATGCCCCATGGCGATTGCTCACCGGCTGGTGGACCAGCGCGACCGATAGCGATGACGTACGCACCGCGAACCGCGAACTCACCGCGCTAGTTGGCCACGCAGGCGGCGACGTTGCCCAAGCACTCATCCGGCGCCTGGCCGGCGGCGTACCAATCGACACAGTCCTGCCCGGCGAGGCACGAAGACGCGTCGCCGCCCGAGCAATAGGACGAACAGCATCCAGTTCGATCACCGCAGCCCGGGACAGTGCCGGGGTTGGCGCAAAACAGGCCGGGATCACAACCGTTGATGAACCCGCATGGATCGCCGGGCGCGCCCTCCGCTCCGCTCCCGTCCGGCGCGCAAATGAACAGGCCGCCGATCGGCACGCAATTCTGATTGTCGGGACAGGAGGTCGGATCGAGTGGGTTGCACACTGGACGGCATAGCGGCAGCGTGCCGCCATTGCTGATTGCGCAGGTGGTATCCGGCGTCTCGCAGAGCGGTGTGTCAAGCGAGCAACCGCACAGCTCGACGCACGTGCCCTCGAGCGTGGCGGGGTCGACGTTGAAGCACATCGCGCCGGCCTCACAATTATCGACACCCGAGAGGCCACTACCCATCGCCGTACACGTCTCGCCGACGCCGACGGGATCGGGATCCAGCGGGAAACAACTGTTGGCGTTCCACGACGAACCGCCGTCGTTCGCCCAAGGGTTGCACTTTTCCCCGTCCGGGCAATCCTGCGCGATCGGATCGCACTGGACGTTCGGGCCGGCATCGGGCGCTACGATGAAAGCAACTCCGCCCTGCACCTCGTCCTCGAGCGCGACATAGCCGTCGTTCCAATCCGCCGAGGTCTGCGGGGTGGCGAACGATCGTCCGCCCTGCATGGCCTTCATGCACTCCAGTGGCGGTGGGAGATCGATCGTGCACAGGCCGCCGCCCGTCGTGCTGTCGGCTCCGATCGACGTCGTCCCCGGGCCCGTGGGATCCGTGGTCGAGGCCGCGGCGGTCGTCGTCTCGTTGCTCGTCGCCGACGTGTCGAGCGGCGCCGTGGTTGGCATGCCATTCGACGTGTTGCCGCTGCTCTCCCCTGCTGCGGTGTCACCGGAATCGACGCCAGTCCCGCCGCCTCCACCGGAGCTTCCGCAACCGGCTGCCGACGTCGCAAGGGTGAACACAAGGACACGATACCGACATTGCAACGCTACCACGAGTCTACGTCTGGCATGGTTTCGGGGCGCCGAGCAAGGGCGAAGTTACCCTTCGTCCCACGCCTTGCACGCGGCACCCGGCAGGATCGGTTGAACGCGCGGCGAAGCCTCGCGGCACGACCCCGCGCGCGCCGCGGAGCGCGTCCACGACCGTATTCGCTTGCAGCTCAGCCCGCGTCCTAGGAGCGTGACCCCGTAAGGGGTCACGCTCCTCCGTGTCCGTGCCCGTGCCCGTGCCCGTGCCCGAGCGGCAACCACGCAGGTCGCGGGTTG
>CADEGN010000160.1 GCA_902826865.1 uncultured Myxococcales bacterium
GGGCTACCGAAGGCGTTCGAATCGAGTAGGCGCACGAACATCTCGTTGGCCCAGGTGTAGTCCTCGGGGTGGGAGTCAAACCCCTTGCGCTCGGACTGCCACGTCTGGCCAAAGCTGTCGTTGAAATCCCAGGGAGCAAAGCGCCACAAACCGCCCGCCGGGTCGTGATAGTGGTAGCTGTTTTTCCCGGCCGAATCGTCGCCCATGATGAGGCTAACGAAGATCCACCAGTTCTCATAGTCACGTCGATCGCACCAGGTGTCGATCTCCGCGTCGAACGTATCGTCGCTGGCCGAATCGACGAACGTAACGAACGCGTCGAGGTCGTCGTAGGCCTGCGGCTCGCCGTCGAGCGGAAGGCCCTCTTCCTTGGTAAGGCCGTCGTGCGGGGTGGACTTTCCATCCAGGCGAAAGTTCGCATCGTGTGTGCGCGCCTTGTAGAGGTTGCCGTCCTGGTTGAGGCCGTGCTCCTCCATCAGGTAGCCGCTCACGTGATCGGAGAAGGTATAAAGACCGTAGTAGGCGCCATCTTTGAACACGACGCCCGAGTACACCTGGATCTCGAGGTGGCCGGGATCGAGGGCATTCCACAGTTCGTAGGCCAGGCGTTGACGGACGTAGGCGTTGTCATCGAACGTGCTGATGAGCACAACCTTGCGCTTGTCGACGAACCCGCCGGCCAGCTGCGGTTCTTGGAACTTGTCTTGTTGGGTGAACTTCAGCGTGTAGCTGTTCTTCGGGTAGCCGAGCGACGCCGCACCGCGGAGCTTCGCCTCCATCGTGTACGCATGCCCGCGATAGACAGCAGTGGCCGGGGTGTAAAACGCGTCGGTGATCTCAGGACTCGTCTGCAGATGCAGCACCGGCAGCCCGAACTCTTCGGTGTACTTCGCCGGATCAACCACGGGGACGTTGTCCGAGGCGTCCCAACGATCGGCGACGCCGATCTTAACCGTGCCGACTTCGCCGTACTGGGTGGCGGTGATCGGGATTTCGTACACCGCCCCCTGATCGAGCGCCGGTGTCCACGTCAACGTCGCCGAGGCGGGATCGTAGCTCGCGCCGGCGGGCAAGTCGTCGAGCGTGAACTGATCGCCGGTCAGCACCAGGCCGGTTGCGCATGACACGGGCACACTGAGCGAATCGCCCTCGAGGAGCCAATGAGGGCCGTCGCCGGTGGGTTGGCACAGGGCCGGCGGACCGCTGTCCGACGAACCGGTGTCGAGTGTGTCGTCGCCGCCCTCGCTCGACGTATCGCCGGAGAGCGATGTCGCCGTGCCGACGGTGTCGGTGGTCGGCGGCGAGCTCCCCGAAGCGCCGGAACCTCCGTCATAGCAAGCGGCGCAAAACACCGAGATGATCAGCGCACAACGGACGATTGGCGTCGGCATTCGCAGCTTTGATCATGCCATGCGCGAGTGGACGCCACCATACAGTTTGATCGCGTGCGTCGTGTGATCGTCTCATCGGTTCGCCGCATCTCGGAGCCGACCCAATTCGGGTTGCGCCGAGCGGCGGTGACCTTTCGTGAAGCTTGGCGCGTGTGGGACCCACCCTCGGTGAAACGGTCGCTCAAGGTGTCCGCGTTCGGCATGTCCTCGCACGCCACCGGTGCGGCGGCGAGGTCGCAAAAACGAGCCCAGCCGGTGCGCCCGCCGCGGCCGTCTACCGAGCGAGAGCGCGCCGCAAATACGCCGGGGTGTACCCGCCCTCGCAACGCGCCACGTGCTCGGGCGTCCCGCTCGTGACCAATCGCCCACCGCCGCTGCCACCCTCGGGCCCGATGTCGATCACGTGATCCGCCGACTTGATGACAGCGAGGTCGTGCTCGATCACCACCACAGTGTTGCCCTCGTCGACCAGACGCTGCAGAACGTGGAGGAGCTGTTTGACGTCGCCCATGTGCAGCCCAGAGGTCGGCTCGTCGAGCACGAACAATGTCTTGCCGGTCGAGCGGCGGGAGAGTTCGCGCCCGAGCTTGATGCGTTGGGCCTCTCCGCCTGAGAGAGTCACCGCGCTCTGCCCAAGCACGAGGTAGCCGAGCCCGACCTCCCGCAAGACCTCGAGCTTGCTACGCACGGCCGGATGCGCGCCGAAGAAGTCGCAGGCATCGGCGACGTCGAGCTCGAGAACATCTGCGATGCTCTTGCCGCGCAACGTCACGGCGAGGGTTTCGCGACTGTAGCGTCGGCCTCCGCAGACCTCACATGTAACGTAGATGTCGGGGAGAAACTGCATCTCGATCCGACGCTGGCCCTCCCCCTGGCAGATTTCACAGCGCCCACCCTTGCTGTTGAACGAGAACCGCGCAGGCGCCCAGCCGCGGATCTTGGCCTCGGGCAGCTGGGCGAACAGCTGGCGGAGCTCGGCGAACACACCGGTGTAGGTCGCGGGGTTGCTGCGCGCCGAACGACCGATCGGCGACTGATCGACGTGGATCACCTTGTCGATCAGATCGAGCCCATCGACGCCGTCGCAGGCAAGCGGAGGACGGACGGCTCCGTTCACCACGCGCGCGGCCTCGCGCAGGAGAGTCTCAATCACCAGGCTGGACTTGCCGGAGCCACTGACCCCGGTGACGCAGGTGAGCAGCCCGATGGGGAAGCCGACGGTGACACCCTGAAGGTTGTGTCCGCGCGCACCACGAACGATGATCGAGCCCGCGCGAGGACGCCGACGCGCCTCGGGTAGATCGATGTAGCTGCGGCCGGACAGGTACGCGCCCGTCGGGGAACGCGGATTGGCGATCACCTCCGCCGTACGCCCGGCAGCGACAACCCTGCCGCCGTGGATGCCGGCGCCCGGACCCATGTCGACGAGCCAGTCCGACGCGCGCATGGTGTCTTCGTCGTGCTCGACGACGATGACCGTGTTGCCCAGATCGCGCAGATGCAAGAGCGTGCGGATCAGGCGATCGTTGTCGCGTTGGTGGAGGCCGACGCTGGGCTCGTCGAGTACGTAGGTGATTCCGACCAGGGCCGCGCCGACCTGCGTCGCGAGGCGGATCCGTTGGGCCTCACCGCCCGACAACGTCATCATCGGGCGATCGAGCGTCAGGTAGTGCAGACCCACGTCGACGAGGAAGCGCAAGCGCTGCTTGACCTGACCGAGGACGGTTTCCGCGATCTCGCGGGCGCCCACGCTTGGCAGTTCGAGCCGCTCAAGCGTCTCGGCCAATCGATCGATCGGCATGCGTGCGAGCGCCGAGATCCGGTGCCCGCCGACTTCGACGCGACGGGCCACGTCGCCGAGACGATCGCCATCGCAACGCGAACAAGTGGTTTCAGTCAGGTAGGCGTCGAGGTCATCGGCATCGGCCGGATCGTCATCGCCGCCCTCGTCGCTGGTGCGAGCCTCGAGCTCGCGCAGGCGCCGAAGTAGCTGGAGCCGCACACCCTCGAACGGGCGCTCGAGCCCCGGCACCACTTCGTCGCCCGTGCCCTCGACGATCGCGATTTGAGCGGTCGCCGGGAGCTCGCTAAACGCTACGTCGAGATCGATCGCCAAATGCTCGGCCAATGCGGCGAGCAGTCGCGCGTGCCCCTGCCCCCCGCGCCGGGCCCACGGACGGATCGCCCCTTGCCGCAGCGACTGGCGCGGATCGATCGCCCGCCCGGCATCGAAACTGCGCACGCTCCCCAAACCGTCGCAACCTGGGCATGCGCCGTGGGGTGAGTTGAACGAAAACGTCGACGGCGTCAGCTCGGGGTAGGTTTCGCCGGAGTCGGGATCGGCGTAGCGATCGGAGAACCGCAGGCGTTGGCCGTCGACGGCGAGCACTTCAACAAGGCCACCAGTGAGCCCCAGCGCGAGCTCGATCGCGTCGCCAAGACGCGCGCGCACGTCGGGTTTGAGCTTGATGCGGTCGACGTACACCTCGATCGTGTGGCGCGCCGCCGGATCGATCGCGATCTCGTCGGACAGGTCGCGGACCTCGTCGTCGATGGCGACGCGGACGAACCCGCGCCGCCGCAGCTCGTCGAGTACCTCGTGATGTCCCCCGACCTGGGCGCGCACGACCGGCGCCAACACCGACAGTCTCGTGTCCATCGGCAGGGCCATCACCTCGTCGATCATCTCGGCGACGCCGTACCGGCGCAGCTGCTTGCCGGTGCGCGGCGAGTACACCGTCCCGGTGCGGGCGTAGAGCAGCCGGAGGAAGTCGAAGATCTCCGTGGCGGTACCGACCGTCGAGCGTGGGTTGCGACCGCGACCGTCCTGGGCGATCGCGACCGTCGGCGACAGGCCCTCGACGATGTCGACGTCGGGCTTGGGCAACTGGGAAAGGAACTGACGCGCCGCGACGCTCAGGCTCTCGACGTAGCGGCGCTGGCCCTCGGCGAAGAGAGTATCGAAGGCAAGGCTACTTTTTCCCGAGCCAGACGGGCCTGTGATCGTGACGAGCCGGCCGCGCGGCAGGTCCACGTCTACGTTCTTGAGGTTGTGGGTACGTGCACCCCGAACGCGGATCCATCCGGAGATCGGGTCCTCGCCCGGCCTTTGGAACCCCGGCGCTTCCGCGTTTTCGATCGGGACGTCCTCGGCGGCCGACACCGGACGAAGCTCTGCCGGGGCACGGGCGCGCGTTCGACCCGGACGCTCGGGCACGGCCATGGCTTGGCGCGTGCGCCCGGGACGCTCACGCGTGGCCGAGCGCGCGGGCTCTTCGACGTCCCCAGACGGTTGCGGTGTCGCATCCGACGCCTGGGCGCGCGTCCGTCCCGAACGTTGGGGCGCGGCGGCGGGCGGGCGTTTGGACCGACTCACAATCCACCTGCCCGGGCCATGCGAACCGCGGCGAACATGCTGCGTGGGTCGACGACGCCGCGACCGGCGATGTCGCGTGCCGTGCCGTGATCCGGTGAGGTGCGGACGAACGGCAGTCCGAGCGTCACGTTTACCCCGTCGTAGAAGTGCAGCAGCTTGAACGGCGCGAGCCCCTGATCGTGGTACATCGCGACCACACCATCAAAGCGCCCGTCCGCCGCCGCGGGCATGGCCGTGTCCGCGGCCAGCGGACCCGCGAACTCGCAGTCGGGGAACATTTGGCGCAGCTGGGCGATCGCCGGCGCCACGACGCGCACTTCTTCGTCCCCGAGCAAGCCGCGCTCGCCGGCGTGCGGATTGAGTCCGAGCACCGCGAGGCGGGGACGCTCGGCGGCCTGGCGGGAGAGCGCAGCGGCAAGCAGGCGACCGGCGCGAACGATCGCTTCCGGCGTGAGCCGAGTGGCGACCTCCCGTAGGGGAACATGGATCGTCGCTAGCACGACACGCAGGCGCGGTCCGGCCATGCACATCGCGACGTCCTCGGTGCCTGCCCGTGCGGCGAGGTACTCGGTGTGTCCAGGGGTCGGGAGGCCCTCGGCCTGGGCGATCGCCTTGTCGATGGGCGCCGTCACCAGGGCGACCCCACGATCGCGGAGCACCAGATCCACGGCTGCCCGCAGCGCTTCGAACTGCCCGGCGCCAACCCGCACCCCCGGGTCGATCCGCGGTAGGACAGCGGCGAGGCCCGCCTCCGCCCACGGTGTTCCCACCGCCGCGGCGACCATGCGCAGGCGGTCGGGATCCGCGAACACCCGATCCTCGCCCTGCAGGTGCCCCGCGGCGCCGAGGTGAAGCAGCAACTCCGGGCCGACGCCATGGGGATCACCCTGGGTCACAACGATTGGGGGTAGCGCATCCATTGGGCCGCCCACGGGGGGGCGCATGCTAGCAGCCCTGCCGCGCGGGCGCGGTCAAACCCCTCGGCGCGCCCGCACGCCGCGCCCCGCCACCCCCAAGCCGCCCCCAAGCCACCCCCAAACGCGACGCGCCGGCATTGTCGCCTCGCGCGACCCGGTGCTACCCTGCGCGACCGTGATCCGGCCCTCGACCCGACCGGGCGCGGGGCGCCGGCCTGACGCGCCCGGCAAAGCCATCGCCCGCGGCGTCCGAACCTGGGCGATTGCGGCAACCTGCGCGATCGTCCCTGGCCTCCCGTCCGCCAGCGCCCAGGATCCGCCCGGGATCGCCCTCGCCCCAAGCGACGCGAGCCCGATCCCCGGCGGCGACGCGCCCCCGGTTCCTCGAATCCCACGGGCACAGGGCAAACCGCCCAAGGCCGCCTCGAGCTTCGGGTGGGCCCGGGCGCTGCTTGAACCACCGCTTCGCGATGCACGCCGCCGGCTGCCGCGAACTGCGCGACCGGCCGATTTCGGGCGGACCCTCGCTGTCGGCGAACGCTTCCGCTTCGACGTGACCTTCGCGGGCAACCCCGCGGGCTTGGCCGAGGCCGAGATCGTGGCGATACAGGCCGATCCCCGCGGTGATCCACCGTATGGCGCACCCCTGATTCGCATCGAGGGTCACGCCCGGACCAGCGGCATCGTCTCCCTGCTTGCCACCGTCACCGACGATATGGTCTCGCTCGCTGACGCCCGCACCGGCGCGACCGTCTGGTCCGAGAACGTGATCGTGTACGGGGGCTGGTCACCCACGGGCTACAAGCGGCGGGTGACAACGTCCGCATACGAGGGCCGTGGTCAGGTGCGCATCGTCGACGTCAAGGACGACAAGTCTCGCTCCCAACGCAAGACCACGCCGATCGATACTTTCGATGCTCTCGGGGTGATGGCCTGGGTACGAGCGCAGCCGCTCACCCCGGGGGCCAAGATCAAAGCCCACGTCGTCGATGGCACGACGCTGATGCGGATCGAGATCGAAGCCACCTCCGGAAAACTTGAGCGCCTGCCTGCGATCGCCCGCGCGATCGAGATCGTGCCCAACGAGCTGGTGAAGATCACCGGGACGATGACCCGGGTCGATCCGTACGACCAACCGCTACCCGGCAAGCGCGTCTTCACCCTGCGCGCCTGGCTTTCCGGGGATCCGCGCCGGATCCCGGTCGTCATGGAGAGCGACATGTGGGTCGGCGCGCTCCGACTCGAGCTCGCGAGCTATGATCCGCCACGCGACGACGGCGACGTGGCGGCCCGCTGAGGGGCCGGGGGGCGGTATCGGCTCGGCCGCCCACCGGCGGCCGGGGCACGCCGCCGCGCCGCCGCGGACCGGCTACGGCCGCATGGGGCTGCCCTTGTCGGGCCGAAACGCGCGCCTGCCCCTGTGGCCGGGTACCGCGATCGTACCTGAACGAGCCGTCGGCCCGGCCATCGCGATCGTGATCCAAAGTTGCACCCGCGACGCGCTCGAGCACACGTTACACTGTCCGCGCAAGGATACCGCGCCCACGCGCTGACCATGGCCGACCGCTACCGCCCACTCTTCAAACTCGACGCCGGAGGCATGGCCGAGGTGTACGTGGCGGAAGCAGAGTCGATGGCGGGCTTCAAGAAGAAGGTCGCCATCAAGCGGATCTTGCCGGGTCTGCTCAAGGACGACCGCTTCGTCCGCATGTTCCTCGATGAGGCGCGCCTGTCGCTGCACCTGAGCCACGCGAACATCGTCAGCGTCTTCGACATCGGCAGAAGCTCGAGCACGTACTTCATCGTGATGGAGTACGTCGAGGGGCCCAACCTCAAGCACGTACTCCAGTTCCTAGCCCGGCGGCGGGTTGTACTACCGATCCACCTGACGCTGTGGACCCTCAACGAGGTCCTCAAGGGCCTCGATTACGCCCACAACCTCCGCGATCCCGAGACCGGTCGCACGTTCGGTATCGTCCATCGCGACATCTCGCCGCCCAACATCCTCTTCTCGTGGAACGGCGAAGTAAAGCTCACTGACTTTGGGTTGGCGAAGGCATCGACGCAGCTCGAATCCACCGACCCCGGGGTCGTGAAGGGCAAGTTCTCGTACCTCTCGCCCGAAGCTGCCAGTGGCGCGGAGGTCGACGCACGAGCGGACATCTTCGCCGTCGGCATCTTGGCTTACGAGATGCTCACCGGCCAACGCCTGTTTCTCGGCGAGACCGACTACCAAACCGTGGAAGCCGTGCGACGGGCTGAAGTCCCGGAGATCTCGGCCCGCAACCGCGACGTCACCCCTGAACTCGAGCGGATCGTGCGGCGCGCGCTGACGAAGGACCCGGACCAGCGTTACCAGCGAGCAAGCGACTTCGCCGACGACCTCCTCGGCTTTCTCTTCTCCCGCAGCCTGAAAGTGAGTGCCCGCGATCTTTCGGGAATCCTCGCGGAGCTGCGCAAGAGCCAACCGGCAGCCCAACCGATGCCGGGGGGTTCGAGCCTCATCCTCAAGCTCATCGACGATGAGTTTCTCCACTTCCGCTCGCTCGACTCCGGCGAAGCCGGCGACGACGGCGACACTGGCTCGCAGCCCCTCGACACCCTGATGGCCAGCCCGCCCTCCGAATACGACCCGGGCGCACCTCTCGAGCTCGACGAATTCGAGGGGACACTGGGCGAGCACGGGGCGTCGGGCAATCCCGCAACGGGCGACCGACCGCGTGGACCTCGTGCCCCAAACCGGGTGCCGTCGCCACCGCCGAAGCCCGAACGCAGCCTGGCGCCGTGGGTGATGTTGGTCCTCGTTCTGGCCTTGGGCGGCGGGGCGTACTTCTGGCTATTCGTTCTAAGTCCTTGATCGACGCGGGCGAACCACCCTCGGTCTCAAGTCCGGTGCGTGCACGGCCGATGGGTCCCATCGTGGACCACGCCGAGGAACTGCCCACCGCCGCCCGGGTCGACCGGGGCGACGAATCCGCCCATTGGACGGCCGACGAACTCAGCGCGATGACCTCGCTTGGAGGCGGTGGTCGTGTCTTGTGCGTGCGCCCGACCGGCACGACCCGGGCCGTGGAAGCGTGCCTGCAGCAGAGCGGATACCGCATCGGCCGCCTCTCGGTCACGCGCGAGAGCACCCACTTGCCGCTGGCCGCCGCGTCGTTCCAGCCTGATCTCATCTACGTCGGCCTGACCGAGCCCGTGGGCGAGTGCATCGCCGCCCTCGAGGCGCTCGCGACCGATCCGCGCACGCGCGAGTTCCCACTCGTCGCGCTCATCCCTGTGGATGCCGACGCAAGCGTGATCGAAGACGCCTACACCCGCAGCGGCTGCGACTTCTTGCGCCTCGGGGCGACGCCGATCGAGTTGATCGCGCGTACCCACCTACTGGTGCGACTGTCTCGCCGGGCGGCCGGCCTCGGCGAACCCGAGACCGCCCTCGGGTCGGAGGAGACCGCCGCCAACGGCAGCGCGGGCACCCGGCTCGATCTGCGGGACAAGGCCACCGGCGTGTACTCGGCGACGTACTTGCGCCATCGCCTGCAACAGGAAATTGCCCGCGCCCATCGCTATCAACGCCCGCTCACGGTGCTCGGTGTGTACTCGCGCGACGCCCAGCGGGACGATCGCGCGGCCCAGATCGCAACCGTGCTGGGGATGGCGTGCCGCAACGTCGACTTGGTCGCGCGGCTCGAGTCCGACAGCTTCGTGGTGCTTCTGCCGGAGACGACCGGCGAAGATGCCCAGGTCGTGGTCGCTCGCATCGAGCGCGACCTCGTGGCCAAGGGATTGTCGGCGAAGCTCGGCGCCGCCTCCCTGGGCGGCAGCGAGGATGACGGGGCCTATTCGGCGTCCTCGCTGGTGCGGCTCGCCTGCGCCCGCGCGAACAGCTGAGGGGAACTAGTGTGGTGAGTCAGTGATCCGTGATGCTCAGAACGTCGCCCTCGGCGCCCCTGGCTGCGTTCCCATTCCTCGGAATACGCCCGGTATTCCTTCGTCTTGGCGCCTTGCCATGGTCGCCGATGACGGCGTTCTGAGCATCACGGATCACTGACTCACCACACTAGAACTGCACCGCGAACACGCGCGGCGGGAGCCGCGGGCGGTAGCGCGCCGTGCCGCGCATCATCTGCTCCTCCGTCTCGCGGAGGAGTCGACGACGCATCGGGACACCGACCGCGAGCGCGACGATTCCGCCGAGCGCCGCGACACCCAGGACACCAAACACCGGCCCGACCCACTCGCCCCCGCCGCCCATGCCCGCCGCCGCTCCCGCGCCGATCATGGCCGCGCCGCTGACCGGAAGAAGTACCGCGCCCGCGACGACCGCTCTCTGCCTTCGGCGGTAGCGCTGCGACAGCTCCGGGTCAGCCTTGATGAACTTGGCCACCTCGGATCGTGTAGGACGCCGCCCTGGCGTGACTCCCGTGGGTGCGTTCGGTGACGCACCGGTGTCGGCCACGGGACCTGGCGTCGAAGTTCCGGCGGGAATCGGCACGACCTCGAGCCGCAGCATGGCCGAGCACTCGGCCGGCGGTGATGCGTCTGCCGCCTTGGCGCCGGCGCACGCCGTGACATCACCGTCGGAGCTTAGCAGCGAACGTTCGCGCTCCGTCTTCGCGCCAACGCCGACATTGCCAGCGCCCGCCCCAACCCCCGCCGCCAAGCCGCGGCCGGCATAGAACTGGAATGCGCCTACCGTGATGCCCGCCACGAGATGGGTCGCGCGGGCACAGCTCGAAGGAAGATTCGCGGTGGAAAACTCGAGGGTATCGGCGTCGAGGCGCCCGACGATCATCATCTCGACGTTGAGCTCGCCCTCCCGCTGGAGTTGGGCCTCGAGGCGCAGAGCCCCCACCGGCATTTGCGCGTATAGCTCGTCTTGCGAGGTGACCCTCACGTTTTCGCGTTTGGCGCTCGTGGCGATGTACCCGTACTTGCCTGGCAGCACGCAACCCGGGAGTAACTCCATCTCGCAACCCGCGTAGCGGACCGCAACCAGCCCGCGTCGCGCTCCGGCCTCGACCGCAGTTCGATCCGCAGCGGCCCATTCGACCACGAGCGGCTTGCTCGAGCTCGCCGCGACCTTGCACTTACCCTGCCCGGTCTCGTCGGCGACGCTCGGCAGATTGCCCGGCTGACGGGATTTTCGTCCCGCGGTATCGCATCCGAGGGGTGGCACGAGTGTGCCCGCGATAAGGAAACTCAGCAGCCCGCGCACTGACGCCATCGCCGAAATGCTATCGCAACGGCGAGCACGGCGGCATGGGCGGCCAAGCCTGCGCGGCACCCGCGCTGGTCCCATTTCACGGTCGCTGTCTTCGCTGCGGCGCGGTATTGATCCTCCATGCGCCAGCCTCTGCGCGGCCATGATCCCATCGTCGACCCAAGTGCGTATGTCCACCCGACCGCGGTGCTAATCGGACAGGTTCGCATCGGGCCCCAGGCAAGCCTATGGCCCCACGTCACCCTGCGCGGGGATGACGGTCCGATCATCGTGGGCGCGTGCAGCTCGATCCAAGACGGCACCGTGGTCCACATGACCGAGGGACTCTCGGTTACCACCATCGGCACACGCGTGACGGTGGGGCACAACGCCACCTTGCACGGCTGTACGATCGAAGATGACTGCCTGATCGGCATGGGGTCGATCGTGCTCGATGGCGCGGTGATCGAGCACGGCAGCATCGTCGGCGCCGGCGCATTGGTCCCGCCTGGGCGCCGGGTTCGCGCGGGGACGGTGGTGGTCGGCAACCCATGCCGAGTCTTACGATCGTGCACCGACGCGGATCGCGAGTGGATCGCGTTCAGCTGGCGCAGTTACGTCGAGCGCGCGGCACAATACGCCGAAGCGACCCGCGCATGACCGCCGCGCGGTGGCGGTTCTTCGTCGATCGCGGCGGCACCTTCACCGACTGCATCGCGATTTCCCCAGACGGGTCCGACATCCGCGTCGGCAAGCTGTTGTCGACCGATGACGCACCTCAGCGGGCGATCCGCACCCTCTGTGGTCTTCGCGCGACCGATCCGATCCCGCCGTGCGAGCTCCGGCTCGGGACGACGCTGGTCACCAACGCGTTGCTCGAGCGCCGCGGGCGACCGACCGCGCTCGCGATCACGGCCGGCTTCGCCGACCTGCCACACATCGGCGATCAGAGCCGGTCCGACATCTTCACCCTTGAGATCGCGGCCCGGCGCCCGCTCGCGAAGCAGGCGCTCGAGGTGACCGCCCGCGCGGCTGCGGACGGATCCGTGCTCGCCCGCGACGATCCGGCCGAGTTGGCGGCACGGCTCACCGAGCTGCGCACTGCGGAGATCGATAGCCTCGCAGTGGTCGTGCTCCACGGCCACCGCGCGCCGCAGCTCGAACGCGAGATCGCAAACATCGCCCGGGCGGTCGGCTTCACCCACGTGACCTGCTCCCACGAGGTCTCGCTGCAGACCGGCCTGCTTGCGCGGACCGACACCGCCACGCTCGACGCCTACACCACACCGCTCCTGCGCGCGTATCTCGATGGCCTCGCGGCTGACCTCCCGGGCAGCACGATCGCGCTCATGCAGTCGAGCGGTGGCCTGGCCGAGTGGGAGCGATTCCGCGGCAAGGACGCGATCGTCTCCGGACCGGCCGGCGGTGTCGTCGCTGGACTCGGCCTCGCGCGCGCGCATGGGCTCGCCGGTGCGATCGGTTTCGACATGGGCGGAACGTCGACCGACGTCGTCCGCGTTGGCACTGAGCTCGAGCACGTGTGGGAAACCCGAATCGCCGACGTCACCGTCCGCACACCCGTGCTCGCCGTGCACACGATCGCGGCCGGTGGTGGTTCGATCTGCCGTTTCGACGGGCTTCGGCTCACGGTCGGCCCCGACAGCGCCGGTGCTGATCCAGGCCCGCTTTGCTACGGACGGCCCGAGGCGAACACACTCGCGTTGACCGACGCCGCGCTCGCGCTCGGCCGCCTCGTGCCCGAACGCTTTCCCCTCGAGCTCGACCACTGCCGCGTCGATCGGGCACTGCATGCGCTTGCCGCGGCGATGGATCTGCACGGCGACGATCGTGCGCTGGTCGCCGCCGAAGGCTGCTTCCGCGTGGCCGTCCATGCCATGGCCGACGCGATTCGCCGCGTGACGATCGAGCGTGGTCATGACGTCCGCGACCAGGCCTTGGTCGTGTTCGGCGGCGCGGGCGGGCAGGCCGCCTGCGCCGTCGCCCGTGCGCTAGGAATACGGGTGGCGTTGGTGCATCCCCACGCCGGCGTGCTCTCGGCGTGGGGCATCGGGATGGCCCATCGCACTTGGCACGATCACGCCGATCTCGGCGACGCGCCGCTCAGTTGCGATGCCCTGGCCCGCGCCCTCGCCGTCGCCCACGCGGCCGTCGAACGCGGTCTTGCGGTCCTGTCCGGCACCCCGAACGCGCCCACGACCCGCGTCCTGCTCGAACTGCACTACGAGGGGAGCGATACGACCCTGGCGTTGGCCCCCGACGACGCCAACGCCGTAGCTGCAGAGTTCCAACGCCGCCACGCTTCCGAACTCGGGTGGACACGCGACGCCTCCGAGATCCGTATGGCGAGCGTCCGCGTCGCGCTCATCTGGCCCAGTACGCTCCCCCGCACGCGCGCACCGGTCGGTCGGCCCGTGGCGACGCCGCTTCGCACCGGGTCGCTGTTCGACGGTGGATGTAGGATCGAGCTGCCGATTCTTGCCCGCGAAGACCTCGGGGCCGGCGCGGAGCTCGTCGGCCCGGCGATGATCGTCGACCAGACCAGCCAACTGGTGGTCGAACCGGGCTGGACAGCCAGCGTCGCCGACGATGGCACGCTGGTGCTTCGCGACATCAGCCCGATGACCGCGCCAACGCCGAGCACCCTGAGAGATCCGGTGACCTTGGAGATCTTTGGCCACCGCTTCATGGCGATCGCGGAGCAGATGGGGGTGGTGCTGCGCCGCGGCGCGCAGTCGACCAACATCCGCGAACGCCTCGACTTCTCGTGCGCAGTGTTCGACGACAACGCCGGCCTCGTGGCAAACGCACCGCATCTGCCGGTGCATCTCGGAGCGATGGGTGAATCGGTGGCCCACGTCGCGGCCCGCCACCCCGACGCGCGGCCCGGAGATGTGTTCGCGACCAATGACCCCGAAGCTGGCGGGTCACACCTGCCGGACATCACCGTGGTCACGCCCGTGTTCGTCGGCGAACGCCTGACGTTCTGGGTGGCCAGCCGCGGTCACCATGCCGACGTCGGCGGGACCGCGCCGGGCTCGATGCCGCCCGACTCGACCTCGCTCATGCAAGAAGGCGTGGTGCTGAGCGCGATGCCGATCGTGCAGGGTGGCCGCCTGCGCGAGCGCGAGATCCTCGACGTGCTCACCGCCGGCCCCTACCCTGCCCGCCGCCCGGGCGAGAACCTCGCCGACCTGCGGGCGCAGATCGCCGCCAATGCAGCCGGGGCAACCGCCCTTGTCGAGCTTGCGGGGTGCCACGGTGTGGAGGTCGTGCGCGCGTACATGGGCCACGTCCAAGACCACGCGGCCACCGCGGTGCGCAAAACCCTCGCTCGCCTACCCTGCGGCACAACGCGGTGGATCGATCGCAACGACGATGGGCTCGCGATCGAGGTCGCGATCGAAGTGGGCGGCGCGCGCACGCGCATCGACTTCACCGGAACCGCTCCGGCGGTCGCGGGCAATCTGAACGCACCGCGGGCGGTCACGATCGCGGCGGTCTTGTACGTGTTGCGCGCCCTGGTCGGCGAACCGATCCCGCTCAACGCAGGTTGCATGCGCGCGATCGAGCTCGTGATTCCACCGGGCTCGCTGCTCGACCCGCCGGCCGGGGCCGCGGTCGCGGGAGGCAATGTCGAGACGTCGCAACGCATCGTCGACGTCCTGCTGGCGGCATTCGGGCGCAAAGCCGCGAGCTGCGGCACGATGAACAACCTCACCTTCGGCGATGACAGTTTCGGTTACTACGAGACCATCGCCGGCGGAGAAGGAGCGTGCGACGGCCACATCGGGGCGAGCGGCGTGCAGACACACATGACCAACACCCGCATCACCGACCCCGAGATACTCGAGTCGCGATTCCCGGTGCGGCTGCTCGGGTTCTCGATTCGTCGCGGATCCGGCGGCGCGGGCCGGTTCGCCGGCGGGGACGGACTGGTGCGCAGCTTCGAGTTCCGCGCGCCCCTGCGGGTGTCGATCCTGTCCGATCGCCGATCCGCGCCTCCGTTTGGGCTCGTGGGGGGCGAGCCGGGCGCCCTCGGGCGCAACCTCCTCGACGAGCGCGTGCTGCCCGGACGTTGTGGTTTCGCCGCCGAGATCGGCACGCGCCTGGTGATCGAAACACCGGGCGGCGGAGGCTACGGACCGCCCGAGCGTGGCAGCAGCTGACGCAGGCGCCCGGCCCCGGGGCCCGAGCCCCGTCGCGGCTGAGGCTGGCCGGGCGAAGCCCCGCCACAGTCGTGCTACGGTTCGCCGCCCCATGCTCGAGTCCTTCATCCCCTACATCACGGCGCCCGAGAAGACGCTCGTCGAGGATCTGCCGCTCATCGGGCCGCTCAAGCTGCAGTTCTTCGGTCCTCTGGTGGCCGTGGGGGTGATCCTCGGGTGGCGACAGTGCCTGAAATACGCGAAGCACAAGGACATCGACGAGTTGTTCTTCCGCGACTACCTGTTCTGGATGCTGGTCACCGCATTCGTGGTGTCGCACTGGGTGTCGGTGCTGTTCTACTTCCCCGACAAGGTGGCGCGTGACCCCTTGGTCCTTCTGGCGGTGTGGAACGGCCTGTCGAGCGTCGGCGGGTTCTTCGGCGCCTTCCTCGGGATGACCTACTACCTCAAGAAGCACCGCCAGCCGATCATCGTGTACGCCGATGCGACGATCTACGGCCTGCTGGTCGGCTGGTGTTTCGGTCGCGCCGGCTGTTCGCTCGTTCACGATCACCCGGGCCAGGTCGTTGCCGAGGGTACGGCCCTGGCGGTGGGTCCGTGGCCGGACGGCACCTGGCGCTACGACCTGGGCCTGCTCGAGTTGATGTTCGCAGTCACCTTGATGACCGCCATCTATACGCTGGGCAAGCCGCTGCAGCGCAAGCCCGGATGGTTGGTCGGCGTGGTCGTCAGCGCCTACGCCCCGTTTCGCTTCTTCCTCGACTTCCTGCGCGCGGACACCAGCGCGCGTCGGGTGATCGAGGAACCTGATCTGCGCTACGCCGGGTTGACCACCGCGCAGTGGTTTTGCATCGCGTTCCTGCTCGCGGGGATGTACCTGATCTTCTTCCGCAAGCCGCGCGAGGGCGATCTCGCGTACAAGCGCGATAGCGAGCGCCTCGCCGCGGAGCGAGCCGCTGCCGGGGAAGCTACAGGCGGATCGTCGCGGGCGGCCGAGGCGACAGACGACTCGCCCGCGACGTGATCAAGCGCAAGCCCGAACGTGCGTTGCCCTCGACCGGCGCGGAGCGTGGGTGAGAACGACGGTTTCCGAGGTTCAACTAGGCTGGACGTAGCCGCCCCATCTCGGGCCTCCGCGTGCAACCACGCCGCGATCTTTCCGTCTAGCACTGCGGAACCCGACACCCATGCAACGCATCACGATCGCCATCACTTTGCTCGCCCTCGCTGCAACCCCCCTTGCTTGCAACAAAAAAGACAAGGGATCCGCGAACCCTGACGACGCGAGCGGTGGCAAGGACGGCGACAAGGATCCGCTCGAAGCGCTCAAGAACATCCCCAACGAGATCCAGGCTGAAGTCGACACGGTGTTGCAACCGATCACCGACGTCGACGTGGTCGTCGAGCAGCTCACGACGATCCCCGATCGTTACAAGATCGATGCGAAGGGCCTGCGCGCGATGGCGAGCGCCAGTTTTAACAACGGCGAGGTCTCCGTAAAAATCGACGTCGCCGCCGACGCCAAGGCCGAGATCGAGACGCTGCTCGCCACCATCAAAGGCATCGGCGTCGGCCTCAAGGAAACGCCGCAACGCGCCGCGACCGCGACCAAGAACATCGTCGCGCTCGGGGCCAAGTCGGCGGCATTGGTCACCAAGTTGACCGCGAAGTACCAGGCCAAGCTCAAGTCGCCCTTCGCCAAGGCCGAGGAGAAGCTGAAGATCCAGGCCGAGCTCGACGCTGTGATCAAGCTCGACACCGACATCAAGGCGATCATTGGCGACGCCAAGCAGACGGTTACCTCGCTGCCAAGCAAGGGCACCGAGGCGCTCGCGAAGATCACCGCTGCATTCGCGACCTGAGATCGGATCGCTGGCGGCGCGAGTCGGGGGCACGCACGCTGCGGCTCCCCACTCGCGGCCAATTTGGCCTACCAACGTGGGTACATTTGTCATGCAGTTCACAGGACCGACCGCCAGGGAACCCGAGCCGGGCACCAATTTCGGCTCGCTTGTGCCGTGCCTGCGCCCACCGCCGCGAAATCTGCACCGGTCTCGCTGCGGTGCCCATGGCGCCCGGCTTGCTCGGGTTTCCCGACGGCGGTATTGCTAGACCCATGCCGTCGCGTGCTCTGCTTGCGTCGCTCCTGGCCCTCGCCCCGGCGACTGTGATGGCGAGCAACATGACCCACCCGCGCACGCCGGTGCTTTGGAATGAGCCGCCATGCATGACGCTGGTCGATCGCTCTGCCGATCCTGTCCTGCACTTGCCCTACGCCATTCCCTACGAGGACACCGAGGTGACCGTCGACGAGGTCGCCCAGAGCCGCACCCATCAGTTTTTCGCCTTCTGCAGGCCGCACCACCCCCAAGACTACATCCCGCTGTGGATCTCCGACGCTGACGTCGCCGCCGCGGTGGCCAAGAACCTGATCGGCGCCGGCACGATCGAGCCCGCCGACATTCTCGAGCACGCCGAGCCGTGGCAAAACTGCTGGTGGCGGATTAACGCCGACGCGGACCGCCGACCGATCACCAACGCGATGGCCAGCGCCGGCGTCAACTGGGACACCACCGACGTTCCGGCGGGCGCGTACACGATCAACGGCTATACCTACGAACCGGTCTTCAACATCTGGTGGCTGCGCCCCGGCGTGGTCAAGCTCCATGATGGCGATCCCGATGCCATCGGTCCGGCGGCGGCGGCGGTGACGGGCGAGCTCACCCCCTATCGCAACCAGACGGTCACCATCGAGGGTTGCGTGGATGCGCTCGAGGGCACGACGTACACCGTCGCGTGGGCCAAGGTCACAACCGAGGCGCCGGAGTGGGTCGACTACGCCGCGGATCTCGCCATCGAGGGCGATGGCTTTGCCTTCGACTTCATGCCACCCGAGGGGCTGTGGGGTGAATCGGGCATGTTGCGGATGAGCTTCGTCGACCCACAGGATCGTCCGTACATCGCATATCTGAACGCCAACCTGCTCGTCATCAACTCGGACAACCCGAGTAGCTGCGACAACGGCGGAAGCTTCATCGGCGGCCCATGTGGTGAAGACTCCGGCGGGAGCGACGGCGGAGATTCGACGGGTAGCGGTGGCATCGTGAGCGCGACTGCGGGTTCCAGCGAAGGTGGAGGCGCCAGCAGTGACGATGGTGGGCTCGACGGGGGTGGTGGCAACGCGCCGACGGGCTGCGGCTGTCGCAGCGACGGCGGACCCAACGGCGCGTCGGTGCTCCTGGCCATGCTCGCGCTCGTTCGTCGGCGTCGCGCCGCCTGAGAG
>CADEGN010000161.1 GCA_902826865.1 uncultured Myxococcales bacterium
GGGTGGCCCGTGACCAGCACGAGCATGGTCCGCGCGTCCACGGGCAAGCGATCGTCGCGCCCGGTCTCGGCGGCGATCGCCGCGCGCACCAGGGCGCGTTCGGCCTCTTCGGGGCGACCGAGCCCTTCCAACACTTGGCCGAGCAAGAGATGGGCCTCGGCCGCAAGCGGCGCGTAGGGCTGGTCGCTGGCTCGTCGAGCCGTGAGTTGCGCGACTGCGAGGGCGTCTTGCATGCGACCGGCGTGTTCGAGTGCGCTGGCGTGTGCAAGCCGCTCGCGCAGCTCCGCCAGCAATGCGCGGGCTTCGGAGGACTCAGGCTCGGCCTGACGTCCGCGCAGGGCGATCACGTCGTTGCACGCGACGAGCTCGGGGAGGTCTTCGGTGGCCTCAACCGCGCGGTCGACCACGCCCGGCTGTGCTGGTCTAAGCACCTGCAGAAGTGCACCGAGTTCGTCGCGGCGGCGATCGAGGCAAGCCATGCGCAGGTCGAGAAGCTCCGCGGATTGATCGCGCCGAACCGATGTCGCCGCACACGCGTCGGCGTAGCTGGCAACCCACGACTTCGCCCAGGTGTCGACGCGGTTGCGCACCGCCTCCCAGCTGCGTGCGGCGTGGATTCGCCCGCTGCCCAAGAACGCCGTCGACAACTCCTCGCGCACGTCGTTGTTCCAAATCTCCGCGATGCGTGCGGCCCCGCCCTGACAGGCGGCTGCGCCGTCGGACATACCACGCCCGGCGATCCACGCCGCCGCGGCCGCGCCCACTACCAGGGCAGCAACCGCTAAACCACGTCGCCTGCCGTCTCGCCCACCGCGGCGGACTGCGGCCAGCAGTTGCTCAATTCCGGGGAAGCGAGCGTTCGGGTCGGTCGCGAGCCCACGCATGATCGCCTTGCGCACGCGCGCCGATACGCCCCCGCCGCGCGGTGGCTCGATCAGGCGGCCGGACAGGATCGAAGCCGTAATCGCGGTAGGGTCGTCGCCCGGGAACGGAAGTCGACGCCATAGCGCCTCATACACGGACACGCACCACGCGAACTGATCGCAGGCCGGGCCGACCTCGGCTTGGCGATGTTGTTCGGGCGCCATGTACATGGGTGTGCCCACGGCGCGACGGCCGGTCCCTGCTTCGCCGCTCGATGGCTCGTCGCTGGCGGGCTCACGCACGAGTGCGAGCCCGAAGTCGAGCACCTGAACGCGACCGTCCTTGGCGATGATCGCGTTGTCGGGTTTGAAGTCGCGGTGGATGATCCCAGCCCGGTGAGCCGCGGTCAGACCCTCGCCCGCCTGCAGGTAGGCGGCGAGCAACTCGTCCGGCGTGCGTGGCTCGGCGGTTGCCCATCGCCGCAGCGTATTGCCCTCGACGAAGTCCATCGCGACGAACACGCGTTCGCCGATCGTGCCGACGTCGTGGATCGCGACCACATTGGGGTGGGACACCCGCGCCAGTGTCTGGGCCTCGCGCAGCATCGCCGTGTTGCCTCGTCCGCCACGACGACCCCGGTTGGGTCGTAGGAGTTTGATCGCGACCTTGCGATCGAGTTGGGGATCGTATGCGGCATGGACCTCACCCATGCCCCCACGCCCGACGCGATAAAGCGTGACGTAGCGACCGAGCTGCTCGCCGCCACGCAAAGGGAGTGCCGGCAAGTTGGCGTCGTCGTCGTCGCGCTCGCTGCGAGATCCCGCGCGCGATGACTCGCCGGACACGCCGCCTGTGCGCGTCTCGTACGAGCTCATCGGTTCACCCCTGCCACCTCGCGGCGTTGACGATATCGCATCCTGTGGTGCTCGGTCGGCGCTTCGAGACGGCTGCCGGGGCTTTTAAGCGGTCTTCGGGCGGCGCTGGTCGCCCGGGGCCGCAAGGCCAGCCCCCGCCCAAGTTGCGCACCACCGCGCCCTCGCGTGGCGCCTGCCGCTTGGGGTAGCCTTGGCCACGCGGTGCCGATCCGGATCGCCAGCTGGAACGTCAACTCGATTCGCGCACGTCTCGACCACGTACTCACGTGGCTTGCCGACAACGAGCCCGACGTGTTGTGCCTGCAGGAGACGAAGGTCGAAGACGCGTTGTTCCCTCGGGTTCCGTTCCTCGAACTCGGCTACCGCGCGTCGCTGCACGGCGGTCGCGCCCTCGCGGGCGTGGCCACCCTCAGCAAGTTGCCGCCCTCCAGCAGTCGAGTCGGTTTCACCGAGCCCCCCGCAGATCGCCACCCGCGGATCCTCGAGGTCGAGATCGCTCGGATCCATCTCTATAACCTGTATGCGCCCAATGGTACGGAGGTCGGCTCCGATGCATTCGACTACAAGCTCGAGTGGTTCGCGCGGCTGCGCGACGAGCTTGCCGCGCGGCACACTCCCACGGATCAGGTCCTGCTTGTCGGTGATTTCAACGTCGCACCCGATGCGCGTGACGTCTGGGATGCTGCGTACTTCGCGGGGCGCCTGCAGTTCACCGACGCCGAGCACGCTGCGCTTGGGCGGCTGGTCGATTGGGGGATGCGCGACGTCTATCGTGAGCTTCATCCCGAGGGCGGGCGCTACAGCTGGTTCGACTACCGTACCGGTGGGTTTTCGCGCAACGAGGGGATGCGGATCGATTTGGCGCTCGCGAGCGAAGGGCTCGCCGCGCGTTGTCGCAGCGTGGACTACGACGATGGGCCGCGGGGGTGGGAGACCCCCAGCGACCATGTGCCGCTCGTCGTCACGATCGACGACTGACCAGGGCGCTGCGCCCGGCGGCCTGCGCGGCTGCGCCGCCTGACATCCGGCGCGTGCACAGGGGGGATTCCGTGGGCTTCTGCGCGGACCCGGCCGGAACGCGGACCACCCTGCTCCCCCGGCGCGCGCGCGGGTTCAAGCGCCCGACACGACCGGTCGATGGCCCACCCCATGCGTCCGGTCGTGTCTACGGTTGTCGCGCTCGCGTTGGCCACGTCCGCTGCGGGCTGTGGTCGAACCGACTTCGTCGAAGCGCCGGCGGGTGCCACCGTCGACCGCGAGCTCGAGCTCGACGACGGAGACACGGTGTTTGTCGAGGTCGTGGTCGCCGGGGACGAGGCGCTGCAGGCAGCGTTCATCGCCCTGGACGACGGCGTCTCACTCGCGGAGCTCGTCGACACCGTGGCGATGGGGGCACCACGCACGTTGGTGTTGCGCAGCGAAGACACACCGGTGCTCGTCGTCGAGGTCGCCGGCCGAGAACGGGCGTTCATCTACCGCTGAGGCACGTTCGGTCGGATGCCGCCGCGTCTGCTGTCGGCCGACCCGGTGGCGCACGGCGCGTCCGCGCTGCTCGGCTCGCCGCCCGGCTTCACCACAGGGTGACAGGGGTGCGAGATCGCGCTTGCCTTCGTGGACAACCCGGCGGTAGACACCAAGTCATGCAGCGCCTGGTGTTCCCGCTCGTCGCCCTCGTCCTCACTGCCGCCTGTTCCAAGAAGAGCGACACGTCGACGGTGGATCCCGACACCTTAACGACGACGACGACGACGACCCGCGATCCCGACGACCCGCCTCCCGCGACCGCCGAAGAGGAGGCTCCGAAGGATCAGCGCACCCTTCAAAGCGAGGCCTGCAACTCCGGAAAGCCCGATGTGTGCACCTCGCTGGGCGTGATGTGGGAACAGGGCAAAGACGGCCCGGCTGATCCCGCCAAGGCTCGCGAGTCCTACGAGAAGGCCTGTGTCGGTGGGCACCAGCTCGGTTGCTCGTACCTGGCGCAGCTGCTCGACAAAGGAATCGGTGGCCCGGCCGACGCCAAGGGCGCGCGCGACTTGTGGCTCACGCAGTGCGAACGCGGCAATATGGGCGAGTGTCTCAACGCAGCCATCTCGTTCGAGACGGCTGGTTCCCCCGAAGACAAGACCCAGGCCCGCGAGCTCTACGCGCAGGTCTGCCAGAGCGGTCAGCAGCCGGCCTGCGTCGCCGAGGCGCGGCTCATGATGCTCGGCCAGGGCGGACCGAAGGACGCGAAGAAAGCCCGGGCGGCCTTCCAGACCGCCTGCTTCGCCGACGATGCCACCGGTTGCTACAACCTGGCGCTTGCCCAGGAAAAGGGCCTCGGCGGCAAGAAAGACAAGAAGGGCGGCGCCGCGACCAAGCAGAAAGCTTGCGATCTTGGCAGCGCGGAGGCGTGCAACATGCCCAAGCTCGACGACAAGGGCGCCAAGAAAACCGACGACAAGGGCGCCAAGAAAACCGACGACGAGGGTGCCAAGAAAACCGACGACAAGGGCGCCAAGAAAACCGACGACAAGGGTGCCCCCGCCGTCGCGCCGAAGGACGCAAAGTAGGGCGATTGGGATGGGCCCTACCGTAGGCGGTCGATTCGCCCGCCGAGTCGGCCGCGCGCCAACTGGTCGTGGGCGATCAACATCGCCAAATCGAACCCAAACAACCACGCACCCTGCACGATGACGGCCTCGCCGTAGCGACGGGCACGTCGGCTTGCAACTCGTTGGCCAACGATCGACGTGATGACGCCGGCTGTGATGTAGCCGAGGTCGGCCATGGCATTGGCGAAGAACACCCGTTGGGCGCGGCGGTTGACCTCTCGTGCCTGGGCAAGGGTGCTGGCCGCCGGGCGGCGACGCGCGGCGTTCACGAGGCCCGTGATTCCGAGGGCGAGGTTCACCGAGTTCCATGCGGCGTGCGCCTGATAGGCGAAACGCGCGTCGCTACGAATCGTCAGCGCACCGGCGACACCCCCCGCGATGTTAAGCGCGGCCCAACCGGTCAGTACGCTGTTGCCGGCGATCTGCGTGTGCCGATGGGCGCGTTGCCAGCGGGTGAGCGCCACGTCGTTCGGGGCCGCACTGGCGCTGGTGATCAATGCAAGCGCGGCGACGGCGGCGGCGAGCATGGAAGCGGTGCGGCAGGATAGCGCGCCGCGCTGCGGGCCGCCGCAACGTCAGCGACGCATCAAGTTGCCGAGCTTCATCGCCACGCCCATGTCGCCCTCGAGCTGGAGCTTGCCCAGGGAGAACGCGGCCATCGGATCGAGCTTGCCGCCGAGCATGTCGTCGAGATCGTGCAGCTTCATTTTCACGGTGCACTGGGCCGCCCGATCGTCGTTGGTCACGGTGTTGGGCACGACCGTCGCGTCGATGAGGATCACTCCATCTTGACCGAGGTGGAACTTGAGCGTCGCTCCGAGGCCGCAGTCGTTGCCAACCTTGCCGCGGATGATTTCGGTGGTGTCTTGCAGAGCCATCGCCGTCTTTCCTTTACTCGATCGGCCTGCCTCCGTCCACGGCCGTGCCCCACGTCCGGGCCGAAGACCTCGTGCGCGCTGCACGAGGCGACTGCGACCCGGCCTCGCCATCGTGTCCGCACCCGACCGCGCACGCCCGATCCGCCCGATCCCGACCCGAACCCGACTCGATCGGGGCCTGCCGCGCTCACGCCTGCGGCTTTTCGCGTAAGCTCTGCGGGCGTCGGCGCGCGCCGCCGTGGCCGCCGACGCTGTCTGCCTCGAGAGTCGACGATGCCCTATCGCACGGTTTTCCGCCCTGACCTGTTCCTCGACCGCACCATGATCGTTACGGGGGGTGGCAGCGGGATTGGCCGCTGTACCGCCCACGAGTTGGCCGCGCTCGGCGCCCACGTGGTGATCGTCGGACGCAAACTCGAGCGGCTGCAGGCCACCGCGGCTGAGATCGAGGCCGATGGCGGACAGGTCAGCTACCACGCCTGCGATATCCGCGACGAGACGCGGGTGAAGGACGTGATCGCGGAGGTCGTCGGCCGCCGCGATCGGATCGACGGGGTCGTCAACAACGCGGGCGGGCAGTATCCGTCGCCGCTCGCGCTGATCAACCAAAAGGGGTTCGAGACGGTTGTCCGCACCAATCTCATCGGTGGCTTCGTGGTGGCGCGCGAGGCCTTCACCCAATCGATGCGCGAGCACGGTGGGGCCATCGTCAACATCGTCGCTGACTGTCACGCGGGCATGCCGGGCATGGGCCACTCCGGGGCCGCGCGGGCGGGCATGATCAACATCACCCAAACCGCTGCGCTCGAGTGGGCGCCTGCGGGCGTGCGCGTCAACGCGGTCGCGCCTGGTTGGGTAGCGTCGAGCGGGCTCGACACCTACGAGGGTCCGGCCAAGGCACTTATCCCCAGGTTGCGCGAGAGCGTTCCACTCAAGCGCCTGGCGACAGAGGCTGAAATCAGCGCGGCCATCGTGTTTCTGCTCTCGGACGCGGCGGCATTCATCACGGGCGACACCATGCGCGTCGATGGCGGCGCGCCTCTGTGGAGCGCCATCTGGCCAACCCCCGATCACGATCGTAGCCGACCGTTTGAGGGATTTCACCGCGCCCGTACTCCGTCGGTGTTGCAGCGCAAGCCCGAGGGCTGACCATGCCGGTGATCGAGTCGACCGTCCGTCTGTCGAGCGAGGGTTTCGCGCGCAACCGTGAGGAAATGCTCGCCCTGATCGAGCAGTTTCGTGGACTCGAGGCCAAGGTCCGGGCCCACTCCGCCCGGCAAGCCGCCAAGTTCAGCAAACGCGGCCAGCTTCTGCCGCGACAGCGGGTTGCCGCCGCGCTCGATCGCGGAAGTCCGTTCCTCGAGCTTTCGACGTTGGCCGGCTACCGGATGCACGACGATGACGGCGACAGCGACATCGCCGGCGGTGGCAACGTCGTGGGCATTGGCTACGTTGCCGGACGCCGCTGCATGATCACCGCCTCTGACAGCGCGATTCGAGGCGGAGCAATCTCGCCGATGGGCCTGAAAAAGAGCCTGCGCGCCCAGGAGATCTCCTACGCCAACAAGCTTCCCGGCCTGAGCCTGGTCGAGAGTGCTGGCGCCAACCTACTTTACCAAGCCGAGCTATTCGTCGACGGCGGGCGGATCTTCGCCAACATGGCGCGGCACTCGGCCGCTGGTATTCCGCATGTCACCGTGGTCCACGGCTCGTCGACGGCCGGAGGCGCATACTTGCCCGGGCTGTCCGATTACACCGTTGTCGTTCGCAATCGATCGAGGATCTTCCTGGCCGGCCCGCCGCTGGTGAAGGCCGCCCTCGGCGAAGATGCCGATGAGGAAGCGCTAGGCGGCGCCGAGATGCACATGCGGGTCTCCGGGACCGCGGAGTACATCGCCGACGACGACGCCCGTGCGATTGCCGTCGCACGCGAGCTGCTCGGCAAGATTGCGTGGGACGATGACGGCCGCAGCCCACCGCCGGTTGAGCCGAGACCGCCGCGGTACGACGCGGACGAGTTGTGCGGCGTCGTGCCCGTCGACTACCGTCAGCCGTATGATGTGCGCGAGATCATCGCGCGCATCGCCGATGATTCCGATTTCCTCGAGTTCAAGGCCCTGTACGGTTCCCACACCGTTTGCGGCCACGCGCGGATCGACGGCTGGCCGGTTGGGATCCTCGGCAACAACGGCCCGATCTTTCCCGAGGGCGCGGCCAAGGCCGGTCACTTCATCCAGGCCTGCTGCCAAAGCGGTACACCGCTTCTGTACCTGCAAAACACCACGGGATTTATGGTGGGTCGGAGTGCGGAGGAGCGCGGGATCGTCAAGCACGGTGCCAAGATGATCCAGGCCGTGGCCAACGCCACGGTCCCGCAGATCACGATTGTCGTCGGTGGGTCCTTCGGCGCGGGGAACTACGGCATGTGTGGGCGCTCGTTTGATCCGCGGTTCATTTTCGCGTGGCCCAATGCCAGAATTTCCGTGATGGGAGGCGAGCAGGCGGCGAAGGTGATGGAGATCATTACCAAAGCGAAGTTTGCTCGCCAGGGCGTCACCATCGACGATGAGAACCTCGGCAGGATGACGGAGGCGATCAAGACCAAGATCGACAGCGAGTCCGACGCCTTGTTTGCCACCGCGCGGTTGTGGGACGACGGGATCATCGATCCGCGCGACACGAGGCGCGTCGTCGCGTTCACCCTGGGCACCTGTCGAGAGGCCGACCGCCGCCGACTACATTCCAACTCCTTCGGCGTCGCCCGCCTGTGAGCGCCGCGCGCCAGATCCGTGGAGCGACCAATGAAGTTCACCGACGAACACGAACAACTGCGCGCCTCGCTGGCGAAGTTCATCGAGCGTGAGATCAACCCGCATATCGATGCGTGGGAAGAAGCCGAGGGGTTTCCCGCCCACGAGCTATTCAAGAAACTCGGAGATGACGGTTTCTTGGGCGTGTGCAAGCCCCCGGAGTACGGGGGACTCGGACTCGACTACTCGTTTTCGGTGGTCATGGCCGAGACATTGGGGCTCGTTCACGGCGGAGGCGTGCCGATGGCAATCGGCGTGCAGACGGACATGTGCACGCCCGCCCTCGCCAAGTTTGGCAGCGAGGAACTCAAGCGCGAGTTCCTCGCGCCGTCGATCGCGGGGGAACTTGTCGGGTGCGTGGGCGTGAGCGAGCCCCACGCCGGTTCGGACGTCGCCGCGATCAAAACCAGCGCCCGCCGCGATGGTGACGACTACGTGATCAACGGTGGCAAGATGTGGATCACCAGCGGGATGCAGGCCGACTGGATGTGCTGCCTCGTCAATACTGGTGACGGGCCGTCGCACAAGAACAAGAGCCTTGTGATCGTTCCGCTCCGCACCAAGGGAGTCGAGCGCGCGCGCAAGCTCAAGAAGATCGGGATGAACTCGTCAGACACCGCGCAGATTTTCTTCGACGACGTCCGCGTGCCCTGTCGCTACCTCATCGGGCAAGAAGGCATGGGCTTCATGCTGCAGATGATCCAGTTTCAGGAGGAGCGCCTGTGGGGCGCCGCGAACACCCTCGGCGGGCTCGAGCAAGCCCTGCGTGCGACCATCGAGTACACCCGAGAACGCAAGGCGTTCGGCAAGAGCGTGCTCGACAACCAGTGGGTCCACTTCAAGCTGGCCGAATGCGCGACCGAAATCGAGTCGCTGCGCGCGTTGATCTATCAGGCCACCGAGCACTATATCGCTGGCAAAGACGTAACGCGGTGGGCGTCGATGGCCAAACTCAAGGCGGGCCGCCTCGCGCGCGAGGTCTCTGATACGTGCCTGCAGTTCTGGGGCGGCATGGGCTACATGTACGAATCGAAGATCTCGCGCTTTTTTCGCGACGGACGGCTGGTGTCCATCGGTGGTGGCGCCGACGAAGTGATGCTGGCGATCATCTGCAAGCTCGACGGCATCTTGCCTCGCGCCGGCGGGGGCGGTGCCGCGTGACGGCGTTGCCCGAGACCAGGACCCTTCGGCTCGGCCTCGAGCGGGGTGTGCTTCACGTTTGGCTCGCCCGCCCCGAGGCGAAGAACGCACTCACCATCGCCCTCTGCGACGAGCTCGAAGCCGTGCTCGACGCTGTCGCCGAGGACCGCAGCGTGCGCGTGTTGGTGCTGCGTGGCGAAGGCGGGAACTTCTGCGCCGGTGGCGATGTGAAAGAGATGGCGGTTGCTCGCGTCGCCGAGCTAGTGGCGGGGCAGGTCGACCCGCTCGCGGCTTTCAATCGCCGGTTCGGCGCGATCATCCAGAAGCTCAACCGCGCCCCCCAGGCAACCGTCGCGGTGCTGGAAGGCGCGGTCTTGGGTGGGGGGCTTGGCCTTGCGTGCGCGGTCGACATTGCGATCGCTCGCGCGGACGCGGCCTTCGGCCTGCCAGAGACAGGGCTCGGAATCCCCCCGGCACAGATCGCGCCGTTTCTGGTTCAGCGCCTGGGAGTGGCGCAGACGCGGAGGCTTGCGGTCACCGGGGCCCGCTTCGACTGTCGGGTCGCGGCGAGCCTCGGTCTCGTTCACGAGGTCGCCGAGGACGATGGTTCCCTCGATCGCGAGCTTGCCAAGGTGCTCGCACAGATCCGTCGCTGCGCGCCGGGGGCCATCGCCCACACCAAGGCGATCGTGGCGATGGTCGGCGAGCAGGGGCTCGACGCGGTGCTCGACGAGGGCGCCGCGCGATTCGCCGCGGCGGTTCGCGGCGGGGAAGCCATCGAGGGCATGACGGCGTTTGTGCAACGGCGCCTGCCGAATTGGGCCGAGGAGCCGGCGTGAAGGCGGTCGCGCGAACAATTCGCACCTTGCTCGTGGCCAACCGCGGTGAGATCGCCGTTCGGATCATGCGAACCGCTCGCGGGCTCGGAATCCGCACCGTCGCGGTCTACAGCGATGCCGACCGCGACGCACCCCACGTGGCCGCGGCCGATCTCGCGGTGGCGATCGGACCTGCGCCGGCCCACGCCTCGTACTTGCAAGCCGGCAAGATCGTCGATGCCGCGCGCGCCGTCGGTGCCGACGCGGTTCACCCTGGGTATGGCTTTTTGGCCGAGCACGCCGGCTTCGCCGAGGCGTGCGACGACGCCGGGCTGGTGTTTGTCGGCCCCCCGGCCGCGGCGATGCGGGCGATGGGCGACAAGATCGCCGCCAAGGCTCGCATGGTCGCTGCCGGCGTACCGACGGCGCCGGCGCACATCAGCCGCGGAAGCTCCCTCGCCGAGTTGACGGTCGCGGCTGAACGCATCGGGTTTCCGCTGCTGGTCAAGGCGGCGGCCGGGGGTGGAGGACGCGGCATGCGGATCGTCTGCTCGCCAGAGGCGCTGGCGGATGCGGTCGCGAGCGCGAGCGCGGAGGCCCGCAGCGCGTTCGGCGACGGCGAAGTGTTTCTAGAGAAGCTGGTCGAAGGTGCGCGCCACGTTGAAGTCCAGGTGTTCTGCGATCAACACGGCGGCGGGATTCATCTCGGCGAGCGCGAGTGCTCGGTCCAGCGTCGGCATCAGAAGATCATCGAGGAGGCGCCCTCGCCGGCCGTCGATGCTGGCCTGCGCGCGCGCATCGGGGCGGCGGCCGTCACGGTCGCGCGGTCGATCGGCTACGTTGGCGCCGGGACCGTCGAGTTTCTGCTCGACGACGAGCGCAACTTCTACTTCCTCGAGATGAACACCCGCCTGCAGGTGGAGCACCCGGTGACCGAGCTCGTGACCGGGATCGACCTCGTGCAATGGCAGCTGCGGATCGCCGAGGGCGAACGGCTTGCGCTCACTCAAGAGCAGGTTCAACTCGCGGGGCACGCGATCGAGGCGAGGATCTGTGCGGAGGACCCCTACGCCGGGTTCTTACCAAAATCGGGAAAGATCCTGCGTTGGCGCGCGGCCGCGGGGCCGCGGGTGCGTGTCGACACCGGTGTTCAGACCGGCCAGACGGTCTCGCCCCACTACGACTCCATGTTGGCCAAGGTCATCGCGTACGGTCCGCGACGCAGTGATGCGATTCGAGCGCTTGATCGAGCGCTCGCCGACTGCGTATTACTCGGCGTCACCACCAACCGGGCGTACTTGCGGGCGTTGCTCGCCAGCGAGGCGTTCGTGACCGCGAGCATCCGTACGGACACGATCGATCGCGCGGGGGTGCCAGCGGTCGCGCCCGCGCCGTCAGACTTGCTCTGGGCGATCGCCGCATGTGCACGCGTGCGCGGTGATGATCGTCGCGTTGTGGGTGCCACGGACCCAAGCAGGTGGGGCAACGCGGGCTCGGTCTACCCCACACCCGTGGCCCTCGTTTGGGGCGATCGGGTGCGCCACCACGATGTCACCGTGCTCGGCGAAGATCGATTTCGCGTATCGGCCGAAGGTGTTGAGCTGGAGCTCGCGTTCGTGGATGTCGACGCCAATGGGCGCCTGGCGGTGCAGCACGCGGATGTCCGCCGATGGTTCGATGTCGTCACAGCCGGCGACGTCGTCGCGATCGACGACGATGGCCAGACGTTTCACATGATAGAGCCGCACCTCACGGCTGACGTCGCTGCTGAACCCGGCTCAGACGGCCGCGTGCGCGTCCCCATCGGTGGGCGCGTGCTCGCGGTCGCGGTTGCCGTGGGTGAGCACGTCGATGCTGGACGCCTGCTGGCGAGCATCGAGGCCATGAAGATCGAGCACCGCGTCGTGGCTCCCCTGGCGGGGATAATTCGAGAGATCGCGATCCATGAAGGCGGGCAAGCGGACGCCGGGATGGTCGCGTTCTTGCTCGATCCCGACCCGATCCGAAACGAGGGAGCCAGCGATGGATAAGGCGATCATCACGTGCGCCGTGACCGGCGTGCTCACCGACCCCAAACAACACCCGGTGCCGG
Source organism: uncultured Myxococcales bacterium (assembly GCA_902826865.1). GTDB lineage: Bacteria > Myxococcota_A > Polyangia > Nannocystales > Nannocystaceae > Xiheibacterium. The sequence goes on from CADEGN010000161.1 coordinate 12,072, forward strand.
TCACGATCGAGCAGATGGCGGCGTCGTCGAAGTCTGCGTACGACGCGGGGGCCGCGGTCGTGCACCTGCATTTTCGGCGGCAGGAGCCAAGTCTCGGGCACCTCCCCACCTGGGAGCCGGAGGTCTGTGCCGCGATCGTCGACGCCGTGCGCCAGGCTTGTCCGCAAATCGTGATCAACATGTCCACGGGGGTGATCGGCCCCGATATCCGTGAGCCCGTTGCGGCCCTGCGCCGGGTCTGTCCGGAAATTGCAGCGTGCAACGCCGGCACGCTGAACTACCTCAAGACGCGCGCCGACGGTTCGTGGGCTTGGCCGCCCCTGGTCTTTGACAACCCGGTCGCGAAGGTCCAAGGGTTTCTCGACGTGATGAGCGAGTGTGGTACCCGCCCGGAGTTCGAGTGTTTTGACACGGGCATCGTGCGCTCGGTGGGCTTGTACGTCGACAACGGCATGGTCCAGAACCCGCATTGCAACTTCGTGATGGGGGTCGCATCTGGTATGCCGGCGGATGCGGATCTGTTGCCGCTCTTGCTCAGGTACCTCGCGCGCGGGGCGACGTGGGAGGTCACCGCGATCGGGCGCCGCGAGATCTGGCCGGTGCACCAACGCGCGGCCGAGCTTGGCGGCTGCCTGAGGACGGGGCTTGAGGACACGTTTTATTTGCCCGACGGGAGCAAGGCCCGCGAAAACGGCGAGCTGATCGCTGCGATCGTGGCCTGTGCCGAGCGAGCGGGTCGAACGATCGCGAGCCCGCTGGAAGCGCGCGCCCTTCTCCAGTTGCGGGCCGCATAACCGGCAACGGCCGCCGCCAACTTCGGCGATGGCGTCGGGCTAGGCCGTCACCGCGGGCAATTGTTCTGAAACATCGGTGAGTCGCGGTCCGCCGCCAGTCGCTCATAGCGGGTGAGCGCGCGCGTAAGCTGAGCGTCGTCAAACGCTTCGATGGCGGCGGCGTAGGCATCCGCGTTCTTCCGCTCGGTGCTAGCAGCTTTGCGGCAGGCCGCCTCGATGGTGGCGGGGACTTCGACCGTGCCCTCGGCGGCCTCAAGCTTCACGCCGATCCCCACCGACAGCTTGGCGAGTTTCTTCGCCCAGCGCCGGCGGGCCGCGGCGAGGCGGCGAAATGGGGGTCGACTGAACTTGCGTGCCACCGCGGCGTAAAGCGCCCCAGTATCGCGCGTCACCAGCCACGCCGTCTCAAGCTTGCGATTTGCCTCCAGCTGGGCCCGATCGTCGTCGCGCTTGCCGCGTTCCGCAGGCGTAAGCACAGCCGACGACTCGTCGTCGACCATGCAGGTCTTGCGCAGTTTGGCGAGCTTGGCCGCTACCCGCTTGCGCTCGGGATGCGCGGCGACAAGATCGAGAAACATCTGGTAGTGCCGTTGGGCCTTCGCGCAGTTGCCTAGCAGATCGGCCGCGACAGCGATGTTGTAGTTGAATAGGTGCTTGTCTGGCGCGAGACGGTATGCCTGCTCGAACTTCTCCATCGCTTCGGTGTAGCTCTTGGCGGCAAGCGCCTTGTCGGCCTCGCCATAGAGCCGCTTGGCCTCGGCAAGGTCGCCCCCGCCCGATGACGGTGCGAGTGAAAGCGAAAGCCAAACCTGTAAAAGGATCGAAAGGTGCACCCGTCGGCAAGTGTAACGCGAAATCCGCGCGCGAATCTCGGTCTGCGTGCACTAGATCGACGGTGAGCTCCACAGCGCTTCACGCAGGCCAGAGGCGCGATCGATCCGGCGAGCGATGGCCTCCGTGATATCTCGGGTGGAACCGAGCACGATTGCCTGGCGGCGCGCCCGGGTGATGGCCGTGTAGAGCAACTCACGGGTCAAGATGGAGGAAATCTGGGGCGGGACGATGAATGCCGTGCGTTCGAACTCCGAGCCTTGGCTCTTGTGCACCGTCATGGCCCAGACGGTCTCGATCGCGGGCAGGCGGGTAGGCGCGAGGTGGCGCAGTCCACCGCCCGGGGCCTGAAAGACGGCACGAACCCGGCCGTCGCTGCGGCGCTGGAGCACGCCGACGTCCCCATTCCACAGATCCAGCTGGCGGTCGTTGCTCGTCACCAAGATCGGACGACCGTCATAGAATGGGTCGCCGACGGCCATGAGGCCCGCGTCGGCCAGCAGTCGCTCGATCAGCGCGTTGAGCCGAGGGACGCCGAACGGCCCGCGGCGAAATGGCGAGAGCACGCGAAAGTCGGCGAGGCGAGCCAAGCGTTCGGCGGGATCGCGGGCGCGCGCGTAGGCGGCGAATCCCTCACAGACGAACTCAGCAAGCACGTGCGGAAGGTCGCTTGGATCGGTGAGACGGCGCGAGACCACGTCCCCATCGTGGCTGGTGCCCCGCTCGTCAAGCACGCAGATCGCCACGTCGCTGCGACCGTCGCGGATTGCCCGTGCCAGGCTGCCGATCCCGCTGGTGGCGCCGAAGCGATGGTTGACGGTGAGCTCGACGACTGCGTCGGCGATGGACGACTGCGGTTTGTCGGCGGAGGCGACCGGCACCGGGAGCAGGCTGCTCAGAATCGAAGCGAACGCCGGAGAGCGACCAGATGAGTATTCAGCGCTGGCGTTGCAGATATCCCCGAGAATCGCCCCCGCCTCGACGCTCGCCAACTGATCCTTGTCGCCGACGAGCACCAGGCGTGCGGGTGCCGGTAGGGCATCGACCAGTTTGGCCATGACCGCGAGGTCGACCATGGATGCCTCGTCGACCAGCACGAGATCGCAGAGCAGAGGCATCTCGGCGTCGTGACGAAAACGCGTGGGTGATCCCGGGCGGTATCCGAGCGCGCGGTGGATCGTGCTGGCGGTCGTCGGCAGGGTTCGTTTGACGTGGTCGCTGCACGGGAGCCGCGCGATCTGAGAGGCGATCGAGTCGCCGAGCCGAGCTGCGGCCTTGCCGGTGGGCGCCAACAGCGTGATACGCAGGGGCGTGGCATGATCGTGCAGCGCGATCTCCTGCAACAACGCCAAAAGGCGTGCGACGGTCGTCGTCTTGCCGGTCCCCGGCCCACCCGACACCACGGTGAAGCGGCGCAGAGCGGCGACCGCCGCCGCCTCGCGCTGGCGTTCGTCGGGCAAGAAGTCCGGCGTTGGTGCGAATAGTTCAGCCAGCCGTTGTCGGGCGAACCCGGCGTCGATCTCAACAAGGCTCGCGGCGCGTGTCGCCAACGCGCGGGCGAGCCGCTGTTGGTACTGGAAGTAACGGTACAGATAGACTCGCGCACCACCGTCGAACACGAGCGGCGTCGGCGAGCTGCCGTCGCCGACGACCGCAACGCCTTGGCCGAGCGCCATAACCCAGGTGAAGAGGCTCGGGAGTTCGACGTCGGCGAGGGGTTGGCCGTCTTCGCCCACCAGTCGCCGGGCCGCGATCCGCCGCAAGTCGGCGCACACGTGGCCGTGCGCGATCGCGCGGCTGGCGAATGCGCCGGCCAGCAGGACCTCGGCGGGCGCGACCGGGTCGAGCGCTGCCAAGGTGCGCGCGAGGTGGACGTCGAGCGGACCGAAAACCTCGGCGCGGCCAAGGCGCTCGACAAGGTCGAGTCTCACGTCACGCCTCCTTGGGCGAGCAGCCGCGACAACGCGGAAATGCGCGCGGCCGTGGGTCGCTCACGATACACCCCGCGATCCGGTCGCGCCGGGTCCATGCCCCGCAGAAACAGATAGTAGACGCCGCCGAAGTGCGATTCGTAGTCGAACGCGGGCATGCGTGCGGCCAACCACCGACACAGGGCAACGCTGTAGAGGTGATACTGAAGCACGTAGTGATCGCGCGCCATCTCCGTCGCAAGTCGATCGTGCGTGTAGTCGTCGAGAGCGTCGCCAAGGTGGTTGGTTTTGTAGTCCACGACGAAGTACCGGCCGGCGTGGACAAACACGAGGTCGATGAATCCCTTGAGAAAGCCACGCAGCGGTGGAAAGCCGAGCTGGGCGATGCGGTCGCCGTAACCAGACGGTAGTCCGCTCGGGTGCTCGCGAAACACCTGGGCGATGGCGTGGCGTCCAACCGCGCTGTTGGCATCGGCAACCGGAACCAGAAATTCGAGCTCGTCGCGCCGGTGGTGGCGCTCGAGGGCGCCGAGGCGCAGTCCGGGCCAACGCGCCGGGTCGAGCGGCGTCGCGAGGATCTGCGCCAGGGCAGCGCGCACGGTCTCAGACCACGCTTCGGTCGAAAAACCATGGGCCTGCAGGGTCGAGTCGACCAACGCGCGTGGATCCGGATCGCGAAAGTCGAGATGCTCCAGCAGGGCGTGAAAGAAGTTGCCGGCCCCGATCCCCCGCGGGAACGTCGCGAGGGCGACCGTCTGGGTGCGAGCAACCGCAGGCGTTAGCACCTCACCGACTTCGGTGATCGCCTCGTCGCTGGCGCGCGCATCGGCGAAATCGACAAAGAGCGGCGCGCTCAGCTGGGTCGAGGCCATGTGCGAAAAGCTCGACGTCCGATAGAGCCGGTCGACCAAAGAGCGGGGCGTACGGGCGTGCAACGTCGCGGGGTTTCGCGGCGATGCTCGCAGTGCGGCCTCAACCGCCGGCGCGAGCGGACGCACCGTCCACAGTCCGCCCCCACGATCGACAATTCGCTGGAGCATGGTCGCGTCGTCGTAGCCAGCGATCGTAGCGCTCACAGCCTTGCGATCGCGGGGCTCCTCGACGGGTTTCGGCGCGCCGAGTAGGTATGCGAGGGCTGAGTCGTTGGAACGATAGCCCGGTGCCCAGACGATATTGCACTGGTGACGGGCGCGCGTGACCGCGACGTAACACAGCCGCAGGTTCTCGGCGTCGTGCTCGAGTCGCGCCTGGGTGATGGTTTGCGACTTGCCCGGGTCGTCCGGTCGACGGATATCAAGGGTGGGTCGGAATCCGTGCGTGGGATCGTGGACGACGGTCTCGCTCTTCTCATCGGAACGCAGGTCGTCGCCTTCCCAGAGATAAGGACAGAACACGATCGGATACTCGAGCCCTTTGCTGCGGTGCACCGTGATGAGTTGCACCGCATAGTCGTCGCGTTCGAGTCGAAGCTTGTGGCTCTCAAGGTAGGTCGTTCGCAATCGCCGTTGGTCGTCAAACCACCGCAGCAGCCCGACCGGTCCGAGGTGCTGCTCGCCGGCAGCGGTGTGCAGCAGTTCGCCCAAGTGGAGCAGGTTGGTCATTCGCCGCTCGCCGTCGCGCAGGGCGAGCAACCGCCGCTGGGTGCCGGTTTGGTGCCACAGCTCGCGGAGCATCTGGACGAATCCCCGCGTGGTCCAGATCTCGTTCAAGCGGCGAAATACGTCGACCCAGCTGTCCCATGGCCCGTCGTCATCGTCGAGGTGATCGAGCCCGTCAGCGTCGACCCCAAGCATTTCGGTGGCGAGAGCGGCACGGATCAGTCCCTCACGCGTCGGCTCGGCTGCAGCTGCGAGCACGCGGGCGAGTTCGCGGGCCTCGCGAGTGTCAAAGACGGTCGCATCGCCGTAGACCACCGAGGGAATTGAGAGCACGCGCAGGGCCTCCTGTATCTGCTGCGCCTGCGCGTTGCGTCGAGTGAGCACGGCGATGTCGCCCGCATGCACAGCGCGACGCTCCCCTGCGTCTTCGATCTGCAAGCCGCCAGCAAGCGTGCGGGCGATCTGAGCGGCGATGCGGTTCGGGAGTTCGCGCTCGAGCCACTCCCGAGAGATCTGGCGGAACTTGCCCTGCGTCGGTGCCCCCGCCCGGTCGAGGGCGTAGACCACCATGGCCGGGACGGGGCCATCGCCGGCGAATAGGCGAGGACGGGCTCCGCGGCGAGGTTCGACCGGCGGGAGCCCGATGTCTGCCAACAAGAAAGGCCGCGCGACCCCAAACAATTGCCCGACGGCGCTGACGAGGTCCGGATCGGAGCGCCAGTTGTACGCCATCGTCACGCGGCGCTTGCCGGCGTGGCGCGCGGCTTCGAGGTAGGCGAACACGTCGGCGCCGCGAAACGCGTAGATCGCCTGCTTGGGGTCGCCGATGAGCAGGAGCGGGGTGTCGCGCGCACCGAAGATCGCGCGGAAGATCCGGTATTGCACCGGATCAGTGTCCTGGAACTCGTCGATGAGCGCGGCCCGGTGGCGCCGACGGATCTGCTCGGCCAACCGTCGCCCGGTACGAGCACGCAAGGCTTCATCGAGGCGGTGAAGCAGATCGTCGAACGACTGCAGGCCCGCGGCACGTTTGCGCCGCGGAAGTTCGCGGCGGACGAACTGA
>CADEGN010000162.1 GCA_902826865.1 uncultured Myxococcales bacterium
CCATCGGGGCGCACCAGGGGGGTGAGGTCGAGCAAGGCCGGCGACTGCACCGTCCAGCGCGCGAAAACCTGGCCGGAGTCGTCGGTGATCATCGCGTCGAGATCGAGGTCGCTCATCGCCGGGAGCACGTCACCTTCGGCCGGCATCATCATCGACTCAACCGTCGGCGGCGTTGTGTCCTCCATCCACGGGCCTTCCCCGTAGATGCTCACCAGCTCGAGATGCGAGTTGGTCATGCCGTCCATGCCATCGCACACCGTCTCGTGGAAGACGCCGGCGCAAGCGGGCTGGTTGACCATGGTGTTGTCGTCGCCCTTGATCGTCTGGACCAAAGGTGCGCAGAGGTCCTGGAATGCCGTCGCTGGCATTGTAAAGTCGGGGCCGCCCATGCCATCGGCGAAGGGGCGGTAGAACATCGGGTCCATCGGGTTGTTGTTGTTCTCAAGACCCGAGGCGTAGCCAAACGCGATGAGGGCGGCTTGCACAGGATCGGGGTCGGTGCAGTTCATCGTGCTGCCGACGGTATTGGCGATGTCGTTGCGCTTGGGACCATCGCAGTCGATGATCGCCCCGGCACAGGTGTACGACGTCCCCATCTCACTCGGCTGGTCGCCGATGAGCAACATGAGGAACGGGACGTACTCCGGGGGGCGCGTGGTGGTGACGCGGACGTTGTACGGCGCAAGCGCGGTGGTAACGCCGGTGATGACGTCAGCGACGCCCGCAGCCGGCATGAACGTGAGGGCCTCCTCGATTCCCGAGTAGCAGCCGAGACCGGAGTTGTCGCGCCCGCCCTGCGAGACGGAACACATCGTCGCGGGGGTCAGTTCAACGCTCTCCGTGGGGATGTACACAACCGCGGGAGCGGCCTCGTAATCCACAGCGTCCACGGGGTCGGGGCTGCTCTGCAGGTCGGAGGCGAACGCGGTCGCCGGAAGGGAAAGGGCGAGGCACGGCATCGCGGCCAGGACAGTCGTACGCATGGAAATCGATCTCCTTGTTGGGCCAGTCGTAAGAGGCGCACGCACGCTGCCGCGGCTGCCGGCGCATGTCAACCCAAGCGGGCTGCTCGCCGCGCCTCGGCGCTCCGGACCACGGCACCGCTACGCACGGCGCTCATACCCGATCCGCCACGAGTGCGTTCCCTCTCTGACGCCTACGCCGCGCGCGGGGGCGCTGCGCCATCCGGCGACGCCCGTCACGCCGTGCCGGCAAGGCGCAAAAACAGGTTCGGCGCGCGCACGCGAGGCACTCGCAAGACCGGCCCCACTTCCACGTGGAGCTCGACGATGTCGCGGAACTGCTCCCCGTCGATCACAGGATCCAACACGGTGCCATCCTCGGCCCAGACGTCGAGTCGGCGGGCAGGTCCGTCGAATACCTCGTTGCCCCAAATGCGGGTCCCGAGCACGATGTTGGGCAGGTTTGCGACCAGGCCGAGCGGCGTGGTCGACAGCGCTTGCGCATGCAGAACGCCGGACGTGCTGGCGTGGCGGAAGGTCCGCACGACGCCGCCTAGGCTGATGTCGATCGACCCGATCTGCAGCGACGCAAACCGTCCGAAGGGCAGCGTGCGCCCATCGACGTCAACGCGCGCGAAGGTGGGCTCGAACAGATACTTCGCGTGGTCGATGACGGCGTCGGGGACGAGATCGACAAGCGGGGTGCCGCGAGCGACAGCGCCGGCCGCCGAGATCCCCAGCACCCGCGCGATCGACCACGCATCCACCGGTCGCCGCTCATAGAGCTTGTCGAAGAAACGCTGAGCTACGCCGCCGAGTGCGGCCGCGAACCCAATGTGAAAGAACTCATCGCCGTGGCGGTCGCGGCCGGTGATCCGCAGGGTGTCGAGCTCCGCGACCGCGAACGGCTCGTGGCGACGCTCGGCCTCGACGAGCATGCGCAACAACTCGGGGGCCTGACCGCGCACGCCCGCTTTGTGGGCGACGAAATCGATGCTGCCACCATTGCCCGGCAGCACCGACGGCCAAACCGCTTTCGCGCCATCTTCACGTCTTATCGCGAAACGGCGAGCGGCTTCGGTCACCAACCAATGCAGCGTGCCGTCGCCGCCATCGCACACCCAGCGATCAAAGCCGCCCTCGAAAAACTCATCAACGACGTCGCCGAGTTGTTCTAGCGACCGCGTCTCGCGAACGACCCCGTGACGGCCGACCGCTCCACGCAATTGCGCGGCCCGGTCTGGGCAGCGGCGATTCTTGCCGGAGTTGGGATTGGTGAGCACGCCAATGGGCATGCGAGCCAGCTGCTCCTCGAGCAGGCCAGAGTATGACGCGCAAGGGATGGCACGTCATCGTGTGCAGCAGATTGCGCACCCGATCCCGCGCAACGTGCAACGTGCTACGCACCGCGCACGAAGCCCGCGGCCACAGCGCGTACCCCTTATCGAGCGTGGCGGGACCTCGAAATGCTCATTAAAACACCGAGCGCCAACATGGTCGTGAGCACGTTGCTCCCGCCCGCACTGATGAAGGGCAGCGTGATTCCGGACACGGGGAGCAGCTGCAGCACCATCCCGATGTTGATCGTCACGTGCCAAAAGAACATCGAGGCGACACCGACACAGCAGAGCGCGCCGAAACGGTCGCGCGCCTGGGACGCGATGTTGATCGCCCATAGGACCAGGCACAGATAAAGGGTCAGGAGCATCGCGCCGCCGACGAAGCCCCACTCCTCAGCGTAAACCGCAAACGGGAAGTCGGTGAATGGTTCGGGCAGAAACCCCAAGACGTTCTGGGTGCCCGAATCGACCCCGCGCCCGAAGAATCCACCGTTGCCCACGCTGATCATCGCCTGGATGGTTTGATAGCCCTCCTTGTCGGCGTATAGCTCTGGGTCGAGCCAAACGTCGATGCGCTTGCGCTGGTAGTTGAGCATGTAGCTCCAGCCGAGCGCGAATGCCATCACCGCCACCGACAGCAGCACGAGCATGCTGCGAAGCGTGAGCCCGGTGATCGCCAACATCGAGACCGCGATGATCCCGATCATGATTCCCGTAGATAGATCCGGCTGGTACACGACCAGCGCCATCGGCAAGATGGCCATGGCTGCGGGCACCATCAGCCCCCGTAGGCCGCGCAGTCCCTTCGCCGAGCTATCGTGGAGATAGCGCGCCAGCGCCAAGACCACGAGGATCTTCATCAACTCCGAGGGCTGCAGGCGCCAATCGTCGGTGCCGAGCCAGCGGCGGGCATTCTTTACCTTGACTCCGAAGATCGGCACCAGCGCCAGCAAGCCGACACCGAACGCGTAGGCAGCGTAGGCCCCCCGATAGATCACCTTGTAGTCGACCGCAGTGACCACAAACATCGCGAGGGTCCCGAGGCCAACCCAGCGAAGCTGCGTGGCGACACGGCCGGTCCAATCGCCACGCCCCGCGCTGTTGAGATTCACAAGGGCGAGGGCGATGACCGAAAACGTCATCACGACGACGACCCAATCGATCGAGCGCCGAATCCGACTGACCAGGTCGTCGGGGCGATCGAGCGACGAACGCATCAGCGAGCTTCCCCCTTGCCATCACGCGCGCGTGCGCCCGGGCGTTGTCCGGGCAGCGCGGGGCCGGTGGCCGCCGCATCGCTCGGCTCATCGCGTCCCGGCAAGGGTGGCGGTACCCCGAATCCGCGCGGGCGCGTGCCTGTCTCAGACGATGTGCTGCCGAGGTATTGCTCGACCACCTTCATGACGATCGGCGCGGCGGCATCGGCACCCGTGCCGCCGTGCTCCACCACGGCGACAACCACGATCGATGGATCATCCGCCGGGGCATACGCGGCGAACCACGCATGATCCTGCGTTGTGTCCCAACCCACGATCTTGGCCGCTGCGTTCGCTGGCCGCTCGGTCTCGCGCCCGACCTGCGCCGTGCCGGTCTTGCCGGCCACCACGATGTTGCGCAACCGCTCGCTGTAGGCCGTACCACGCTCGTCGTTGATGACGCCGACGAGCCCGCGATGGATCCGCTCGCGGTCGGCAGGATCGATCACCGGCACCGCGGTGCGCCGTTGCGGCTCGGTCCGCAACACCAGCTTCCCTTCGTTCGTCTCGATGCGATCGACGAGGTAGGGCGTGAGCACATAGCCACCGTTGGCGATCGCAGCATACAGCACCGCAAGCTGCATGACGGTCACCTTCACGTTTCCCTGACCAATGGCGCTATTGAGGCGCACACCGCCTTGGTAGGTGCCCTCGCGTGCCTCGAACTCCTCGGTCGGGATCGTGCCCTTCACCTCGCCGTTGAGGCCCAAGCCCGAGCGTTCACCGAGACCGAGCGCTCGAGCGATCGGCTCGACGCGTTCGAGCGTAAGCGTGCTCCGCATCGCGAGGTCGAAGAAATACGTGTTGCACGACTGCGCGATCGCCTGTTCGAGATCCACCGACCCGTGCACGTGCGTGTCCTTGAATCGCCGGCCGCCGTAAACAACCGACCCCGCGCAGTCGATCGTGTGATCGGGATCGAACTCCGGATCCGAGAGCGCGGCCAGGGCCGAGACGACCTTGTAGGTCGACCCCGGGAAGAAGTGTTCTTGTACCGTCTTGTCGATGAAGGGCTTGAGTGGGCTCTCCGACCACTCGCGCCACAACTCCGCGGGAATCGGCTGTTCGTAACGGTTGGGATCGACGCCTGGCACCGACACCATCGCAAGCACGCGACCCGAATCGGCGTCGAGCGCCACGACCGCCCCGGCGAGTTTGCGTGCGAGGGCCTCGTGGGCCACCCGCTGGAGGTCGAGGTCGAGGGTGAGGTGGATGTCCTGGCCAGGGATCGGATCGCGATCGGGCGGCAGCGCTGCCTGGGCCTCTGCCGGCGGGGTTGCGACTTCGTGGCGCCTGGCGTCCACGACCCGTGAGCGCGCGCCGAGCCGGCCGCGCAGGTAGTTTTCCCACTGGCGCTCCACCCCGGTTTGGCCCACGCGATCACCCGGGCGATAGCTCAGGTGGTCCGAACGCTCGAGCACCTCGCGAGCGATGTTGCCCATGTGCCCACTGACGAATCCGGTGAGTTCGCCCTCTGGGTAGTACCGGCGGGAGCTCTCGCGGATCTCGAGCCACGGGTCGAGATCCGAGATCCGGGCTTGGATCCGCGCATACTCGTCCCAACTGAGGTTGCGCCGGAGGATCTGGGCGTAGCGACCACGGCTCTCATCGCCTCGCAGGCCATCGACCAACTCGGCGACGTCTGCCCGGTCCGCGCTGTCGACATAGTCGAGCAGACTCAAAATCGAGTCGCGGGACGCATCGTCGATCGGTGTGCGCTCGCCCTCCGTAGTGGCGATCAATCCCTCCTCGGGGTCGACCACGAACCTGGTCCAGGCGGTGAAATACAAGGTGTACGCCGGGCGGTTCGTCGCCAGCGGCCGGCCCTTGACGTCGAAGATACGACCGCGCGGCGCTTCGACGTCCACGACGTCGACGAAGTTGCGTTCAGCCCGCCGCGCGTAGTGATCGCCTTCGAGCACCTGAAGCTGGCAAAGCCGGCCGATGAGCCCGCCGAATACGATCAACACGACCAGCACAATCAGCTGGAACCGCGGCCGCAGGTCGCGAAGATCGTCTTGTTGGCGCAGATCGATCATCGGATGTCCAGGTGGAGATCGGAGTGCGGACGCGCATCGAGGCGGAACCACATAAACGCGCGGTCGAACAGAGCCCACACCGGGGGGGCCACCAGGGCGGTGGCGATCGCGTGCCAGCGCATCTCGAGCAGCATGCTGAGCAACGCTGGCTTGCGCACCCCGAATTTGTCCGCCATGACGAACAGCACCGCGACTGTGGCGAGATCCAGGAGAATAACGGCGACCACACCGACGAGGCCGCGCATCGCCCACCCCCGCACGGCGAACCGCCCGGCGGCCCAATGCAGGATCAAAAACGTCACCGCCGCGGCCAGCGACAGTGTCCCCACCGGCGCGCCCTGATGGAGATCTTCGATGTAGCCGAGGCTGACGGCCAAGGCGAGACCGGCCACGACCGAACGTTCGCCGGTGAAGGCTGCGTGGGCGATGACCACCGCGGACGTCGCGGGCAGCACGATGCTGAGTCCGAGCACATCGGCGATCCCCCCCGTCACCGCGATCAGCAGCCAGCCGACGATGAGGTAGGTGAAGCCGCGCAACATGGCTGATACCCCCGCACGGCGCTAGCGCACCGGCACCAACCCCCGCGCTTGCGCCAGGCTCGCGCCGACCTCGGCTCGCGGATCGGCCTCAGGTGCGGCCGCGAGCACCAGCCACATCACGTCCAGCCGATCAAAGCGAACAGTCGGACGGACGTGGAGCCGCTGCTGGTCGCCGACCAACAGCTCGATGTCGGTGACCTGCCCAACTGGGTGTCCCTTGGGGAACAGCTCGTCGACGCCGCTCGTCTGGACCACGTCGCCAACCTGGACGTCGTAATCCTTCGAGACGTCGACGACGCACGCGTCCTCGCTGTGGCCGAGCAAGATGCCCTGCGCATGATTGCGCGCCACCTCCACCGCAATCTTGCTGCGCGCATCGGTCACCAGCATCACGTCGCTGTAGTCGTCGAACGTCTTGTCGACGCGACCAACGACGCCGTCGGCCGCGAGCACTGCCATGCCCGGCTGAGAAATCCCCCGCCCGCGATCGATGCGAATGTTGACGACGCGGAAAAACGGCGACTGATCGACACCGACCCGCTCCGCGGGAATCATGTCTTCCGGCACGCGGTCGCGCATCTGCAGCGCGCGGCGCAGTTCGGTGTTGTCTTCTTCGAGTTGCACGAGATCACGCATGCGCTGCCGGAGTTCGCGGTTCTCGGCCGCGAGTTCCTCGTTGGCATCTTGCAGCCGTGCCTGCAGAACCCAGCGCTCAAAAAAACCGCCGAGCATCCCGGTGGAGTACGACACGGCGGCCTCGAGCGGGGCGCCGATGCGGCGGATCGCGCGATCGAATGCTCCCATCTCGTGGGGATCCTTCGCGCTGGCGCGGAGCAGCAGCACCGGGATCCCGAGCAACACCACCACCAAGATCCCGTTGGCGACGCTGCGGAAAGAGACGGCCATGACAACTTACTGCAGGGCGACCTCGCGCAGGAGATCGAGTTCGTCGAGTGCGGCGCCCGAGCCGAGGACGACGGCGAACTCGGGCTCGTCGGACAGAAATACGGGCAGCCCCGTCTCCTCCGACAGCAGGACGTCGAGATTGGCGAGCTGGGACGCCCCACCGGTGAGAACGATTCCCTTGTCGACGATATCGGCGCACAGCTCCGGCGGAGCGTGCTCGAGCACGGAGCGGACAGCGTCAACGATCGCCGACACCGGCTCAGACAGGGCCTCGCGGATCTCATCGGAGTCGACGACGACTGTCTTTGGGATCCCGGCGACGAGATCTCGGCCCTTGACCTCCATGGTCATGACCACATCGGTGGGCGCGGCGGTTCCGATCTCGATCTTGATGCGTTCCGCCGTACGTTCGCCGATGAGCAAGTTGTACTTGCGCTTGATGTGCTGGATGACGGCCTCGTCCATCTTATCGCCGCCTACGCGACAACTCTTGCATGCGACGATGCCGGCCATCGAAATCACCGCAACTTCGGCCGTGCCACCGCCGATGTCCACGACCATGTTGCCGCCCGGCTCCGTGATCGGCAGGCCCGCGCCGATGGCCGCGGCCATCGGTTCCTCGATCAAGAACACCTCGCGCGCACCGGCAGCCAACGCGCTATCTCGCACGGCACGCTTCTCCACCTCCGTTATCCCCGAAGGAACACAGATGATGATCCGCGGCTTAACCAAGGTCTGGCGATTGTGCGCGCGCGTGATGAAGTAGCGCATCATCGCTTCGGTGACCTCGAAGTCGGCGATGACACCGTCTTTCATCGGCCGAATCGCGACGATGTTGCCCGGCGTGCGACCGAGCATCTCCTTGGCTTCTTTGCCGACCGCCAGCACGCGCTTCTGATTCGCGTTCTTCTGGACCGCGACCACCGAGGGCTCGTGCGCCACGATCCCCTTGCCCTTGACGTACGTGAGCGTCGTCGCGGTTCCGAGATCGATGGCCAGGTCGTTGGAGAACAGGCCGTATACCCAGTCGAAAAGCATCGGCGGGCCGGAGTTTGCGGTTCGTGCCGCGAGCCCCCGGGGCAACCCGGATTCGCGGAAGCACTCACATACACCGCGTCTGCACGGATCGGCAAGGGATCCCGGGCCGAGAACGTAGTGTTGCGGGGATGCTGAATCGTCACGCCGGGCCGCGGCCACAGATGGGCGATTTTCGTCCTCAACGGGGAATACGCCGGGATTCCACGGACTTGCGCCCTGAGATCCCGGCGTAGGCCATCCGCGCCCGGCGGCGCCCCGCCGTAGGTCCCGCCAAATGGCGGGCGATCGCGAAGTTGCGAGCCGTGTGTGCGTCGGTTCGCAGCCGGGTTTTCGCCGGCCTCGCGAGCCGCTACTTTCCCTCCGAACGCAGATGCTCGACTTCTTCCGTCGCTCGGTTTCCAGTGTGTTTACCTGGCTCCTCCTGGGCGGCATGGCGCTGCTTTTTGGCCTGCAGTTCGGGTTACCGAGCGACAGCCTCACGCTTGGGACGCAGTCGATCGTCAAGGTGCATGGCGAGTCCATCGGTAAGCAGGAGTTTGAGTACCAAGGCGGCATGCTCATCGCCCTTGGAGCGCGACCGCCCGAAGACGTGAAAACGCAGATGGCCCTCGGGCTCAACGAGGAGAAGCTCGAGGCGGCGATCGAGCGCGAGCTCCTGGCCCACGAGGCCCAGCAACTCGGGCTCGAGGCAACCAAGCGCGACGCCGAAGTGCTGGCGCTCGCTGGGCAGTTCGTCGCATTCGGGATGACAGACGAATGGCCCGGCCCGAGCGACTTCAACTACGAGATCTTCAAGAACTTCGTCCGCCGATCCGCCCAGGTTTCCGAGCCATCGTATCACGAGCTGCAGCGCCGCGAGTTGCTGGCGCGCACGGTTCGCGACCTGGTTGCAGCGAGCGTATCGGTGTCGGAGGCCGAGCTGCGCGCGACCTACGACGAGAATGCCAATAACTTGGTGCTTCGCATCGCGCGGTACACCCCGCGGATCTTCGCCGACGCGGTCGACCCGAGCGCGGCGGACATCGACACCTACGTCGAGGATCACGCTGATGAGCTGCGCGAGACCTTCGCGCGCCAGGGCATGCGGTTCAAGGGATTGCCCAAGCAGGCGCGGGGATACCTCATCGCCCTCGACACGCCGGCCGATGCGGCGAAGCCGACCCCGACCGCTCCAGCTCCCGGCAACGCGCTCGCGCCAGTGCGGGCCAAGCTGAGCGATGCTCGGTCACGCATTGTCGATGGTGAGGATGTCCGCAAGCTCGCGCGCGAGCTCTCAACCCATGCGTCGTGGACCCGCGGCGGCGATCTCGGCTGGATCGACGAGAAGTCCGCCAGCGAGATCGACCCGGCCCTCGGTACTGCAATGCAGAGTCTCGCCGACGACGGGGTCTCGGAGATCATCGAGGGCGCCTCGGCGCTGTATCTGCTGGTGCTGCGTGGTCGTCACGAGGGTGACATCGCCGAGGCGGATGCCCTACGCGAGCTCGCCGAGGAGGCGATCCGCAACGAGCGCGGCGCCGAGCTCGCGAAGACCGCCGCAGAAGCCGACCTCGCAGCCGTGCGCGGCGGCGCTTCGCTCGGCGACGTTTTCCGCGGCGGCACGGCGCTCGGCACCGACGACGCACCGGATTCGGGCACAAGGGGGATCCGCCTCAAGGTCGCCCTCGACGAGACCCGTGAGCTCGGCAAAGGCGATCCCATCACGGGGCTGGGACCGGCCCCCGAGGTCGTCAACGCCGCGTGGGCTGCCGAAGCCGACGGCGGCCTGCTCGATCGCGTGTTCACCGTTGGCGATGAGCCGGTGCTCGCGGGCGTTGTCAGCAAGAGCGTCGCCACGGACGAGGGGTTTGCGGCCGAGCGAGCGAACCTCTACCGCCGCCGCGCCATGGAGAAGGGCGCGATGGTGGCGGCCAGCTGGGCCCAGCGCCTGTGCGTTGAGGCCAAGGGCGCGGGCACGATCCGCGCCGACGCGGAGATGATCGCGACGCTCACCAACTACACGCCCCCAACAAAGGACGACTCACCACCGCCGGCGCGGCGACCCTATGAGCTCTGCGACAAGATCGCCGACCACTCGGGGCTGTGGGCGCTGCTCGGGCAACGCGGCGGTTGAGCCATGACCGACGAAGCCGCCGGGCAACCCGCGGTGGGCAACGTTCTTGGCTTCTCGCTGGTGCTGCGAGAGCACCGCGTACTCTTGCGCCTCGATCGCCGCACGCTCGCGCCCGGCGTTCACCTGCTCGAGTACGAAGCACAGGTCCCGGGCGTGGAATTCCCGCTCGAAGGTGCGCTGTCAGCTGCCCGGTTTCGCCATCGCCGAGCCCTCGTTCAACACGTCTCGCTCGAGGTTGATCGACACACCCTGCAAGCGTGGCTCTCCCGCCACTTGTGCGGCCGAGTCATCGCCGGCGTTCGAATCGATCGCGTCGAGCTCGAACCTCGGGCGCGCGCGGGCGTTGAGGACACACCTATCCCCTGGGTTGGGATCGTTGGCCGCGCCCACGCGGGTGGCTTCACCTATTTCGGTATCGGGCTCAGCGTCACGACCAACGATCGAGCGCTCGTGCTCGGGTTCGATCAACGTTGGGTGTTCGCGAGCGGGACGACCGATGCCGACGCGGCGTGGCGCGAAATTTCGGCCGCGCTTGGCGCTCGCGGCGATCTCTCGCATCAGGTGGCGGTCGACGTCCTTCACGAAGCACTGCGGCAACCGTTTGCGCGGGCAGGCTGGAAGCTCCCCGCGCTTGAGCGACTGCGCGTGGTCGACCTCGACGTGGGTGAGCGCGTGGCCATCGCCCGGTGGTCGGCGGGCGGCTCGGCCGGTGTCCCGGCGGCAAGGTATACCCCCACCAAAGAACGGATCGATCGCGAGCTCGCCGCGGCCACCTCCGCCTTGCGTGCCGGTGACACTTCAACCGCGTTCGCCCAACTCGAGCACGCCTACGATTCGCTCGCGGGTCATCCCGCTGCGCCTGCGCTCGCGCGCTGGATGATCGAGATCGCACGGCGAATCGGGCGTGACGACGTCGCCTACAGTCGCGCGCTGCTGCGTTCACGTCCCAGCGATCGTTGGCCGCGCCGACGGGTCCTGGTTCACTTGCGCCGCAGCCCCGAGGAGCTTTGGCGCCAGCTCGCCGTCTGGGAGCGTGTCGCCGACACCGAATCGCAACGAGTACACCTAGCGATCGCGATCGCTTACGCGGCGGTCGCGCGCGGAGACGATGCCGCCGCCCGAGCCAGCCTGAGCCCGTGGCTTGCCCGCGCAGCGGAGCTCGGCGATCTCGCAACGCCGTTGCTGCTCGCTTGGGCGCACATCACCGTCGGCGACGGTGATCCCGCGGTTGTCGCGTTCGAGCGCGCCCTCGCCAACCTACCGGATCTCACGCGTCGAGCATGGCTCCGCATCGACATGGCCACGCGCCTGCGCATCGCGGGTCACTACGAAGCGGCCTGGCGACTCCTGCTCGTCGTCATCGGCGAAGTTGAGTTCGACCGCGGCTGGGTGGATGAAGCGCTGGCGCTGCTTTCCGTGGGCCCGCCCGCTCGTCCGATCCAAGAAGCACTCGGGCACGCGGCGAGCCACGCCGCGGATCCACGGCTCCATCGTGCGCTCGCCGATCTTGCGGAAACCGAAGGCCGTGAGTCCGACGCGCACCTGCACCTCGAGGCCTGGGCCAGCGCGGGTGAACACGCGGATGAGCGCCTGGCCGCGTCGCGTCGGCTGCTCGCCTTGCGTGGCGGAGTGATCGCGGGACTATCCGACGTCGTGCCCGCCGCTGCCCGGCCAACCGTGGTCGATGTCTACCGGCGGATCCTCAGCGACGATCCCGGCGACCTCGATGCGCTTGTCGTCGTCGCGCACGCCTCTGCCGGCGCCGGTCACGACGACGAGGCGGCGACCCTCGACGACCGCGCGATCGCCATTGGCGGAGATGCACGCGTCGCCCTCTCGCTCGTGCGAATGATCGGCCGGGCTCAGGGCGACGGGGACGATGCCCACGCGTTGGAACTCGGGGAGCGACTCACGCGACTTTCGATCCCCGAGGGCGCGCTGCCCCCGGATCTTCGGCCCATCGCCGGCGAGGCGGTTCTGCGTTCGGCGGCAACTGAACGCGACCCCGTGCGCTTCGGTGCCTTGTGCGACCGCCTGGCCGCACGTGGTCGCCGCGGCGAGCTCGTGCGCATCCTAACCGAGCGGCTCGACACCGGGGACCCGGCGGCGCAACTCGACGCCGCCAAGCGCCTCGCACATCTTGTCGGCGAAGAACTCGGCGACCACATGGGCGCGATCGCGATTCTCGAGCGGGTGATCTCTTTGGCGCCGAACGACCCCGACGTCCTCCTGCCTCTCCTCGACCACCGCTTCGCCGGGCGCGATCTCGCAGATGCGATCGCGGCCACCTTCGATGTGCTCGAGCGTGTGCCGATGGGCGCCGCCGCGTATCACGCCCTTGTGCGTCGCGCGTGTGACTCCGCCATCGCCATCGGTGACACTGGCTCCGCGCTCGATCTGATCGAGCGCCTG
Source organism: uncultured Myxococcales bacterium (assembly GCA_902826865.1). Taxonomy (GTDB): domain Bacteria; phylum Myxococcota_A; class Polyangia; order Nannocystales; family Nannocystaceae; genus Xiheibacterium. Next base: position 12,609 of record CADEGN010000162.1, read on the forward strand.
CTCGCGCGCCTGCCCGACGACGCCTATGGCCTCGCCCGACGCGATGAGCTCCGATCGATCGTCTCGGACCCTGGGCAGCGCGTTCGCCTCCTGGCGAGCATCGCCGCCCGCCATGTCGGTAGCGCGCGGCTAGAAGCACTCGAAGAGCGCGCGCGACTGCTCATCGATCCACTCGATCGAATCGATGACGCGATCAGCGATCTCGCGGCGGTCATCGACGAAGCACCCGAGCGGACCGAAATCGCCCAGCGTCTTGCCGATCTCTACGAACGCCGCCGGCGATTTCCCGAGCTCGCCGAGCTGCTCTCGCGGATGTTCCCCCGTGAGCGCGGCAAGACTCGGTTCACCATCTTGCGGCGCCTCGCCGCAGTACTTCGCGACGAGCTCTTCGACCTGCCCCGCGCTGAACAGGCGGTTCGGTTGGCCCTCGAAGTGGTCGCCGAAAACGAAAGCGGGCGCGAGTCGTCCGAAACCCTCCGGATGGAACTCGTCGAGCTGCTCGAGCGCGAGGGTCGCTGGGTCGACCTTGCGTATGAGCTGCAACGGGAACTCGCGCCCGAGCTCACCGGTGCACCGCCGCGCCATCCGCTTCGCGTCGAGATGTTGGTCCGACTCGCCAGGCTCCAACGCGATGTGCTCGACGACGAATCCCTGGCGGCGCAGACCTATGAGGCCTTGCTTCGACTCGGGCGATTGCCCGACGACGGACTCGGTCCGCTGGCTCGGGCCTACCGCAAAGCAGCGCGCCACGAGGACCTCGTGCGAGTGATGCAGCTGCGGGCCGAGGCGGTCCGCGGTGATGCCCCGCGGTGGGCCGTACTGCAGCAGCACATCGCCGAATTGCTCGACGGCCCGCTCACCAATCCGATCGCAGCTGCAGATCACTACCTCGAAGCGTTTCTGGTCGACCCGCGCAAGTACGCCGCTGCCGGCCGGCGAGCCCGTGTCTTGTACGCCGGTGCGCCGATCGCCCGCGTCCGCGATCACGTCGAGCAACGTCTACACCGGGCAACTGCGCCCATGCGCGCTGAGCTGCACGTGCTACTCGGCGATGTCTTGTCCGCCCACATCGACTTGACGGAGCTGACCGAGTCGAACTACCGCAAGGCCCTCGAGAGCGACCCGACCGCGGCGACCGCCCACGAGGGACTTGGACGCCTTGCCTTGCGCACCGGCGACCACGAGGCAGCCGCGTTTCACCTCGGCATTGCTGCGGTTCACGCCGACACGGATCCTCAGCATGCTGCGGAGATCGCCGCCTCGGCGTCGCGGCCATTGGTGGCGCTTGGCCGCGAGCGGGATGCTGAGGCCCTGCTCGATCGCTCGTTGCGCGGCGCGCCGCAACACGCCCGGGCGCTGCTCGAGTTGTCGCGGATTCTCGAGCGACAGGGTCGTACGACCGAGCTCGTCGTGGTCCTCGAACAGCTCGCGCAGCTGCCATTGGCGGCGTCGTTGCACGCCGACGTCGTCTACCGGCGCGCCGCGACGGCGCAACCCGCATACCGCTCGCGCCCACACGGTCCCGAGGCCGACGCGGCCGTTGGTGACGCGCTCGAAGCCCTGCGCGCCGACCCGAACCACATCGGTGCGCGGCAGTTGCTGCTCGAGTTGTCGCGGCTGCGCGACGATTGGACGATCTACATTCGCAGCCTCGAGCTCGCGCTGCGCCCGCTCGGTCCAGGCGGCACGCGAGCGCGGCTGCACCTCGAGCTGGCCGAGTCGATGTGGACGCGCGTGCACAATGCCGATGCCGCGCGAAACCACCTCGCCGCGGCGGCGCCCGAGCTCGATGCCGTCGACGACGATCGGTTGCTCGAGATCGCTCTGCGGGTGCCGGATACTGAGCAGACGATCGCCGAGCTGCGCAACGTTCTGCTCGGACGTGCGCTGGGGACGAGCGTGCGGGCGCGACTTGAGCAGTTGGTGGCCGCGCTGGCCGAACATGCCGTTTCTGCCGGAGGAGATCACGGCCCGACAACCCCGTCCCTGAGCGTGGCTGATCTTGTGGCTGCCGGCGCCTACGAGTCCGCGCTCTCCTGGATCTCCAGCTGCGACGAAACCGAACTGGCAGCGGTTGACCTTGCGCTTGCTCGCACCGATCTGCCAGCCGCGGGCTTCGCCGCTGCGCTGCTGCGCGGTGTGGTCGCGCGGGCGCTCGGTCGCCCTGCCGACGCGCTGCCAGCACTCGGCGTCGCCGCCGGGTCACCCGATCCCGCAACCCGCGGGCGCGCCCTCGCCGAGCTCGACGGCATACTCGCCGTGGTCGGCCATCCCAGCGACCGCCTGCCGGTGCTTCGCGCGCGGTTTGAGCACGCGCGCTCCAATGACACCGCCGATGTGTGTGACGTAGCGGCCGAACTGGCCAACGTCGAGCTTGCCGTGGGGGAGGTCGACGCCGCCCGCGACAGCTGTTTGGCCGGGTTGGCCCTCTTGCCCGACCACCGCGAGCTCCTGCGCACGCTTGTTGACGCGCTCGAGCGCGGCGACCGACCCGCCGAACTGCGCGACGCGCTGATCCGTTACGCCGCTGTTTGCGTCTCGCCGCGTGAGCGTGCGCGGCATCTTGTCCGGGCGGCGCGCGGCACCATCGATGCGGTCGCCCATCTGCCGCCCTCGGCCGAGCAAGACACGGCGCTCGCAACCGCCAGCGCGCTGCTGGGCCGCGCCATCGCCTCCGACCCCGACGACCCGACGGCGCGCGCCATCGCCCTCCCCCTTGCGTTCGCCCGCGGGTCTTGGATCGACGTCGTTGAGCTCTCCGCGTGGTGGGTCGATCGCCAGCACTTTGACGAGCCAAGCTTGGTGCTGGCCGCCCTTTCGCAGGCGTTGCTCGACGGCAGTGCCACCTTGGCCCGCGCGATCGGAGCGCGCCACAGTCAGCAATCTGCGCGGCACCTGCTTCCCGGCCTCCGCCAAGTGCTCACAGAGATCGCCAACACCGGTCCCGCGCAACGGCTAGATACTGTGCTCGATGCTGCCGCGGTGTTGGTAGGAGGACCGCTCGCACTGTTCGATCGCCTGACGCAGTGGGCGATGGGCCGACCCCTCCAGTCAGGCCTCACCCTTGGACTCGCCCGCCTCAACGATCGTCACGGATCGCCATCGGTAGCGGCGCACCTGTGGCAGCTCACCGCATTTCTCGCGCCCCGCGGCCCATGGGCGACATTGCTCGCCGAACGACCCGGCCCGCTTGCCCTCGACTTCGAAGCCTCGGCTGTGATCTGGTCCCATGGGCACTCCGCCATTCGCGCGGCCGCGCGCGCGATTGCGAAGGCAGAGCTCGGCGTCCCGGCCACCATGCCGTCGGCTGCCCCAGAGGCTCTGGCGACAATCGAGGCGCTCATCGCCCCTTTGCGCGATCGGATCGCCCCCGGGCTCCTTGCAGTGATCGACACCCGTTCCTCGCAGCCTCCGCTCGGATTGGCGGAGCGCCGCGGCCGTCTTGTGTTGCGCGTCAGCATCGACGCGGTCGAGCTGCCGCTCGGAGAACTGCGCTATCGCTGCATCCACGCTGTCATTGCCGCGGCCTCGGGCCTCGGGTTGCTGCTGCTGGGCGACGACGACGAGCTAGCCGCGCGCCTCGACGCGCTGGCCATCCTCGCGAATCCGACCCATACCCCGACGGGCGAGCGGGCGGGCGCGCTCGCCAATGCCTTGCTAGATCGCTACTCCGTCGCCCTCGACATCGGCGTCGAGCAACGCGTGTCTCTTCTCGACGAGCTTTCGTACTGGCTATCGTCCCGCGAGCGGTTGTCCACGCTACGCCGAGAGTTCTCGTGGACCTGCGATCTGCTGGCGACCCGTGCCAGCGGCGAGCTTGCCGGGGCGCTCCGTGTCATCGGAACCGAGGCCGGCGCCACCGCGGCCGGGGCACTCGACCCGCTGGCGACGCTGCGGACCGAACGAGCGCAGTGGTTGCTGCGCAGCCTCGGGCTCTACGCCCAAACGGCCAGCCCCGCCGCGGTCACACCACCGCCGAGTGCCGGCGCCAGCGGAAATCCGGACGCGTGAGCGTACGTCAGCGCGCTGCGCGGGACCGGGCGCAGCCTCGCCTTGCGAGCCGTGCCGTCTGTGGGCCAAGATGGACGATGCGCCGATTCCGGCGCCGACGGCAGCATGCGAGACGACAGCGAAGACCCTCAAGCGGGCCGCAACCTGGTCATCGCCGCGGGGGCGGCCGGCCTGCTCGCCGTGATGGTCTATGGCGCCTCGATCACCCGCACCCAAGCCCATGTCGACGCAGGCGTGAAGCATGCTGCGGCAACGATCCCACTGGCAACCCTCGCCGCCGAACTGACCACCGCCCGCGCGCAACTCGACGTCACTGCCCTCGACCGCCTCACCCAGCAGCTCGAGCAGAGCATCGCGTCCACCACGCTCGAGTCAAAGGCAGCGGCGGCTCGAATCGAGCTCATCGAGGCTTGGGCCGCCCGCGCGCTTGAGGCCGCGATTCGTGCGCAAATCGATGAACGCGATCGCGTTGCGGCTGAGCGCGCCGCCAGCTCGGCGATTGCGCAGGCCCGCAACATCGCAAGGCTCAACAGCCGCAATACCCTCGACCCTGGGCGACTCGAAGCGGCACTCGCCCGACTCGAGCTGGCCTCGGGCACCGACATCACCGAGACGTACCCCATCGTATTACTGCCCACCTACCGCGACCCCGAGCTGCATCAAGCGGCCCTGGCAGCGCCGTTGTGGCGGGCAGGCAACGAACCGATCGATCCCGAGCTCGTGTCGGAGATCGTCGATCAGCTGCGGGAGGTAGAGCAACCGACGGTGCTCATTCGCCTGCTTGGAGCGCTCGCCGCCGTGCGAGCGGGTGATCGCGAGCATGCACGCGCCGTGGCCGACCGGGTTCTCGCGGAGGTGCCCGGTCAGCCCCTCGCGATGTCCGTGCTCACGATGCTTGGACCGGGCGACATGATCGCGGCGGTCGATGCCACTGCGCCGCACGCCCCAACGACGGCCGCGCCGCCGCCAAGCGCGCCACAACCACCCGCACCGGTCGACAACGACGCGCCCGGTCGGCCAACTCCGCCAAGCCAACGCGACGCGGCCCCGACACCGGCGGTGGAGCCGAGTCCGGCAACGAGCGGCGATGGCACCAAGCCCAAGGCGCCCCTCGCCACCAGGGATCCCCGCGACAAGAAGGGATACGAGGCGCTTCTCGCCGAGGGCTGCAAGCTTGTGCGCTCGGGCGAGGCTCAGCGTGGGTTTGATCTGCTCAAGGAGGCCTTCGACCTCAATCCCAACGCCGTCGCCGTCACCGTGTGCATGGCGGAGGCCCACCACCAATTGGGTCGCGATGCCTCCGCGCGAGCGTTGTGCGAGCGCGCGCTCAAGCGGGCGCCCAGTGATCGACGTGCCTTACTCTTGGCTGCCGAGCTCGAACTAGCGCGCGGCAACGAGTCGACTGCCCTCGATCACTATCGCAAGATCCTCCAGACCCACCCCGACGACGCGAAGGCAAAGGCCTTCGTCGAGTCCCGCGGCGGCTAGCAGCGTGACCCCGTAAGGGGTCTCGCTCCTCCGTGCCCGTGCCCGTGCCCGTGCCC
>CADEGN010000163.1 GCA_902826865.1 uncultured Myxococcales bacterium
CACGGAGTCGCGCGGGACCAGAGCTGAGCGTTGCATCGTAGCGATCGCGAACCACGAGCACGCCCTGGGTCTGCCCAGCCGGCACGGCCCACAGCTCCGACTCGGAGGCCCACAGGCCGCCGGCGCCGCTTGAGGCGTCGAGCCGCACGTAACCAAGGCCTGCGTACGCGAGTGTTTCGGTCAGGCTGCTCGGAGCCGCGAACGCGAGAAAGCCACCCATCGGCACGTACCCGAGGCGCATGCGAAACGGTGCTGTGAGAGGTCCACCGATCACGTCGACCACGTCCCACGGTGGTGCGCGATCCCAAACCTCAACGTGAAGCACGAGCTGATTGCCCTCGACCCACAACACACCGCTCCCGCCACCGACATCACCGCACCCAGCGGTCGTCTCGCGCCAGGTGAAGCCGCCGTCCGGCGCGATGGCCAGCGAGACGTCGGGCACCCCGGCGGGATCCCACGGCATCGTCCACGTACCAACCAGATCGAGTTCGCGAACGTCGTCGCCGAATACACCAACGCTGTCGAATGGATCCACGACCGTTCCGAGGTCGATCGCCGTGGCGCCGCTCGAGGTCCCAGCATCCGACTCGTCAGTCATGCCTGTTGCGATGCCGGTGGTCGCCGCGCTACCTGAGGCGGCGCTCCCGGTCTCGAACAACTCGCCATCGCTCCCATGTGGGAACGATATCCCCGTGGAACCGTCGTTCTCCGGCTCGGGATCCCGCGGTTTCGCGAAGCATCCGACTGCGAATAGGACGACGAGAGCACCGCACAAGTGGCGAGCGTTCATGAACAACATGGGTGCCATCGCTGCGACAAGCGGCACCCTGAAGTGGGGCCCTGCGCTCGGGGCGCGCTCGCACGGTCGTTGCTTCAGTTGGGGTCACGAATGCGCATCACACGACGACGCGCGGCGCGAACCGTCCACGCCGATGGGCGTGGGCCAGCAATAGCGGGTCGAGCACTTCGGCCACGAACTCGTCCACCTGCTCAGGCGCACGCCCGACGTAACCCCGCGGATCGATGTCGCCGCGCGGAACATGCGGCCCGAGCAGGTCATCTTCGCGCATTCGCTGGAGCAGATCGTTGTCCACGCCGTGGTCTTTCATCGCCCGGGCCGCCGCGTGGCTGTGCACCCGCACGCGCTCGTGCAATTCCTGGCGACTGGCACCGGCACCGGCACCGGCCATGATCACGTTTTCCGTGGCCATGAATGGCAAGTCGTCGGCCATGTTGGCCGCGATGATCGCCGGATTGACCACCAGACCAACCGTGACATCGGCGAGCAGGTTGAGCACTGCGTCCGTTGCAAGAAAGGCCTCGGTGATCACCAACCGTCGGTTGGCGGAGTCGTCGAGGGTGCGCTCGAACCACTGGTTGGCATGGGTCGCCGGCGGGCTCACGCCCAGCGATTGGACGAACCGAGCCAAGCTGCAGATCCGTTCACAACGCATGGGGTTGCGCTTGTACGCCATTGCGCTCGATCCGACCTGTTCGCTCCCGAACGGCTCCTCGAGCTCACGGTCGTGCGATGCCAGGCGAACGTCGTTGGCGAACTTGGCCGCCGAACTGCAGACGTCAACCAACGCGTTCACGACCCACGTGTCCAATTTGCGGGTGTAGGTTTGGCCGGATGCCGGGATCGAACGCGCGAATCCCATGGCCGCTGTTACCCGGCGATCGAGCTCGCGGACCTTGGTGTGATCGCCCGCGAACAACGCGAGGAACGAGGCTTGGGTCCCGGTCGTGCCCTTCACCCCTCGCAGCGGCAGCCGCTCGACCAGCGCGGCAATCGCCTCGAGGTCGAGCGCGAGGTCCTGTGCCCAAAGCACTGCCCGCTTGCCGATGGTCGTCAGCTGCGCCGGCTGATAGTGCGTAAACGCCAACGCGGCGAGATCGCGATGTCGGATCGCAAAGCTACGCAGCTGCTCGAGGATCGTGAACAGGCGATCCATAACGAGCTCGAGGCCATCTCGCATCATCACGAGGTCGGCGTTGTCGGCCACGAAGCAGCTCGTCGCCCCGAGGTGGATGACCTTTTCGGCACCCGGGCCAACCAGTTCGCCGAAGTGGTGGACGTGGGCCATCACGTCGTGGCGGAGCTTGGCTTCGAGCTCAGCCACCCGTTCGAAGTCGATCACGTCGGCGTTGGCTTGCATCGCAGTGATCTGCTCGGTCGAAATCGCCAACCCGAGTTCGCGCTGCGCGGCGGCCAACGCGATCCACAACCTTCGCCAAAGACGAATACGCCGACGATCATCGAAATTCGCGACCATCGCCGCCGTGGCGTAGCGCGAACCCAGCGGACTTCGGTACTCGGGACGGGTCATGGCGGCCTGCAGCATAGCTGGCCGCGACCGGACGACCGCGGTGGTCGCTTCCGCTGCGGCGAGCGCGCCGCGCGTGGGAGAGGCGTCGAAGTCCACGTCCTGGCCCGTGATTTCAGCTACTTAGAGGCGCGGCGCCCACAGGGGTCGACCTGGGCGGAATACCCCGCACACTCGGCGGTTGCGAGTTGGACCGATGGACGCCACTGCCCGGCTCGACTTCGAGACCTCTGCTCTACCCCAGCTCGACGCGCTCTACGGCGCGGCGCTGCGGCTGACGCGGAACGCCGCCGAGGCCGAGGACCTGGTCCAAGACGCCTACGTCCGGGCCTACCGCTTCTGGCACACGTTCAAGAGTGGGACCTCGGTACGCGCGTGGCTGTTCACGATCCTGCGCAACACCTTCATCAACCGCTACCATCGAACCAACCGCAGCCGTGCCGGACGCAACGACCTCGAGGCGCAGCTCGGCTCGCTCGGATCGGAGGCGGCTGTTGGCCACCCGAACGCACAGCTGCCAGCGCCTGACGCCGCCCTCTCGGCTCGCATCACGCGCGAGCGGATCATGACTGCGCTCGAGTCGGTGCCCGAGGATTATCGGATGGCGGTCATCCTCGCCGATCTCGAAGGCCTCGCTTATAAGGAGATCGCCGAGATCATGGACTGCCCGATCGGGACGGTCATGAGTCGGATCTTTCGCGGGCGCCGGCTGCTGCACAACTTGCTGTATGATCACGCTGTGGAGCTCGGCATGGTCGAGAAGGGCCGAACAGAACATCGCGGCTCCGGCAACGTCGGTAACACGGTAGAGTTCGACGCCTATCGTCGACGAGGCCTTGCATGAGTCTTGAGGACATACGCTCCGAGTGCTCCCAGGCAGCTGGGCTGCTCCAACCCTACGTCGACGGCGAGTTAGAGAGCGCCGAGCAAGAGCGGGTGGCTAGCCACCTCGAGCACTGCCGGGGCTGCCGCAGTGCGGTGAGCGAACAGCAGTGGGTGCGGGCGACCCTGCGGGCGATTGAGCGCGAACGCGCTCCGGCATCGCTGCTCGCACGGATCGGGGTCGCGCTGGATGAAGTCGACCGCGACAGCCTTGAAACCGCCAGCATACCGGAGCACGCGGCCGACGCAGCGACGACCCGACGCCCCCACACCACGACTGTCCGCACAACGCCGGTGCCCATGCGACGGTCGACATGGTCGCGGATTGGGTCACTGTTCGCCGACGTCCTGCGCGGTGGCCTTGTGCTCGCACCCGCCGGCGCCATGGCGGTCGGCCTGTTCTTCGTCGCCCGCGATGGCCTAGTATCCACGGAGGCTATCGGCAGCCACCGGCTCGGCACCGCGCTGGTTAGCCCACCAGTGGTGGTCGAGGCCGACAACGAGAGCAAGACGGTCGAGCGCGCCCGCCCGGGACACTCGCTGCCCCCACTTGTCACCGGGTCGCGAGATGAGCTGCAGCTCGTCCGCGCTGAACTCGGTCGCGCGCCGACCGAGGTGGGCGCCAGCTTGCGGTTCGCAGTGGTTCGCGGTGGGCAGCCCACCGGCGCACACCTCGTCGATCATCAAGCCCCCGAACACGGCGCCGCCCTCACCGGCGCCGTGGTGACGTTCCGAGGGGCGAGGTACCATCTGGCCCGCACGGTTGCGGGAGATCCCATGTTGCAGTTCGAGCGGGCGGGCGTGGCCCACCGCGTCGTCCTGGAGCGCGACCAGCGGACGAACCGGCACGGTGCCACCGTCGACGCCGAGACCCCGGACTTCGCGTTCCTCCTCGACTACGCCAGCTCGGCCCTCGACCCGCACGCCCGCGCCGTCAACCCGGAGCTCGACCCGCCCGGGCATCGCGACCAGCCGCCGTCCGACCACACGCAGATCCAATGAAGTCCGCCACGACGCGGCTGGCCCAGGCCTAGCGGGGCCGCACGAGACGGGCCTGCCCCAGGGCCTCGATCAACCGTGTGGGGCTTCTCTCGCTGGTTGTGAACCGCTACTCTGCCGGCGTGTTCTCGGCGCTGATCATCGACGCAGACCACGAGGCGACCCACACCATCGAGGGTGCCTTGCGGCCCTTCGGGTTCGAGTTCACCTCGACGCAGGATGAGCCGGAGGCCATGACCCTGGCCAAGACAGTGACGCCGGACATCATCTTCCTCCGGGTCGAGTTGCCGACGGTGTCCGGATTTAAGGTCTGCAACAACCTACGACGTAGCGATGAGACCAAGTACATCCCGCTGGTGATGTACGCGTCAGGGATCTCTGACGACGTCTTCAACAAACACCGCGCCCTCAAGACCCACGCGGACGAGTACATCCGGCTTCCGTTCAACGACGGGCGGCTACTCGACGTGGTTCGCAACTTGATTCCGATCGAGGAGGGCGCCACTGCCGGCGTCCCCGATGCGGGAGGGCTCGAGGTGGACATCGACGACATCGAGGATGAGCACCGGTCGTCTGCAGGCACCGAAGACTCCCTGCAGATGCGGGAGTTCGACGCGGAGTTTGACGAGATCGCTCGCGACACCGGAGCGCAAGCATCTGTGCCTTCTCCGCCGCCGCCCGAGGAGATTGGGCTCGGCGCAGAGACGGATGCGGCGTTCGATGCACTCACGCTCGAAGAAGCGGGCACCGAAACGGCGGCCGAGATCGGCGACGTTTCGGTCCAGCCGGCGAGCACGGAGCCCGAGCCCGAGCCCGAGCCGCGACCACAAGCCCAAGCACAACCCAGGCGGGCGACGCCGCCACCAGCACCCGCCCCTGCCTCGCCCCCGCGCGCTACCGACACCCCCTCGACGCCCATTCGCACCAGCGAACCGGAGCCGACCCGCGATCGGGAGGCCTCGGCGCTTCTGCGCATCCCCGAGGGCGAGGAAGGAGCGAGCGGCGAGTTCAAGGCCCAGCGCGAGGTCATCCAGCTCAAGGCCCAGGTCAACGCCAAGAACAGGGAGATCCTCGGCCTCAAGGAGGAGCTTGAGAGCAGAGACCGCGCGGCCCTCGACCTCAAGCACAAGAACCGAGAGCTGTTGGCCCAGATCGGCGACATCGAGGAGAAGCTCGTCGCCGCCGAGGAACAGACCATTTCTGCGAACGAGAGAACCGAGGCCGCGGCCCGCGACAAGGCCACCGTCCTCAAGCGCGAAGACGGCCTGAAGGCCAGGCTCGAACACGCACAAAAGAAGACCAAGGACCTCGAAGACGAGCTGGCCACGGTCCGGGCCTCACACCAGGGCCTCGAGCAGAGGATCCAGGGCGAACAGGCCGCGCTAACCGCGAAGCTCGAGGTGAGCTTGCGCGAGCTCTCGGATGCCCGGGAGCGCATCGGCGAGCTCGACCGAGACCTCGCCGATGCCCGCTCGCGCGGCGATGAGCTCGCGGGTTCGCTCGATGGCGCACGTGCTCGCTCCGGCGAGCTAAACGAGATGATCACGCGGCTCGAAGAGGAAGCGGCGGGGCTCCGCCGCGAGATCGACCGCGTCCGCAGAGAGGGCGACGACGAGCGCGATCGCATGGTCGCGGAGGTCCGGCAGAGTGCGCTGGCGGACAAGGCCGCTGCGCTCAGAGCCCTCGCCGACGAACACACGGCCGAGACGGAATTCGAGGAGAACCAGCACCGCACGGAGCTCGAGAAGCTACGGGGTGAATCCGCCGAAGTTCTCGCAGGCGCGCGCGCCGAGGTCGAAAAGCTGCGCGAGATGATCACCGAGAGCGAGCTCCAGGCCCAAACAGCACGCGAACAGGCGGCCAACCTGCTGAGCGAGACCCGCCGCGAAGCCGCAGCTCGTGAGGCCCAGCTCACCGCCGAACGTGATCGCACGCGGGCCGCCCTCGATCGCGAGAGCGAGAATCTGCACCAGAGTATGGCCGAGCTCGAACGCACCCGTCTCGAGCTCGCGCGCACCGGAGCCGAACTCGATGCTCGTCGCGACGCGATCCGCCGCGCCGAGCAGGCGATCGCCGTCGCCTTGCGCGTGCTCGATGAGCGTGGCCAGTGACGACCGAAGCGATCTTCGGCGACACCGCGAACCTCAAGCCGAGCCACGTTCGTGCCCTCACGCGGCTTGCTGACCGCGAGGTGCTGCCCGAAGCAGTCGTCAGCGCGGCGCTCGCCCGCGACCTGGTCGACATCGCCCACGAACTGAACCGCCGGATTGGGCTCTTCATCGACCGCCGAGGACGAATCGAGCGGGTGATCCTCGGCGACGCCCACAGCATGCAACTACCGGAATTCGAGCGCGTGCGCGGCGTTGCCGGCCGCCTTCGCGGCATCCGGCTCGTGGTCGCACACCTACTGCCCGAAGGCCTCGATCGCGAACAGCTCGCAGACTTGACCAAGCTCCGTCTCGATGCCCTCGCCGCGATCCATCGCGGGCCAGCGGGGCTGCAGATCGATCTCGCCGCGCTCGCGCCCAATCGCGATGGCACCGAGGCGTTCGAGACCCGGACTTGGCCGCGCGTGCCACTCGCCGTCCTGCTGCGCGAGGACGACACGACCGACACCCCCAGCGATCTGCCGCTACCGTTCTCGACGTTTGTTCGCTCGCTCGAGGCCGATCTCGGCGCGGCCCAGGCCCGCGCGCGCGAGTTACTCCAAGGGACACGCGCCGTGGCGCTCATGGTCCACACCGGCGGGGACGACGTGACTGCCCGCAAAGCCGAGCTTAGCGAGCTCTGCCGCACCGCTCATCTGGCGCTCGTCGATCTCGTCGAACAGCGGCGATCTTCCCCCGACCCACGCACGTTTTTCGGTCAGGGCAAGCTGCACCAGGTTCTGATCCGCGCACTCGAGCAGGACGTCGAGGTCCTCATCTGCGATCCCGCGCTCACGGCTTCCCAGGCCCGCAACATCGCCGACGAGACCGACCTCAAGGTGATCGACCGGACGATGCTAATTCTGGATATTTTTGCCCATCACGCCAAGAGCTCCGACGGCAAGCTGCAAGTTGAGCTGGCCCAGCTGCGTTACAACCTGCCTAAGATGGTGGGCAAAGGCACCATGATGTCACGCTTGGCCGGCGGGATCGGCGGTCGTGGACCCGGCGAAACGAAACTCGAAGTCGATCGCCGCCGCGCCAAGGACCGCATCAGCGATCTCGAGCGTCGCCTGGTTCACCTACGCAAGCGTCGGGAGCAACAGAGGGCCGAGCGTCGGCGCACCGGTGTGCCAGTCGTCGCGATCGTCGGCTACACGAACGCAGGCAAAAGCACCCTTCTCAACACCGTGACCGACAGTTCGGTGGATGCCGAAAACAAGCTGTTCGCCACCCTCGATCCGACGGTCCGCCGCGTGCGCTTCCCTCGCGAGCGTGAGATCGTTCTTCTCGACACCGTGGGGTTCATTCGCGACCTGCCCCCGGCGCTCATGCAAGCCTTCTCGGCCACCCTCGAGGAGGTCGCCGACGCCGATCTCCTGCTCCAGGTGGTGGATGCCGCAGATCCGGATCGCAACCAGCAGATCGCCTCGGTCGAGAGGATCTTGCATGAGCTCGGCGCGGCGAGGGTGCCGCGCTTGCTCGTGTACAACAAGGTCGACACCCTCGATGCGCTCGCGCGATCGCGACTCGAAGCGCCCGTCGGAGATCGCGATCACTCGCCGGTCTTCGCGTTGTCTGCCCTCGATCGGCGAAGCACGCGCGCCTTGATGCAGGCAATCGAGGCGACCTTGTGGGAGCGCGGCAAGGTCGAGCGCGCGTCGGCCGAGGCTGACTCCCGATGGCCCGATGCGACGGTGACCGCTGACGCCGAAGCGCCGACGAACGACGGGCCGGTGCCGCGCTCAAGCGCGGGGCACGGATGATGCCAGCGCCTGATTCAGCCCGAGAAGAAGCCGGGAACGAGCTCGAGGACGAGGCCGACGGCGAACAACAGCGTGGCGACGGGGGCAAGCATGGCCCCAAGGGCGGGCCGCGGCCGTGTGCCGCCGATCCACGCCACGGCTTGCAAGACGCCCACGACGCCGCCAAGTGCGACCACGATGCCCACTCGGTCCAGGATAGCGCACGCACGATGACCTTGGCTGCCGTCGCGTTGCTGGTGCTTTTGCCCGCACCCGCACTGGCGGCCGGTGAACCCGGTACCGGTCTCGATTGGTTCTCCGCGGCCATTCTCGGCGTCGTTCAAGGTGTCACCGAGTTCTTGCCGATCAGCTCCGACGGCCACCTCGCCCTCGCGAACGCTGCGCTTCACCTCGACCCGAAGGCCGCCGGCCATCGCTTCACGATCCTCGTCCACGCCGGAACGCTGCTGGCGGTGATGCTGAACTACCGCCAGGATCTTACTCGGTTGGCGCTCGCGGTATTCGATCGCGGCGCGCACGAACACCACCGACTGCTCGCCTCGATGCTCGTCGCCAGCGTGCCGCTCGGGCTCGTGTTAGCCCCCGGCGTCGAATCGGCGATCGTCTCGATGGAATCACAGCTTACGATCGTCGGGCTGTGCCTGTGGTTCACCGGCCTGTTGCTGTGGCTGGCGTTCCGTCACGAACGGCTTCACCCACCGACGCAGCCCGGCCGCCTCCCGACGCCCGGGCAAGCCCTCTTGATCGGCCTCGCCCAGGTAACCGCGATTCTCCCGGGCGTGTCGCGCAGCGGGACAACCATCGCGGCCGCGCTCCTTCTCGGGATCGACCGCGCCACCGCGGCACGGTTCTCCTTCCTTATCAGCGTAATCGCGGTCGGCGGCGCGGTCGCGAAGGAGACCGTCAGCGTCGCGCTCGGCGAGGCCGGGCCGGAGGCCGTCACGCCTGGACCGTGGATCATCGGCTTTCTCACTTCGTTTGTGGTGGGGCTCGCGGCACTGCGTGGGCTCATCGCCATCGTTGCGCGGGGGCGCGTTTGGGGATTCGTCGTCTACCTCGCCCTGATCGGCGGCGCAGCCATCGCGTTGGGGTGATGCCGTGGGTCTTCGCGCTCGGTTGCTCGCGCTCCCGCGTTTCGCCGACGCGACCGCGCTGATCGCCGGCGACGCGCGCTGGAGTTACCAGGAACTCGACCTGCGGGCCCGACGAGCGGGCGCTGCTCTGGCCGCGGCCGGCGTCGCTCCGGGCGATCGCGTGGCCGTCTGCGCTGCAAGCTCCGCCGAACACATCGCCGCCATCGTGGCGGTTCACCACGTGGGCGCGATCCTGGTCCCGATTAACCCTCGCGCCTCGGCGCCGGAGTTGCGCCACGTGCTTGAGGATAGCGGCGCGAGCATCCTGCTGGCGGACTCCACCACCAGGCCCACGCTGATCGGCCTCACCGATCGCCGCGTGTACGACGTCGTCACCCTGAGCCAGGGCGAAGAGCCGCCGGCACTGGCGGTCGCAGACGAGGACATCGCCGCGATCGTCTACACGTCCGGTACGACGGGCCGGAGCAAAGGCGCGGCGCTGTCCTGGCGGGCGCTCGTCACCGCCATGGCGACTCTAGGCGCCGCCTGGGGACTGGGGCCCGGCGATCGGGTGAGCCATGCCCTGCCCCTCTTCCACGTGCACGGCCTGTGCGTGGGCATCTACGCCTCCCTCTTGCACGGCGTCGCAATCGCGCTGCATTCCCGATTCCTACCGTCAACGCTGCTCGACGATCTTGCTGCCGGGGCTACCGTCGTTCACGCCGTGCCGACGATGTACTCACGCCTGCTCGAGACCCTCGCCCTCGCGCCCGAGCTGGCACCGCTCCTGGCGCGTGCGCGCCTCTTCACTGCCGGTAGCGCCGCGCTCTCCCCCGACGTCCATGCGGCTTTCGTCGGCCTAGGCGGGCCGCCAATCCTCGAGCGGTACGGCATGACAGAAACGCTGATCACCATCTCGAACCCGCTGGCGGGCGAGCGTCGGCCTGGCAGCGTCGGCTTGCCCCTGCCAGGCGTGGAGATCCGCATTGTCGACGACGACGGGTGCGAGCTCGAAGCGGGTACTCCCGGCGAGCTCCAGATCGCAGGACCGACGCTCATGACTGGTTACTGGAACGCCCCAGAGGCCACGCGCGCGGCGTTCGACGGTCGGTGGTTTCGCACCGGCGACACCGCGATCCGCGGGCCCGACGGTTACGTCCAGATCATCGGCCGGACCTCGCTCGACATCATCAAATCCGGTGGATTCAAGGTCGGGGCCCGCGAGATAGAAGACGTCCTCGCTCGTCACCCGCACGTCGTGGAAGTGGCGGTGATCGGCCGCCCCGATCCAGAGTGGGGCGAGCGCGTCGTTGCGGTGGTCGTGGCGCGTCCGGGCGTCGATTCGGCGGCACTGGCACCCACGTTGGCCGAGCTCGCCCGGCTCGAGCTCACCCACTACAAACAACCTCGCGAGATCGTGTTCGTCGACGCGCTGCCGCGCAACGCCATGGGCAAGGTCGAGAAGGCGAAGTTGCGAGCGACCCTGTCCGTTTCAGCGGCGCCCGATCCGTAACCAGTATACGGGAACCCCGAGCGCAATCACGCCAACTGACGCGATGAACGGCACAGGCTTGGTCACGAGGTAGGCGCCGAGCAAGTAGAGCGTCGCCAACAAGAACACGCCCGGTATCACCGGATACCCCCACGTACGATACGGCCGCTCTCGTCCCGGCTGGCGTCGGCGCAACACGAACACGGCCAGCACTCCGAGTGCGTAAAACGGCCAGATTCCGATGACAAACTGGTCGGCGAGGTCGGCGAAACCGCGAACCGAGACGAAGATGACGCCGAGCACGACCGATAGCGCGATCGCTCGGGCGGGGGTGCCGCTGCGCGGATCGACGCGAGCCAGCGCGCGGAAGAAAAGCCCGTCCTCGGCCATGGCGTAGAACACCCGCGGTCCGGTCAGCATCGAGCCATTGAGCGCTCCGAACGTACTAACAGCGACGGCCGCCGATACGAATGCCACGCCCGCGGTGCCTACGACGGCAGCTGCGACATCTGCAGCAACCAACTGCGAGTCGGGCATCCGCGCCAGGGGGATAACCGCGAGGTACGAAGCATTCACCGCCAGATAGAGGACCGCGACCGCGACAGTTCCCCAGAAGAACGCCCGCGGCAAGTTCCGCTGCGGATCGACGACCTCGCCGCTGACGAAACCGACGTCCGACCAGCCATCGTAGGCCCACAACACCGAAACCATGGCCAGGGCGAACAACCCGAGATCGAGCTCGCGCTCCGGTGCGACCACCTCCACCGGTGCAGCGCCCACGTCGGCCCCGAGGCCCAACGCGACCAGGGCGAGCAGCGCTGATACCTTGAGCAGCGTGCTGACGTTCTGGATTGCGGCTCCCAGTGTGACCGCACGGATATTCGCGATGCCCAGAACCACGATCAGCGCGGCGGCCGTGATCTGTCCGGCGTCGAACGTGCCGAACACGCGTGCCCCGGGATCCGACCCGAACAGCCGGAATGCGTATTGCGACGACGTCAGCGCGATCGCCCCGTAGGCGGCCGGGCGAAGCACGAGGAGCTCAGCCCAGCCGAACAAGAACGCCGGCAAACGCCCGTAGGCCTCACGCAAGTAGACGTAGATCCCGCCCGTACGCGGCATCATCGCCGACAACTCCGCGTAACTCATGGCGCCGCAAAGTGCGATCACGGCCCCTGCGATCCACACGCCAACGAAAGCGGCCAGGGATGGTACGCGCTCGGCGATGATCGCTGGCGTCCGAAAAATCCCGCTGCCGATCGTCGATCCCACGACGACGGCGGCAGCGCTCCAAGCCCCGATACGCCGTGGCAAGCGCTCTCCAAAGCGATCGGGTTCGTGCATCACCGGCGCGCAAGCATATCAAGCCTGCTGCGTCGGCGGCGACCGTCCGCGGAAGCGCTCGAGCACCATGTCGATCGGACGGTCGTCACGGCTGCAACCGGCTGCCGCCCGCATCCGACCGTGCAGCGGCTGCATCGCGATGCGACCGCACGTGCGGGACGCCCCGGGATCGGAGTGCTCGTCGTCGGAATGCGTGCAGATCCCCCGTGGATGCCCCTCGTGGCTGCCAAGGATCTCCCACAGGCCGGCAAGGTCGCGTGGGCGCTGCTGGGCATAGAGCGTGGTCGCCATGTCGAGCCGAGCGAAGCTCGTCGTACTGAGCGGCACACGCTCGCGCGCCCGCAGCACCGGGTCAAAACAGTGGTTGGTGTGCAGATGGGCCGCGCGCGCACCGAGCTGGGTGACGACCTTGAGTTCCCCGCTGCATTCGATGCCAAAGTAGTCGTAGCCGTCGCCGATCATGTAGTTATGGCCGGACGTTAGTGGCAGCGCGAACAAGCGGGCGCGCGCCGTGGCGGCGTCGGGTGCGGCGAGCATGTGGCGGACCACTGCAGGCCAAATCACGCCCAACTTCGCATCCGTCGACGTTAGATTGTTGATCGCAACGCTCACACCGTATTGGCCGATGCCGGCCAACGCGAGGCACCCCGTGAGGGTGAAGCACAGCAGCTCCTCCTCGCTTTCGACGGGAATGACCCGAATCATCCGCACGTACGGCGCCGCGGAAGCGTGCATGTCCCAGGTCTGGCCAAGCACTGGGCCCTCGCCGCCGCACACGTAGATCGCCGTGCAACCGCCGGGATCCTCCGCCGGTGGGCTCGCCGCCTCGTGGAGCAGCACGTCGCGAAGATCCGTGTACTGGTTGAGCACGATGAGATCCTCGATCGAGCGGCCAGACGCGATCGCGATCCCCTCGAGTTCGTCCGCCTGGTCGGGCAACTCGCGGCGCAAGACGTCAACGTGCGCATGGGCCAAGGCGCGGACGCGTGCCCCCGCCTGCACCCCGTCGCCCCCCGCCGTCGCCCGGGCGTCCTCGACGCAAAGCGCAATGCGGATCTCGGTCAACTCGCCGATCTCCTGTCGCCACATCTCGCCATGCGCGAGGCCGCGTTCTCGCGGGGTGCGCTGGTCGAATCGCACCGGCTCCATCGCGACGTCCGTGCTCCCCATTGAGAATCGCCTCGCGAAATGTAGCGCGCGGCGAGCTGCCCGGGTGTAGATTCGCGGCCGTGCGCCGCTCGCACCTCGCTCCCGCCTTCTACGGCGGACGCGGCTTCGCGCTGTACCACGCGAATGGCCCGGCGAGCCGCGACCGTCTCGCCCCGCATTTCCACGATGAGTATCTCATTTGCGCCCAGCTGCGTGGGCGCGAGCAGTGTCACGTGGGCGGCAAGCTTCACCAGCTCGTCGCAGGTGACATCGCGCTCATCAACCCCCAACAGGTCCACACCGGGAACGCTGAGGGGGAGGACATCGAATACGTCAGCCTGTATGTCGATCGCACCCTGGCTCAACGCCTGACTCGCGAGCTCACGGGAGCGTTCGAAGCACCGGAGTTCACGGTGGTTCGCGTTGCCGACCGACCTGCGCTCGTCGAAGAGATCTGCCAGCTACTCGCCACGGTTCGTGGCCCGCCGGGCGCCGGATCGAGCCGCTTGACCGAACAAGAAGAGGCCGCGATCGAGGCTGCGCTGCTGCGCGTGGTTCTTCACGCCTTCGAGGAGTTCTCCACCCTGCGAGCGCCACTCGCCCGATCGACGAGCCGGGTCGCCCACCGCAGGATTGCCCGCGCCCTGGAGTACATGCGCACGCTCGGGCCGGAGGTGGGCCCCGACGCCCTCCGGCTGGCCCGCGTCGCTGAAGTCGCGGGGCTATCGAAGTTCCACTTTCTGCGCCAGTTCAACCAAGTGGTTGGCATGACGCCGGGCGCCTATCTCCGAACGCTCCGGCTGTGCCACGCGGCCCGTCTGTTGCGAACCAGCGCTGCGCCCATCGCCGACGTTGCGTCGGCCGTCGGATTCGCCGATCACCCGGGCTTCAGCCGCGCGTTTGCCCGCGACATCGGCATGACGCCGAGTGAGTACAGGCAACTCGGCCCGCTCTGACTACCGCCGCGACAACCGCTCACCGATCCGCCACGCCACGATCGCCACGCACGCCACGAGCCCGGCCGACACCAACATGATCGCGCCGATCGAGCTCGCGTCTGCGAGGGCCCCCGCCAGTGGCGCCGCCACGGCAGCACCCGACATGTAGACTACCTGCGCGGCGGTGAATTCCGTTGCTCCGATCTCTGCGGTGCAACGGGACATCGCCAGGATGAACACGGCCACGCCGACGGCTCCACCGGCGAAATTCTCGAGGGCCAAGCGCGTCGCGAAGCCGACGATCTCGATCTCTCCGAGCTGGTAGACGGCGATGGTAGCGATTGCGCCGGCCTGAGCGACCGACGCCACCGCGAAGATTGGGCGCCAGCCGAATCGACGCGCGAGGGCGCCGCCACACAGCGCGCCGAGTACCGTTGCGACCCCTCCGACAATGCCGTCCATCGTCCCGATGACCTCGTTGGGGATGTCATGCCGCTTGAGGCATGGCTTGACCAATGACCCGCCCATGGTCTCTGCGAACTTGGCGAACGCGAGAAACGCGGCGTAGCTGACGGGCGTGGTCGTTGAGCGGAACGCGCGTGCCGCAACGTCCCAGCTCGCTTTCGGTGCGGCATCGACCGCAGGCTCGCGGGTGAATACCAAGACCACCAGGGCGACCGCTACGATGCCAGCCATGACCCAGAGGTCGCCGCGCCAACCCAGCACGCCGATCGCCGCCAACAGGACGCCGCCACCGAAGATATTGCCCAGCTTGAACCCGCCGATCTGGGCCGCGTTTCCAAGTCCCAGCTCATGCCCGCGCAACAGGCCCACGGCGAAGCCGTCGACCGCGACATCCTGGGTAGCCGCGAACAGGTTCAGCACGCCGAACACCGCGGCGATCAAGACGAGGTCCCCGTAAGGGTCGAGCCCGCTCATCACGAGCGTGCACGCGATCATGCCCACCATCGTTGGGAGCATCCAAGTCTTGCGGCGGCCAATCCTCGGCCAGTAAAAACGATCGACCAGTGGCGCCCACAGGATCTTGAGTACCCACGGGAGCGAGAGCATCGATGCGAAGCCTACGGTGGCAAGACTGAGCCCGCGATCGAGCAGGAGTACCGGCAGGACCACCGCGAGAAATCCCCCGGGCAACCCCTGGCAGAAGTACAGCAGGCCCAAGACGGCGACCTTGCGATCCACGAACTAGCCCTGACGTAAGCGAGGCGGCCGATCGCCGTGCGTGAGTTGGATCCAGAGCATAGCCGGAGAGCCCCGTAAGACCGGTTGTCTGACGGTTTGTGGAGGACGTCAACAATCAACCCGGAGATGTCTCCGAGTGAAGAAGCCTGCGCCACTTCCGCGAGCGAGTTATGTCAACTCTGGCGCGTCGGCACGGTGCTCATCGGCACCAAGTCGAAGAAGCCGGGCGAGAGCAGCTCGAGGAGGGGCTTCCACTCGGCCTTTTGAGGCGTCCAAACATTCAGTCAGTCCTTTCGGCGTCCAGACGCGCGAGATGCCGCCCGAACGCGCGCATCACCAGGGCGTGAATCGGCGCCTGGGTCACGATGTAGATCAGCCAGGGTAGCGAAGGCACGAAGTCGTGGATCGAGGCGAGGGTGAAGCGCCGCTCGGCAACCTGCCGGAACTCGAGCCAGCCGGTGGAGGTCGTTCTCGAGAGCGCTCCCGCCACGATGTGAAACTTGTTGCGATCGAGCTCCGAGGGCCCCTGGATGTACTCGAGCACCAGCAGCGGCCACGGCACAAGTGCGAGCCTAAAGACGATGCGCTTGGTATCCGGCACCCACGTGACCTTGATGAGCGCGCGGAAGAACCGCGGCAGCCAGGCCAGGTACTCCTTGGCGATGAAGGTGGTGTCGTACCGCGGCAGTGAGGGCAACCGCTGAATCGACCGCACGGTATGCAGGCTGCGAGCGGGCCGGGCAGCAGCGGCGAGGCTCCCGGCAGGCTGTGGCAGGGTGCGCTCCAGCATGGACTTGAAACTGGGGAAGCGAATCAGCCGCGCGATCTGGGGCCGGGGCTTCACCTGGGGGAGATCGCACTGCAGGCTGTCGATCAGCGGCGAGATCAGCTCGTACGACGCCCGGGAGAACAGCTGCACCCAGCGCTTGGAGAAACCGGTGCTGGAGATGGGCACCTTGAGCATCAAGCGCTTCTTGCCCATCGCCTCGGCGGTCTGGCGCAGCAACAGATCGTAGGTGAGCGCCTCCCCATTGACGAGGTCGAGGGTCTGGCCGGTGAACTCGGGATTGAGGATCGCCGACTTCAGCACCGAGACGACGTCGTCGATGTACACCGCCTGGGTGACGCGCTGCGTCCACCTGGGGAGAATCATCCACGGAAGGCGGTTCACCAGCGCCCTGAGGATCTCGAACGAGCTTCCGCCCGGCCCCACCACCATCCCCGAGCGCAGACAGGTGACAGGCACGCCCGAGCACCGGAGCACGGACTCCACCTCGAGCCGGCTGGCGCGGCAACGCAGCGAGGCGCGGCCAGGGCAGTGTTCCAACCCATCATTTCCTCTGTGTCGAGGTAGTAGTGCCCGCGCCAAAATCCCGTGCGAGCGACTCGTTCTCCACGTGCTGCCCAACGCACGAGCGTTCAGCTGCGCGCTCCCGGGGCGTAGCTCCGGGACCGCACCTACTGCAAAGGTTGCGTGGGCAGCTTCGCGATGGAAAGATCGTAGCGGTTGCGGCGGGTGATCGACCCGCCGAAAAGGGTCTCGACGAGCCGCGAGATGCACGCGAGTAGGCCCTCGCGATGCTCCTCGTCGAGGATGAGGACGTTTGAGAACGTGCCCAGCAGGTCGCGGTATTGCCCGGCATCGTAGACGCGATCGGCGAGCCAGCGTCGATGCGAAACGTCCGCGAACAATCCTGCAGCGATCAGTTCGTCGCGGGCGACTGGTAACTCGTCGGGCCTCCGTGGAGTGAATGTAAGATCGTGGGCCGGATCCCACCGCGCCGATCCGCAGCCGCGACCCTCAACCTTCTCGCTGCTGCTCAAATCGGCGGGCGCGACCGAGCTCGCCGCGCGCCTGTCGTATCTGATCGAGCTGCGCGGGATCGGCCTGGTCACCGGCGAGCCCGGCAGCGGCAAGACCACGACGTGCCGCAAGGTCGTCGCCGGCTTGCACGCCGGACTCTATCGCGTGATCTACACGCCGCTGTCGACCGGCAACGTCATGGACCTCTACAAGTCGCTGTGCTGGGAGCTCGGCCTGGCGACCGAACGCAGCCGCGCCGCGCTCTACCGTGCGATCAGAACCGAGATCACCCGGCTGTGCCACGAGACCAAAGTACGGCCAGTGATCGTGATCGACGAGGCCCAGAACCTGCGCAGCGAAGTGCTCGAGGATCTGCGCCTGCTCACCAACTACGCGATGGACTCGGAGAACCGCATGTGCCTGCTCTTGATCGGACAGGCCGAGCTGCGACGACGCCTGCGCATGGCCGTGCACGAGGCCTTCAACCAGCGGATCATCGTCCGCTACCATCACGTCGGCCTCGCGCGCGACGAGCTCGCGCTCTATCTCGGCCACAAGCTTCGCCTGGCCGGCACCGAGCTGCCGCTCTTCGAGCCCGCTGCGATCGAGGCGATCCACCAAGCCACCTCCGGTGCACCGCGCACGGTCAACAGCCTCGCGCACCAGAGCCTCAACGCCGCCGCGCTCGCCAACGCCAAGCTCGTCACGGCCGATCACGTCCAGCTCGCGCTGGCGGAGGTGACGTGATGACCGCCGTGATCGAGCACCTCAACCATCACCTCCGCATCGCCCGCCCCGAGCTCGTCGTGACAACCCTGCTCTGACACTCGTTGGCGGCGACTCGCCACGCGCTCGTCGCTGTGCATCCCGAGATCGAGCTCGTCGGCGACATCGGCGAAGTGGACGACGACGGCCACCTCGCCCTGCTCATCGCGATCCATCTCGCCGAGCTGGACAAGCTGCTCGCCGAGTACCGCCACGCCGTCGAGCGCCACTGGTGGGCCTTCGAG
>CADEGN010000164.1 GCA_902826865.1 uncultured Myxococcales bacterium
CACGGAGCAGGGTGTCCGGAAGAACGCTTCGCGTTCTTCCGCACCCTGCTAGTCCCCTGGATACCCAATTCACGACAAGAAGAACGCCGACGGCTTCGCGAGCGCGGGCTTGGGTTAGAGGCAAACGTCACCGAAGCCGCAGGCGCCGACCCCGAGCCCCGACACCGGCAAGCAACACTCGCTCTCGCATTCCACACTCCTTATGCAGGTGTCGCTGCATAAGCCGTCGCCATCGGCGCCCGCACAGATAGTTACGCCAGCGAAGAACCCGCAGCAGTGACCTTGTCTCGTACACGGGTGACCCGTCGTCTCGCACGGTCGTTGGGCGTTGCACAACACGTCGGGTCCGAAAATGCCGCGCAACTCATAACAAACCGCGATGACGGGATCAGGCTCGCACTGCGCTGTGATTTCGAAGCCGAGACTGCAATCGAACTCGATGCAGCCGCGCACGCAGGCCTCGAGATCGAAGATCGACTCGCACATCTGAGCATGGGTGCAAACGTCCTGACACCCGAGCGCGCACCTTGTCGCGGCGCATTCGCCGGGTTGTAGCGCTGCGAGCTGCTCGTGGCACTGCCCGGCCTCGTCCGGGATTCCGAGCTGCATGGCGAGCTTCTCCGACGAAGCGCACTGCTGACAGTCTACGTCGACGAGGAGGTTGCACTCCGTCGCGGAGGCGCACCGAGCTTCGCACAGTGCGGTGCACGTCTCGTCAGTGCAAAGCCCGTCGACGCAGGCGCGGGTGCCCGAGCAATCCGCGGTCGTGTGGCAGCGGGTCTTCTCCTGCGCGGGCAGGCAGGCTACGCCCGTCAACGCGGCGCTGAGGGACGCCCTCGTTGCCAAGCGAGCCAGGTCCGGTCGGGAGAAGCGCACGGCGAGACGGTGCCGCATTCTCGCAGCTCGTGCACCGTCGTGGGCCGCGACCCAATACAGTGGCGCAAAGATTCACGTATGGGCGGCGTTTGCCGCGGAACAAAGCTGGGCAGCCGCGGTTCCAATCCCCGCAGGCAGGCAGGCAGGCAGGCAGGCAGGCAGGCAGGCAGGCAGGCAGCGCGGCGACGCGCACGCGCAGCAAGGCGCGCCAGCGAACGGCCCGCGTTGAACCCCAGATACGCCCCGCCTCCCGATAAGGCGGCGGCGCCCAAGCAAGACCGACGTTCGTAGGCATCTCGTCCCCACCCTGGGGTGACGCCGATGCAGATGTGCGCTGCGAGCAACCAACCCAGCCGGCGGCACGCCGGATAGAGGAGCACAGAACATGAAGACCGCTAAGCTGGCACAGATGACATCGATCGCCGCGCTGCTCGTCGTGGCTGCGGGGACCGGGTGTGACACATCCTCACGCGACGACTCGAACTCCGGAACGGAGGACGATGAAGATGAAGGCGGCGATCCGCCGGCGCCTCGGCGCCCCAACTCGGACCGCGGTGACAAGCAGGTGGCGCGGCTGGTCGACGGCGTCCCGACAGCACCGGGGGATCTCCCCGTGCGCGCGTCATCCTGTGGCGACGGCGTGATCGAAGGCGGCGAGGAGTGTGACGACGGCGACGCCAACGGGGCCAGCCGCGAGTGCACGAACACCTGCGTGTTCAATGCCTGCGACCTCGACGCAGCCGGCAACTGCAGCGCTGACATCCATCTCGATCTCGACCTCTTTCCGTGTGCCGAGATCCGCGGCAACCTGCGCGGCTGCCACGTCGCCTACGTCACCCCGTGAATCGCCGAGCGTATTTCGAGCTCTGAGCGACGCCACCCCGGGGGCCGAGGGCGGCGTCCTCGCGTCGCGGGGGTTCCAGCGGCCTAGGCACCATCCGATCGGTTGCGAGCCACGGGGGGCCGACGTAGCTCCAGTCCACGTAGGTCGGCCCGCAGCAGAAGGCCATCTCCCCGGGCTCGGAGGGTGAGGCCGCCGCCCTGCAGCTCAAGGATCGCGCCCGCAATCGGCAAGGACAGGCCGAGCCCGCGGTGCCCGGGGAGACGACGAAAGCCGCGCCGGAGCTGTGACATGTGTTCTGCGCTGGGCGGGCGGACCGGTGTAACCACCTCGACGGCGATCATCCGGCGCTTGCCCGAAGTCGACATGCGCACGTTCACGTTCACGACGCCGTCGGCCATGCCCGTCGCGGCGAACGTCATCATGTTTTCCAGCGCCTGGACGGTCCGGTAAGGATCGACAAACGCCGGCGGCAATCCGGCCGAGGTGTCGACCGCAAACTCGATGTCTGGGCGACGGGCGTGGGCGTTCTGAGCCGCGCGCGCCACGAACGTGGCTGGTGGCGTGGGCTCCGGATGGATTTCGAGCCGTCCAGCATCGATCTTCGCCGTGTCGAGAATGTCGTCGATCTGCTGCAGCAGCTCACGCCCGGTCGAATGGATCGTGGCAACCAGCTCGCGCTGCTCGGCCGACAGGGGCCCGTCGATGCCCGAGAGCAGCAGCTCGGAAAATCCGAGGATCGAGTTGAGCGGCGAGCGTAGATCGTGGCTCATGTTGGCGAGGAACTGACTCTTGAGCCGATCGGCTTCCTTGGCCTTTTCGATCGCGACATATTTTTCGACGTTCTCCTCGGTTATCCGCCCGACGAGCTGGTCGATGGCGGCCACGAGGCGTCGCAGTTCCGCGGTGGCAAACGAGTGGGGGCCGAGCGGGGCAGGCGCGCGGCCACCGGCCACGGTGCTGAGGTGGGCGGTCGTGCGGACGACGTCGCGGGTTGTGTCG
Organism: uncultured Myxococcales bacterium; assembly: GCA_902826865.1. Classification (GTDB taxonomy): domain Bacteria; phylum Myxococcota_A; class Polyangia; order Nannocystales; family Nannocystaceae; genus Xiheibacterium. The sequence goes on from CADEGN010000164.1 coordinate 2,720, forward strand.
CGTGCGAGCGCCGCGCTCGACGCGACGAGCACGATGCTGGCGAACAGCCCCACGAGGATCCCTGGGGCCAGCGAGGGCGGAGCCACGGGGCGCAGCGGCACGACCACCGCGACCGAGGTTCGGCGCGCCGCGTAGAGCTCAGGGACACCGTCACCATCGGCGTCGATCGGGCCATCGCGATCGAACGCGACCGGGCGTGGGTGACCGAGTCGACGCGTCCCGTCGTCGACCGTGGCATCGGGGTGGAGCGCAAGCATCCGGCCGAGGGCGTCTTCGTGGGCCGCCGCCGCCAGCTCGAGCAGCTCGTTGGACAGGCGTGCGGCCTCGCTACGCGCGGCCCGCTCGAGCGTGACGGTGGACCACGCGTATCCACCGGCGACGAGGGTGACGATGGCCCCGAAGACGGCCGGGAGAAGCTGCGCGTGCAGCCTCGCCGACAGATCGGACGCCCGCCCCGGGTGGGTCGCCGGGCGTGCGGCCAATACCTCGGCGCGCAGCGCCCCGCGAGCTGCGCCGTACAGGATGGTCGCTGTCGCTGCCGTCGTTCCGATCGATGCCAGCGCGAGGGCGATCAGCACGGAGCGCGAGGCGTCGTGGTCGTCGGCCATGAGCAGCGCGTCCACGCTAAACGCCAGCGTCGCCCATACCGCGAAGCGCACGGCGGTTTGGCCGGGTAGACGCAGGAGCTGAACGAATGCGGACTGGACCGCCTCGGGCGACCAGATCTGACGCGTGGCCCAACGATCGCGCAACACAACAACGGCGGCGATGGGTATCAGCGGCCAACCCGCCGCAAGAAACGCCCAAGGTAAGCGGCGGCGAAAATTTCCGCGGCGATCCCAACGCGGCGACGGCAGGGCCAGCAAGGTCTGCAGTGAGACCACCCCGAGGGCAAGGAGGTGGGGCAGGGCGAGACGTACGGCCTGCGCCGACGCCTGCGCCTCCAGCACCTCGCATGTTTGTGCCCACGCCCATGCCGATGTGAACACCACGCCCCACGCCAGCGCGACGAGTCCAATCAGTTGTAACTCGGTTGCGCGGCGGCCGCTCGCGCGCAGCGGCGCAACCGCCAAGGTGGGTGTGGTCTCTGGCGGAGGAGGTGCAACGAGATCGCTGCTGCTCGCGTCGAGCACCCCAAGGGCTTGACCGTCATCCCCGGGCCCATCGACGACATCGTCGTTTGGCCCGTCACCCACGATCCGCGTGGTCGTGGCGTCGTCCGGTTCGCCGATCATCGCGGCAGGGTCTCCTGGGTGTCGTGGTGTCGCCGGCGCACGACAGCCCGCGCCGCCTCTTCGGCGATGTCGATGGCTGCCGGTCGCCGCGGTGGATCCACTGGGAGCGTCAAGGTGAAGCTCGATCCGCGTCCAAGCTCTGACTCGACCCTCAAGCGCCCGCCGTGGGCGGCGGCAATGCTGCGCGCGATCGCCAGACCGAGCCCGGTGCCTTTCTTGCGCCGCGAGATCGTGCCAGCTTGCTGATACGCCTCGAAGATCATCTCGACCTCCTCGCGGGCGATGCCGACACCGGTATCGCGGCACGAAATGGCGACGCTTTCACCGGTGTCGCTCGCCTCGGCGCGCAACTCGATGCGGCCCTTTTCCGTGAATTTCACCGCGTTGCTGACGAGATTGGTCACGATCTGGACGATGCGTCGACGATCACACACCACCTTGGGGAGCTCGCCGATGTGGGCGCTGAGCTCGATCTCACGGTCGCGGACGAGCGGCTGATGACTCCGAACTATCTCGGTCACGAGGGCGCCGATATCGGTGGCTGCGAACGACAGGCGCAACTCGCCTGACTCGATCATCGAAACGTCGAGGATATCGTTGACCAGCTCGAAGAGTTGGCGGCCGCCGGCCTGGATCAACCGGACGTCTTCGGCCTGGGCGTCCGTGAGCGGGGCTGGTTCGCCCGAGAGCAGCAGCTGAGCATAGCCACCGACGGTGTGCAGCGGAGTGCGAAGCTCGTGGCTGACCACCGAGAGAAAATCGGCCTTGGCTGCATCCGCGGCGCGAGTGCGCTCGAGGGCGTCCTGGTACAGCCGTTGCTCGTTCTCAAGGCGGCTGCGGAGCCGTTCGAGTTCAACGAGGAGGTCGCCCAGCTGATCGAGCTCGGCCGGGACGATCGGTTCGGAGTCTGCCGAGGCTGGGCCGCGACTGAGCCCCTCGAGGCGTCGCGCAAGCGACGTCACCGACGCGCCGACCGTGGTGCCGGTGGTCGCGCCTGCGGCAACGGCGAGCATGAGGGTCAGGCCCGCCGCAACGAGCCCCGCGGCGAGTTGCACAGGCGCGTCGGCTGCCAGCTGCGGCAACACAGCGAGATGTACGGCGAGCACGACCGCCGCGGCGAGGCCGGCGTACACGAACGCGAGCTGCGGAGGGGCGACCGCATCAAAAGGAAGCAAGGTCCCGCGGGCGGTCATCTGCCGGGCCACGCCCCTGACGAGGATCGCGAGCAGGAGGGCCGTCGCCAACGAGCTTGAGAACGCGGCCACGGCCGCCGGGGTCGTCAGGCGTAGCGGCGTCGGCCCGAGTTGCCACCACCCGATCAACGTCGCCACCGACGAAACGCCGACGAGCAACAGGGGGAGGTCGCGGGCAAGCAGCGCCGTGCGTTCGGTTCGCGCCCGCACATACAACGCGAGCAGCAGGGCGGCACCGCTCGCCGCGATGCCGAGATCGATGGCTTCCCGTGCGGCGGTGCCAAAGCGAGCTTGGCCACCCTGGACGGCGAACAGAGCCCGGGCGATCACAAAGTGCAAGGCCGCCGCGCCGAGCACCGTACCGAGGGCACCGACGAGGTCGACGGGGCGTGCGTTGCCCGAATCGGCGGTCATCCGAGGTGGATGAACAGCGTACTTCATGGGCGGTCGCTGCGGGCGCGACGGGCCCGGGCCCGGGCAGTACGGGCTCGCGCTCGCGGAATCAGCGGGCGGCCATGCGGGCGCGAACGAGCTCGATCATCTTGGGCATCGCCTCTTCCCACTTCGCCACCAGGCCGTAGTCGGCGACCTGGAAGATCGGCTCCTCGCCGTTCTTGTTGATCGCGACGATCACCTTGCTGCCTTTCATGCCGGCGAGGTGCTGGATTGCGCCGGAGATCGCGACGGCGATGTAGAGATTGGGCGCGACCACTTTCCCCGTTTGCCCGACCTGCAGATCGGCAGGGACCATTCCCGCGTCGGTCGCCGCTCGGCTGGCCCCAAGGGCGCCGCCGAGCAGGTCCGTGAGTTCTTCGAGGACCTTGAAGTTGGCGCCTTCTCGCATGCCGCGACCGCCGGACACCACGACCTTCGCTTCGTTGAGGGCCGGTCGCGCGCTTTGAGTCTTCTCAAGCGAGATCACAGTGACGCCGTGCTTGCTCGGCGCCACCCCGGCGATGGCCGCGATCGTCGCGGGCGCGCCACCGGGTGCGGCCGGCGTGAACTCGCTGGGCCGGGCCGTGAAGCAGATCACGGCGCCCTCCACGACGAGTTCTCCGAGCGCGCGACCCGACCAAATCTCGCGGCCGAATACGTTCGGCCCGATCACCTTGGTGATCTCGGGGGCCAGCGGCGCACCGAGGACGGCGGCCGCGCGCGGGAGCGCATCGCGGATGCTCGATGTCGCAGTGCCGCCGATCGCCGTGGCGCCGATCGACTTCGCGGCCGCCACGATCACATCCGACCAGGCCTCGGCGGTGAACGGTTCGAGCTCGGCGTGCGCGGCGACGTGGACGGTTTTGGCCCCGTACCCGGCGGCTGCGATCGCTTCGGCCGCCGCTTGCGGCGCGGCGCCGAGCACCAAAAGGTGAAGCTCGCCGCCGGTCGCTTGCGCCAGCTGAGCGCCCGCAGTGATGCCCGGGAGGCTGTGGGCGCGGACCTTGCCGTCACCCGTCTCGACAATGACCAGTACCTTGCTCATAGCACCTTCGCTTCCGTCGCCAGCTTCTCGACTAGCTCCTCAACCGAACCCACGATTTTGCCGGCCTGGCGCTTGGGCGGCGCTGCGAGCTGGCGGAACTTGGCCGTCGAAGCCACGCTCACCCCGAGGTCGGCGGGCGTGTAAACGTCGACCTTCTTGCGCTTGGCCATGGTGATGCCGCGCAGCGAAGCGAGGCGGGCTTTGTCGCCGTAGGCGTGGCTCGCCGGTGTGACGCCATTTTTCACGCTGGTGGGCAGTACGATGCGCAGATCGACCGAGAGCACCGCCGGAAGTGGCACCCGCTTGGTTTCGACGCCGTCCTCGACCTCGCGCGCGACGTCGAGGGTCTTGGCGTCGCGGTTCCAGCTCACGGTGGCAGCGAAGGTCGCCTGCGGCACGCCGAGCAAGCCCGCCACGCGTTGGGCGACCTCGTTGCTCTCGCCGTCTTGGGACAGCTTGCCGGAGATCAATAGATCGCAACCTTCTTTGCGATACACCGCCGCAATCAGCTGCGCGATTGACTGGGCGTCGAGTGCGCCATCGTCGGCGTTGACGACGATCGCCCGATCCGCCCCCATGGCCAGGAAGTTGGTGATGTGGTCGCGCTTGTCCCCTGGACAGATCGTCAGCGCGATGACTTCGGCGAGCCGCTCGGTGCCGCCACCGACTTCGGCGAGCCGGAGCGCCGCTTCGATGGCGTACTCATCGAACTCATTTTGAACCCACTTGACGGCGGAGGTGTCGATCGACCCCCCGGCGAACTTCGGCGGCTCCACCGGATCGGGGATCCGCTTGACGGTGACCAGGATCTTCATCGACCTCTCCTCGCTGTCAACGGGGTGGCGCTTTGTCGCAAGGCACCTCCGCCGTGTCAACGGGCGGGGCGGGCTGATACCGGAATCGGGCGGCGTGCGTACGCGGTCTTCGGCTCCGCCTTTGCGTCCGCCCGGGTGCGCGTGCATCCGCGTCGCGAGGCGCGCGGGTGCGCTGCGACGCTGCGCCGAAGGCACCTGACCGGGGCGCGCGGGTGCGGTTGCGGGGGTAGGGGGCGTGCGCTAGCCTCGCCAGCCGGTGCGACCGCTCTCGCCGTTCACGTTGTCCATCTCGCTGCTGGTCGTCTCGGCTTGCAGCCCAGCCTGCAACGCCCCTGCGGTGACCCCGGACACTGCCTCCGCCAAGGACGCGCCCGACGACGCCGCGCCTTCGGAGCGAGAAAAGGCGCGGCAGAACCTGCCGAAAGAAGAAGAGATCCGCGAGGCCAAGGGCGTTGGGTTGGACGCACTCAGTGCCTCGCAGCGCGAGACGTTCTTCCAGCTCATCAACTCTGAGCCGAGCGCCTGCGGCGCAGCGCACAGCATTGCCCGCTCGCTGCGCGACGATCCAAAGTGCCGCGACTCCGCCATCGTTGCCCAGTTCATCGCCGACGCGATTGCGTCGGGCGCCAACACCTCGGCGATCCGCGACGCGCTCGAGTTCGTGGTCAAGTCCCTGACGCCGCTCGAGATCGACAACGCGGGCCGGCCGATCTACGGCAGCCCCAACGCGCCGGTCACGGTCGTCGAGTTTGCTGACTTCACGTGCCCGCATTGTCAGGCCGAAGCCCCACACCTACGCGAGGCCATCGACCAATTCCGCGGCCGGGCCAAGCTCGTTTATCGCTACTTCCCGCTGGAGGGCCCGGGCCACGAGCGGTCCCGTCCGGCGGCCATCGCCGCCGAAGCCGCGCACGAGCAGGGGAAGTTCTGGGAAATGCACGATCTGCTCTTCGCCGCCAAGGGTGAGCTCGACGACGACGACATCTATGGATACGCACAAAAGATCGGTCTCGACTTGCCCAAGTTCAAGGCGTCGTACCAGGCCAGAAAGGGCGAGGCTCAGCTCGACACCGATCGCGCGCTCGGTGAGAAGCTGGGGATCTCAGGCACGCCGGCGCTGTTTATCAACGGGCGGATGCTCAACGAGCTCCTTTTCGGTGGCACCGTCACCGGTTGGATCGACGACGCGCTGAAGCGCTGAGCGAGCCATGACCCCACGGCCGTGGATCGAAGCGTTCGCGCCGGCGACGGTGTCGAATCTCGGGCCGGGCTTCGATTGCCTGGGGCTCGCCGTCGCGGGCCCCGGGGATCGGGTGCGGGCGCGCCTCGGCGACGCGCCCGGCGTCGTGCTCTTGAGCGTGGCGGGCGATGGCGGCAAGCTCCCGCGGGCGAGCGAGCTCAACACCGCCTCCGTTGCGGCTCAGGCCTTGCTCAACGTGTATGCGCCGGGAGCAGCCGTCGAGCTCGAGTTGCTCAAGGGCCTTCCGCTCGGCAGCGGTCTCGGCTCGTCGGGTGCGAGCGCGGCCGCGGCGGTCGTTGCAGTCGATGCGCTCCTGGACCTCGGCTTGCCCCCTGCGGCCCTGGTCGAAGCTGCGCGCGCCGGTGAAGCGGCGGCTTGCGGCGCGGGACACCCCGACAACGTTGCACCGGCGATTCTCGGGGGAATCGTGCTCGTCGCTTCGCTCGCGCCGCTGCGGCTGGTCGCCCTGCCGACGCCCCCGTCGTTGTGGATTGCGCTCTACACCCCGGGCTTCTCCTTGCCCACGGCCCAGGCTCGGGCGGTGTTGCCGGGTGCGGTGCGCTTGGCCGACGCAGTTGTTCACGCGGCTCGTCTCGGCCTGCTCGTCCATGCGCTTCACGAAGGCGATCTCTCGTTGCTCGGCGAGGCCGTCGTCGACGACATCGTGGAACCAGCCCGCGCACCGCTGATCCCCGGCTATCTCGAGGCGAAAGCGGCGTGTTGCGAGGCCGGGGCGCTGGCCTGCAGCATCAGCGGCGCCGGACCGACGACGTTCGCGTTTGCCTCCGATCACGGCCGGGCGCAGGCGCTGCTGGCGATCCTCGACGAGGCGTTCACCCACGCCGGGGTTGCAGGGCAGGGGTTTGTTGATCAGGTTGGCCCGGGCGCACGCGTGCTGTCGGCGCCGCTGCATTGATCGCCAGCGGCCGGCCGACGCGTTTGGCCATCGTCGTCACACCAGTATCTTGCGCGCGCTGTCCACGACCTTCTCTGCGGTCCCGGCGAGCTTGGGCTCCGGGATGGCCCCGCCGCGGATCACCGCCGGGCGCTCGCCGATGGCCGTGAGCCACCGCGACACGGCCGGCAGTCCATCGACGTCGACGCCAGACCACGCGTGCGTCGACACCCAAGCCCAGGTGGCGATGTCCGCGATTGAGTAGGAACCGGCGAGGTATTCGACCTGGGAGAGCCGACGTTCGAGCACCTCAAACAGGCGGCGGGACTCGCGTTGGTATCGCTCGATAGCGAAGGGGATCCGCTCCGGCGCGTAGCGGAAAAACACGTTGGCTTGGCCCATCATCGGGCCGATCCCACCCATTTGGAACATGAGCCATTGCAGGGCAATGCTCTTGCCCTTCGCGTCCGTTGGCAGCAGTTGGCCGGTTTTTTCTGCCAGGTACCAGAGGATGGCGCCGCTCTCGAACACCACGAAATCGTCCGCGGCGTGATCGATGATGACCGGGATTCGCCCGTTGGGATTGAGCGCGAGGAACCACGGCTCACGCTGTTCGTGGCGACCCAGGTCGATGGCGCGGACGTTGTAGGGCAGCCCAAGCTCCTCAAGGGCGATGGAGACCTTGCGGCCGTTGGGCGTGGCGGCGGTAAGAAGTTCGATCATGGGACCTCCCCAGGAGGGCCATGGAGTAACGCCGAGGGCGCGACGGGTGTTGCGTCGACGGGGGCTCAGTTGCGCCGCGGCCCGTGATCGGCCTCACCGTGTTCGACCACGGGGATCTCGACGATCGCAAAGGCCGACAGATAGCCGGCAGACGCCTGCAAAATACCCTGGTCGCGATCGATCACACGGTCGGCCAGGAGGTTCCAGTCGGCGTTGTGGCGAACGGAAAGGGCCAGGGAGTCCGCCGCCAGGCCGTCAAGCTCCTCATCGATCTCGTAGGTCACCGTCGCAGGGTGCAGGAACCCGGTGCCGCGCGGGCCGAGCTGGTAGCAGCTGCCGATCGCGCCCGGCAGGTCCATCGTGGTGCAGTCGGCCTCGGCGATGGTGATGTCCACCTCGCGGGAAAGCGCTCCGGCCGGCACCTCGAGGCTAAACCGGCCGTCGTTCGACACGATCGTTCCCCCACGCGGGCCGATCGTCACCCCCTCGTTCGAGCAGGCACCAAGGGCAGCAAGCGCGAAGACCGAGAACAGCGTGGACCGCGACATCGTTCGTGCCTCCTTCCTGCAACCTCTTCGACACCCTACGTGCGGCGTTTTACGGGATCGACAAGGAGTTCCGCGAAAATGGGACGCGCCGTGTTCCCGAGAAATTTTTTGGGGGACGTTCGTCGGTTTCGGCGCTCTCTGGCCGTCGTAACGGGCGAAGGTGGTGGGCGTGCTGACGCAAAAAGAGTCCGCGACCCCGAACGGTGGGTTAACGCGGGGCTCGGATTCGCGACACGTGACTCAACCGCCGCTGGATCCGCCCGAACCGGTCGATCCCTGGAGGGTCTCCGGGTCGTAGGCCTCGCAGGTCAGGGGCCGGTAGGGCACGCAGCCATGGTTTCCGCCCTGGCACGGGGAACAGAACGGCGTTGATGGATCCCGCCGCGCGCACCAGTCGTTGCCCGGCCCCTTCTGGTTGGCACAATGGTGCGGGTTCTCGACTTCGCATGCGGCTGCAACCGCCGTGCCGAGCCCAAGGGCCACCGCGCAGACCACGACCCACCGGTGCGTCGCCGTCATCGGAGCCGCGTTCCCGCCAAGGCCCCGTGCGCCGGGAGCAGTCGGGCCTGGACGCCGCGATCACGGCGGTGCTTCACCAAACCGACGACGATGAGGGCGATGCCGGTGGCGAGCAGGGCGCCGCCGACCGCGAGGACTGCCGCACCCGGAGGGCGGGTCGTGTGCATCCTGGATGGATCGTCGAGCAACGGCTTGGGCCGCACCGCCACCAGGGCGATCCCCGCCACAACACCCGCACCGCCGAGGCTGGCCGCGACGATGCCGCCGATCCCCATCGCGCGGCAGCGGTTGCCCAGATCGAAGCACCGCGCGCCGCCCTCGGGCGGCTGCTCGTCGATCCGCGGGCCGGCGAGGCTACCGAGGTTGCGTTTGGCCGGCCCTCGATTGGCCGGCTTCCCCTTCCCAGCAGCGGTTGCGGGGCCAATGCCCGGGGCCCCGGTCTCTGGCTGGACCGGTCGTGGCACGACCGGCTGGATCGGTGTGGGCACGACGGGCGTCGGTCCGACGGGCTGGGGCACCGGGCTCGTGGCGCCGGGCGAGTCGGGCGCGCCTGGTATGCCCGTGCGTTTCGGCGCCCCAGGAGTCGTGGTGCCGCCAGGCGGCGTGACCGGCTCGATCGGTGTCGGGACGACCGTCGGCGTCTCCGGAGCGAGATCGGGCGCAGGCTCCAGGGGCGGTCCCACGCCGAGGACCGCAGCGACCACGATGGCGATCGCGCTCGTCACAGCCGATTGCATACCATTCTCGCGGCCTCATGCGCCAGGGGGCGGGCGAATGTCGAAGTGCCGCGTGCTGTTTGCGACGCGGGTGAGCTCGCCGCGCACGTCGGGGTGTGCCACGGAGATCAGCGCGGCAGCGCGCTCGCGCAAGGTCAAACCGTGGAGGTCGACGGCGCCGTACTCGGTGACGACCCAGTGAACGTGGCCGCGCGTGGTGACCACCCCAGCGCCCTCACGCAGGTGGCTGACGATCCGCGACACCTGGCCAGCGCCTGCCATCGCCGGCAGGGCGATGATGGCTTTGCCCCCGGGCGAACGCGCGGCGGCGTGGATGAAGTCCATCTGCCCTCCGATGCCCGAGAAGATCCGAGGCCCGATGCTATCGGCGCAGACCTGCCCCGTCAGGTCGATCTCGATGGCGGAGTTGATGGCGACCACCTTTGGGTTCTTGCCGATGAGATTGACGTCGTTGGTTCGATCGCAGCCGTGAAACTCGACCAGGGCGTTGTCATCGACGAAGTCGAACAGGGCCCGCGATCCTGCGACGAAACTCGTCACGATGCGGCCGGGATGGACCTTCTTGTGTCGGTTGGTGATGACGCCACCGCGAACGAGCGGCAAAAGGCCATCGGAGAACATCTCCGTGTGGACACCGAGGTCGACCTTGTCGCCCAGGCGAGACAGGACGGCGTCGGGAATCGCCCCAATGCCCAGCTGCAGCGTCGATCCGTTGTCGATCAGCGCGGCCACGCGTTCGCCGATCGCCGATTCGATCGGGCCGGGATCGCTGGGCGCGTGCTCGTATGGCGGGCGGTCGGTGTGGACGAATGCGGCGACGCGATCGATCGGGAGCATCGCGTTGCCGTGGGTTCGCGGCATCCGATCGTTGATCTCGGCAATGATCACGCGGGCGGTGTCGACGGCCGCACGCGCGGCATCAACCGAGGTTCCGAGCGTGCACATGCCATGTCGATCGGGCGGGGAAAGCTGCACGATCGCCACATCGAGAGGGATTCGGCGGCTGAGGAACAGGCCGGGGATGTCGGAGAGAAAGACCGGCACGAAGTCCGCCCGCCCCGCGGCGACCGCATCCCGAAGCGACGGACCGGTGAAGAGGGAGACCGAGCGAAGCCCCGGCGGGTGTGCCGGGTCGGAAAAGGGCACCGGGCCCTCGAGGTGGAGGTGGTAAAGGCGGACGTCCGCCAGCTCCTGGCGGGCGCAGAGGGCTTCGACGAGAGGGGTCGGTGTTGCCGCGGCGCCATGGAGGAACACGCGGTCGCCGCGTTGGATGTGCGTCACTACTGTAGCGGGGTCGACGGCCTCGACGAGCCTGGGATGCATCGCCGCGATGATACGATCAGCTGCCCGTCGTCGCCTGCGCGATATCTGCCATCGGCCCGATCACGGCGCGGGTTAGCGCTCTTGCCCACGGTCGCGAGGCGATCGCCCCGGCGAGCATCGGGCTGTGCGCGTAGTAGAACTGGATCAGCGCCTCACCGGTCCCCGTCTTGCGCAGGTACACATCGCGGAAGTGTCGCAACGCCCGGACGCGATCGGTCCATTGTGCGCCCCAGGCCGCGGTGGCGACGAAACAGATCCCTTCGACCGTCTGAAACTTCTGGGCCGGCGTGGTGATCGTTTCTGTCGCCAGGGCGCTGCGGTTGCTGCACGAGTCTTCGTACTTCAGGCCCATCTGGTACTCGAAGTTCCCGAATAGCTGATCGACGTCGCACCACATCGTCGCGCCGGGTTCGAACGGCCCCGAGCACATCGGCCCGCGCGGGACCGATTGAATCGCCGAGGCCAGGTTGTCCTCGCCGAGCGCCATCTCACCCGCGCGGTAGTAAAGCCGAACGTTGCGAATCTCGGTGTCGCCGACGTCGGGCAGCGTGAAGTGAACGCGAACGTGGTCGAAGTCCATCGCCTCGAGCTCGAGATCGGTGACGCTGGGCAGCGGGCGGATCGTGCAACCCCCCATGGGCCCGCCGTCGTCGCCGCCGTCGCCGCAGTCGCTGCCTCCACTGCCGGTCGGGTCTTCGCCGGAGCCAGCTCCATGGCTGAACACGCCGAACCGAAACGTCTCGTCGCCGTGGGTGCACAGCTGGAGCCGATCGGCACCGCTCCCACCGTCGATGCTGATGCTGTCGTCGGGCGGGTGCATCGTGCCGGTCTTGCCGTCCCAGTCGCCATAGCCGGCGTACATGTCCGTGCCGACGAACGCGGCCTCGGCCGGGTCGAACTCGACGGAGTACACCACCGACGGTTGTCCGAGGTATTCGATGCCATAGCCGGAGAGGCGAGGGTCGACGTAGTGGTCGGTCTCGCGATCGTACCCCCAGGCTTTGTTCTCGTCGTGCTCGAGGCTGATCTCGATGCGTGCGGTCAACGTGTCGTCGGCCAGCGCGCTCGGAATGATCGCGGTGACTAGCTCGAGTTCGTCGCCGATCGGGGTGGCTGAGGTGATCGCGTCGAGATCGTTGACGCTGCCGAACATCTTGACGTCCGGGTGGTCGCCGCCGTCTTCGAACGTGACGAGATCACCGCGTGGCGGGTACGGCGTGGTTTGCTCGCTGAACCTGCCCTTGTCGGATTGGAACACCGACGGCGAAGGGCACGTCATCGTATCGGTGGCGATGGTCTCGTTCTCGGTGTCGGTCAGCGGGCGGCAGAAGTACGGCTCGAGAGAGCTGGAGTTCTCGTGCCAGCCAAGCGAGTTGAGATCCCCAGCGTCGTCATCGTGGAAGGTGAGCTTCGGGTACGTCTTGCCGCGCGCATGGGCCCAGATCGGCAGCACGCTGGGGCGATCGCCGTAGGGAAACCGCCAGCTCGACAGGAAGTCCCATCGCCCTGGACGATTGCCGATGCCGAGGGTGCCGGTTGCCTGCGTGACCATGACGTCCTGGACGTGGCGCCCCGCGCTGTCCTCCAGCCAGATCGCGATCTGGGCCCCGGGCACCGGCATGAAGTGGAACTCGACCAGGACGTCGCCATCGGCGGCGGCCGCGGGTCGAGGCGCCACGGCGGTCACCAGGGCCAGCGCCGCCAGGATCCCAAGCCGCTTTGTAACTTTCGCCGACCCCACACGTCGCGTCCGAATCGAAGCCACGGGCGGAGTATAATGCAGCCGGAGCCGCGCGCCCCAGCCGAGCTGGCCGCACCGCGCGGGGCGGCTTCTTCGAGGATCATGCTCCCATCGCGGGCCCCTACTGCGCAGCGCACCGTGGCGATCGTGCTAGGGGTGCTGATGAGCGCTGCGAGCGCCTGCGGCGAGCGGCCGATCACGCGCCCGGTCGGGGCGGCGGCGGCCGTCCCGAATTTCGGACGGATCCCGCCATCGCCGCCGCTCGAGCTCACCCGATTGCCCATGCCCTCGCTCGCGGTTGCTTGGCAGCCGCCGATCCTGGTGGCGGGCGACGTCGGAGCGCTTGCCGAGGCGCTGGCGCAGGCGGGGGAGCTTCGCGTCGTCACCGGCGAGCGGTTTGCCGACGAGCACTGGCGCGAACGAATCGAGCAGTTGCTCGCCGTGCTCGGAGCCCGCACGACGGCCGCGGCGTCGTCGGTCACGCCCGAGGATGTGGTCGGTCACCCGTTGCCGGTTGTGCGCGCGCCGTCGGCCGGCGGGGCGAGGCCGCGCTACGACGCGAGCGCGCTACGCCCCGGCACCCGCCCGCGCGCAGCGGTCGAAGCGGATTCGCACTTCGTCATCGATCGTGCCGAGATCGCCGACGAAACCTGGCGGGCGTTGCCGGCCGTGGCGGTCGGGAGTTGCGACGCTCCCCTGCAGGCGTTGGCGCTCGGGCAAGAACGTAGCCTTGCGGCCCTTGAGGCTTCACTCGACCACGCCGACCGCGTGCTCGCGCAGATGTTCCGCGCCGAACTCGTCGCGCTGTTGCCCCCCTTGGTGGATGAGCTTGCCCCGTGGGCGGCTCCCGCCGCTCCACCGGGTGAGCGAGATGCCAACCGACTCCGTGAGCGCGCGTGTGGCACGGCCTTGGCCCAATGGGTGGATGTCTATCGCCGCTGCATCGGTGCCCGGGAGTGTGCGGTGGCGCCGCGGATCTTTCTTGTCGGCGGCGTGCGGATCGCGGCCCGCGAACCCGATGTCTTCGTGCCGGCCGGATGCAGCGAGGTGCTGGGGATCGATCCCGTGGCGCGCGTGCGTGCCTTGGCAAAGGACGGGACCGAAGCGGCCATCGCCGAGCTCGATCCGGCGTGGGTCGAGCTCGCCGATCGGCTCGGCACCGTGACCGACGTCGCCGACGCGATGACCGACATCTGCGTCCCGCGGCGGCGACGCTTTGCGCCGAGTGACCTCGCCGCGGCCCAGGCCAAACTCACCGCGATCGGCGACGACCTCGGTTCGCCCGAGCCCAGCCGGGCGCCGCATTGGGTCTTCGATCCCGACGTGTTCCGCGTCCCCGGCGTGGGGTTGGCCCGAGAGATCGCGCGCTACGACGCCGGTCCGGGCTCACCCTCGGCCCGGATCCGCGCGGGTGCCCGCGGCCTGCGCCAGTTTGTCCTGTCGCGTGCAGTATGTCGGGCGAGCGCCGTCGACACCCCCGTGAGCATCACGGTGTGGCCCGCAGGGCTGGCGGCGCCCAGCTTTTTTGGCCTCTTCCATGAAGAGGAGCTCATGTGCGCGGAGCTCGATCCACTGCGGTGACCGCGGCGATGACAGATCCACCACCACGCGGAGACTACGTCAGCATGGCTGCGAGGAACGATTGCATTGTTGCGGGTTGGCTGTTGGCCGTGGGTTGTACCGCGAAATCGGAGGAGATCGGCGCCAGCGGAATGGCGGACTCGAGCGGCACCGCGGGGCAAACAGGCGAAGGCGGTTCGACCGCCACCACGGCCGGTTCGGGGTCGGACACATCGGCGATGACCGATTCCGGATCCGGGTTGATGACGATGGGTACGGACACGTCGGGGACGGAGGGCTCGCAGGACACCGGTACCGGCGGCGGGCCCAACAACGCGGCGGAGTGCAATGCGCTGGATACCGCGGAGTTCGATTACTCGTGGTTCGAAACCACGGTCTACGCCGGAGGCGAGAGTTGCATGCTCGTTCCCCCGACCGGGCTTGAGGGCGAGTGCATCCTCATCAACCAAGTCGACAGTTGCGGCGGGATCGATTCTCCAACTTGCCCGGACAATCAGACGGGGGTGGTTTTCAGTCAGCTTGGGCTAGAGATCGGTGCGGTGGAGCTGCTGGCGCTCGAGGTTGGCGAGTGTGCGGCGTTCGTTGGTTTCGAGCCGTGCCTCATGGTTGACGACGGGGAAACCGTGACCTTCGAGCCGCCCGAGTGCGGCTGCGCCTGTCCACAGCGCTAGGCGTGCTGGCGCGGATCCTCACGACCCTCGGAGCGCGAGAAACCCTGCGACGGTCGGCGACGCAACAGCGTCTCCCTGTCAAATGGCGAAACTAACGCGTTCCTCTTGCCAGCTGTTGCCAGTCTTGGCGCTCGTCTTGTCGACCCCCTGGGCTTGCGTCGTCGTGCAAGGCGACGACGACGACGGCGGCGACTCTTCGGAGGGCACCGGCGGCACCGGCAGCGGTGCATCCGCGGGCTCCGCCAACGCCACCAACGCCACCGCCGGTTCTGCCACGAACGCCACCGCGGGCTCGGTCACGAACGTTACGTCGAGTCCCGAAAGCGAGGGCTCGGCCACCGACCCCGACGCAGGGTCGGCGGACTCGGGTTCCGACGCGACCGATACTGGGCCCCGCTCCGTCGTCGATGCCTGCGCGGAGGCGGTCATCCTCGACTCCGACGTCGAGACCTGCATCGCCGACGCCGGTGGCGCGGTCGGGGACCCCGTCGCCCTGGTCGATGGCTGCAACGAGGCGGTGATCCTCGATTCGGACGTCCTCGCCTGTGTCGCGACCACGGCCGGCGCCGCCTGGGATTCGAGCTCGCTGCCGCTCGCGTGCAATGCCGTGCTGATACTCGACTCCGACGTG
>CADEGN010000165.1 GCA_902826865.1 uncultured Myxococcales bacterium
TTCTTGCCGGTCGGATCACTCCGGAAATCGGGCACGGGCACGGGCACGGGCACGGAGGAGCGAGACCCCTTACGGGGTCACGCTCCTAGCGCAGGAGCAGGCTTGGCAGGTATTCGGCCGGTGCACGAAGGCCAAGTAGCTCGAGACACGTCGCCGCGACGTTGCCGAGCGACGCGTCCACGTCGTCGCTGAACCCGCGGATGCGCGGCCCGCCGCTTTGCTCGCGTGGGTCGAAGATGGCGAAGGGCACCGGATTGAGGCTGTGCGAGGTCTTCGGCCGCTCACCACCGGCCTTGTCTATTTCGAGCATCTGATCAGCGTTGCCGTGGTCAGCCGTGACGACGAGCACACCACCGATCGCGCGGACGACTGGGACAAGCCGTGCAAGGCACAGATCAACCGCCTCAACCGCCATGCGCGCGGCATCCAGGACGCCGGTGTGACCGACCATGTCACCGTTCGCGTAATTGACCCGGACAAAGTCGACAGGCTTGGCGTGGAGGTGATCGATAAGCGCGTCGGTAACCTCCGCAGCCTTCATCCACGGGCGCTCGGCGAACGGTCGCGTGTCTGATGGAACCTCGATGTAGTGCTCCAGCCGGTCGTCGAATTTTCCCGAGCGGTTGCCGTTCCAGAAGTACGTCACGTGGCCGAATTTTTGCGTTTCAGCGATCGCCAGCTGGCGGCGCCCGGCGCGGGCGAGAAGTTCGCCCATTGTGGCGTCAATCGCTGGTGGGGCGACCAAGTAGCGCGCCGGCACTCGCTCGTCGCCGTCGTACTGCATCATGCCAAAGTAGGCGACGCGCGGCCTCGGTGCACGATCGAATGCGTGAAAGTCGTCCCGCTCGAATGCCTTGCTGATCTCGATCGCTCGATCTCCGCGGAAGTTGAAGAGGATTACCGCTGCACCGTCGCGGATCGGCCCGATCGGCTCGCCACCATCCGCGATCACAAACGCGGGAAGGTACTGGTCGTCGACATTCGCCTGGGCGTAGCCGGCCTCGATTGCCGCGCGCGCATGCGGGAACGCTGCTGCACTCCCGTGGACATGCGTGGCCCACCCGCGCGCTACCATGGCCCAGTCGGCTTCGTAGCGATCCATCGTGATGTGCATCCGTCCGCCGCCGCTGGCAATACGGGCATCGCATCCGCCGGCACGCAGCTCTGCGAGCAGGGCTTCGAGCCGTTCGACAAACCCCAACGCCGAGCGGCCCGGGACGTCGCGCCCATCGAGCAGCACATGGACGCGGATCGCTCGGACCCCTGCGGTGGCCGCCGCGCGCAACATGGCCACCAGGTGATCGATGTGGCTGTGGACGTTTCCGTCGGACAGAAGCCCGAGAAAGTGCAGCGGTTCGCCGCTGCTCGACACGGTGGCGATGGCCTCGCGCCAACAGTCACCCGCGAACAACGTGCCTGAAGTGATCGCCTCGGCCACCAACTTGGCGCCCTGGTCGAAGATCCGCCCGGCACCGAGTGCGTTGTGTCCCACTTCGCTGTTGCCCATGTCGGCATCGCTCGGCATCCCGACCGCACGACCGTGGGCCCGTAGCGTTCGGTAGGACGGTAGGCTCTGCAGCCAACGAAGCGTTGGAGTGACGGCGTGGGCGACGGCATCGCCGCGATCGCCGGCACCGATCCCGATGCCGTCCATCACCACGCAGATGACGGGACCCGTTGGTGCGTGCACGTCTGGGAGGGGAGTGAGGGGGGCGAGCACGTTCGACCTCCGGATCAGAACGAAAAGTGGTAGCCGACCATGATCTCCAACGCGAGGTCGAACGGCACGACCTCGGCAGGGGCGAGCGGCGCTCCCGGATCCGGGTGGGCGACGATCTTCTCGGTAGAGAAGTACTTCTGCGTCGCAATCCCGAGGACGAAGCTCGAGTTGTTGCGGACCGGCACACCGAGGTGGCCGCCACCGCGCAACATCGCAGTGGTGTCGGTGACGTCTTGCTCGTCGTTCGGCAGCGGACCGAGCGGTCGCACAAACTGGCTGATGCCCACACCAACTGCGGCACCGAGCTCGGCGAACACCGGGCCCATGAGGATCTGAATCGACGGTCCCAGCGCAAACTCGGTGTGACCGAGGGCAGCGTAGCGACGAGCGGTGCCGCCGTTGGTGTCTGAGAAAAAACGCTTCTCGAGGAAGCGCAAGTGGCCCAGCTGGAGCTCGCCGCCAAATCGAACCGGGCCGACGCGCCCCGCGTGCACACGGAATTGGAGACCCGCACCGAACCCGCCGGGCTGGATCACGCGGCGACCGTCACCCAGAAGTACGCCCGCGCGGATGGCCGCGGCGACGCTGTAGACCGGGTCCCGCTGGCGATACAGCGCGGTGTTTCCGCGGGCTTCCGGCGACGGAACGCCAGCTAGCACGACGGCGACGAGCGGGACGAGCATGGGCCCGGCCGAAGATAGCAGGGATGTCGTAGACTGCGCGCGAGGAATCCTGTGGCGCGCATCAACTGGGGTGGGATCGCGATCGTTGTCGTGTCTGCGTGCGGGGGCGCGAAAGGAAGCGCGGCGGAATCGAGTGAAGGGACCACCACCAACATCGTCGGTGGTTCAACGACGTCGAGCACGGGCGGACAGACGTCGAGCGGCACGGGCGCCATTGACGACACCGGCGACGACGACCCGTGCAACGACTCGCCCGAGGCGCTCGCGGGCTGCGTCGACGCCGACGCCTGGGCCGACGACCTGGTGTTCGTCGCCCAGGCGCGGGTCCCCGATAGCCCACATTGGCAGGAAGTTCAGGATCTCTGCTTCGATCGCCTAACCGAACTCGGCTACGAAGTCGATCGTTTCGACTATGGCACCGGTGTCGATGTCATCGGTCGCCGTCCCGGTTCGGCGGTGCCCGACGAGATCGTCATGATCGGCTCCCACTATGATCACATCGCGGATTGCCCAGGCGCGGATGACAACGCCACTGGCGTGGCGGCGACCCTCGAAATCGCTCGATTGCTCGCGACTCCGGCGTTCGACCGCACGGTGATGATTGGATGCTGGGACGAGGAGGAGACCGGCCTCGACGGGTCGAGCGCGTTCGTCGAGGCTCAAGTGGCCGCAAAGGCTGATATCGTCGCCTACTTCAACTTCGACGGCATCGGCTACTGGAGCGACGCCGACGGGTCGCAGACTGTGCCGACGGGCTTCGAGCTCGTTTTCGGCGAGGAGTATGCGGCGCTCGAGGCAAACAAATTTCGCGGTGACTTCATCGCGCTCGTCACGAGCGCGAGCGCTCACGATGCCGCCATCGCGCTGTCCGATCAGGTAATGGCACTCGGTTTCCGGGCGGTGGTGATCGAGATCCCCGGCGGCAGCGAGACGAGCGATCTGTTCGCTGATTTACGCCGTTCGGATCACGCGGCGTTCTGGGACGCCGGTTTCCCTGCCGTCTTTGCCACGGACACGGCGAACTTCCGCAACCCGCACTACCACTGCATGGGCGGGCCTGACGTGGTCGACGATATCGATCAGCCGTTTGCCGTCGCAGTGACGGGGGCGACGGCTGCCGCGGCCGCGATCAGTCTGGGGATGCCATAGGGCGTACGCGCGACGCTCGCGATCGCCGTCAGTGGAACAACAGGCGCATCCACATCTCAAGCGCCGCCGGATCCTCTGCGCTCACCAGCTGACGCAGTGCGTCTGCAATTGCGGCGCTATTCGAGAACCGCCGGCTCGGCACCGCGTGGGTCGCACACATGATGATGTCCTCGAGCTCCGCCGGAATCTCGGCGCCGAACGTCGAGGGACGGGGGACCGCACCCCTAGCCACGCGGGCGATGATCTGTTCGTGCGGCAGGTTCTTGTAGAGGTGTTGCCACGTCATCAGTTCCCACAACACGATCCCCAGCGAGTACACATCGCTTGTGCGCCCGAGTGGTTCGCCACGGCACTGCTCCGGAGACATGTACGCCACCGTCCCGCCGTGGGGAAGCACCCGGCCATCGACGCGCCGCCATCGACTGGTCGCCACGCCGAAGTCCACGAGTTTGATCGCGCCGTCGTAGGCAATCATCACGTTGGCGGGACAGACGTCGCAATGGACGACGTCGAGGGCAATACGGTCGACGATGCGATCGTGAATGTGCTGCAAGCCGTCGGCGATCGCGATCACGATCGCGGCAGCGAGGCGCATCGGCAAGCGTAGGCCGATCTTTTCAGCGCGGTGAATGATCTCGCCGAGGCCGCGCCCGTGGATCAGCTCCATCGCAAAGTGACCTTCGGTCTCGGCCGCAGAGACGTCGACGGGGCGCACGATTGCAGGGTGATCGAACGCCGAGAGCAGGTGCGCCTCGTGCGTGAACATGGTGCGCGCCTGGACGATCGTCTCGAGGTGGGGGCGGATGCACTTGAGCGCGACGACTTCGGCCGCACCATCTTCGCGCTCGGACATCGCCGTGTAGATGTCCGCCATCCCGCCCGTGGCGAGCTGGCGGATCGGGCGGAAGCGACCGATCCGCGCCGGCGGCGGCGCGAACGCCGGCCGGGGTGAGCCACGACCCGTAAACTCCGGACCCGCCCAGGGCCACGTCCTGTCCAGTGGGTCGGCGACGGATGCGTGGTGCTGGGTAGCCACGTTGACGCGTATTGGTGCCGCCCCCGTAGGCGCGGTTCACCGAGCCACAATATGACGTGTCGCACGATGGCCGCAACGCTCAAGCGTGGCGGGCTACCAGAGCACCTTGAGGAGGTGTTTGCACTCTTTGACCATCGCTGCGAACAACTCTGCGTCCGCCCAGCGACCCGGGATACTAGGTCGGCGACCCGCGACCTGCGGCGGTCGTCCAGCCAACGCGACTTGCAGCGGAAACACCCCTCGCCGCGACCATCCTTGAGCCCGGATCTCCGGGGTGGCCAGCGGAATCCAGCCGCGCGGGCGGTCTCCCCAGGTGATCCACTCGACCGACTCGGGGTCGATCAACTCCGACGCCGTGCCGGGCCAAAGGAGCAACGCAGGCCGTGCCGTGCCCTCCTGCACGCGGATCATGGCGGGCAGCAACAGTGCGTCGTTGGGCAGGACCTCGTCGGCGTTGCGCACGTCGACGGGCCGTTCAAGCAGGACACCCGTGGTGCGTGTGATCCAAAATGGCTGCGTCGGAGCGACGACGTCGTCGACGCGGAGCTGCTCGAGTGGCGCCCCGCTTAGCTTGCTGCGCGTGCGTTCAAAGCTCGGCGCCTTCGGTGAGTCTTCTGGCGCCGGTACGGAATCGACGAGGTTGCGCTTGCCCAGGCGCAGGTCCGTCCAGGGAAGATCATCGATGCGCTCGCGCCAGACCCGTCCGAGTTGATCATCGGCGTGCGCGCCCGCGAGTGCGAGTACACCGGGTTGAACCATCGCGATGCATTGCGCGTGGCGGGGCAGCTTGGCGCTTTGAGCCTCGGGCAGGGGAGGTGGCTCGTTCTTCGCGCTGGGGTCGGGCGGCGGCTGGGCGACCAGAAAGCGATGGAGTACGCCGAGCGGACGTAGGACGTAGATCCATCGCTCGTCACCGGCGATGCCGAGCGGCGTGGAGTTGCGCAGCTCGATAATCGGGATACGTTCGCCGAGCGGTCGCAGTGCTCGATTGGTCCATGCGACCGCACCATCACGCGCTGCCAGCACGCACTGGCCGATGCTCGTGATACCGAGGGCGACGATCGCCTCACCCGGCACGTCAGCCGAGCTCGTCTGTTTGAGCTTGAGCTTCATGTATCCCGAGGGATGCTCGGGATCGATCACCCATGCGAAGTTGGATCCGTCGATCCAAACCGCGCGACCATCGGGAGAGGGCACGAGCGCGAGGACGTCGTGCTCGGGCGCCTTGCGCCGATGGATGACGTCTTCCTTCTCGGTATCGAGCAACACCTCGCCGTTCGAGCCGATCCCGCACACAAGCCTTGGACGGAGCAGGCACACACGATCCACGAAGCCACCGAGCTTGGTGCCGAACTTGGTGGCCGTCGACGACCAAACTGATCCCCGATAAAGGTGGGTCCCTCCGATCCACAGCGTTCCCTCGTCGTCGGCATCGAAGGGCGTCGGTCGTGGGCTTGCGAGTTCGATCGCGCGCTCGACCTCCAACGTCTCGGCGTGGAGAACCCAAATCTCGTAGGGCAGCGCCACGAGCAGACGCTTCCCATCGCGGGTCAGCGTGAGGGAAAGGGGACGATCGTCGAGGCCGACGGCGTCGTCCGCTGTCGCGCCCCCCGTGACCGTTCGGCGAGCACTGCCGACCACCGCGCGCCGGGTCATCGCCCCCGACGATAGCATCGATGGGCTGGCGGTCGCCATCGCGCGAGCGGGGGGCGAGCGGAGCGAGCGGTGGCTACCGGTGGCCACCGGCGGCCACCGGCGGCCAGCGGCGGCCACCGGCGGCCACCGGCGACCACCGGCGACCACCGGCGATACGATGCCTGGTAGAACTCCCGAGCCCGAGATGAGGAGCGCGAACGGGGCGGCTTCGGCGGTCGTCGCTGCGTCACTGCTGGCGGCGCACGGCGTGGCGGCGGCCGGCGATACGCCGCCGCTCGGCAACGACGCAGCGCTCGCGGGCGGTGCGATGGTGGCGGCCGGCCGCGGCGGCAGCATGGCCTGGTACAACCCAGCTGGGCTCGGTGCAAACCGGCGGCGCCGGCTCGAGGCCACGGCCCAGCTGTTCACCCTTCGTCTGCGTGGCGTCGACGATGGACTTGTGACCTCGCTCGCCGCGGGATCCCTGCGATCTCCGATTCGCGGGCGCGAGCTGCAGGTCGTGCCCAACTCAACGAGCTTCGTGTTGCACGTCGCCCCGGCGGTGAGCGTCGCGCTGGCGTTATTTGTCCCCGATAACGACGAGATCAACGTCGACGAGTTCAAAGAGGGCAGGCGCGGAGCGATCCAATACGCGCAGCAGGTCAAGGTCTCATTCACGCGCCGGCGGTACGACTTCGGGCCATCGGTCGGTTGGGAGATCGCGCCCGAAGTGCGAATCGGCTGCGGAGCGTATCTCGTCTACGAGAAGGTCGCGTACTCGAGCAGGGTATGGGCGCTCGGTCACGACCAAATCCGCGGCCACGAGAAGTTCGTGCAAAACGAGGCATCACAGGACGTCCGCTCGTGGGGTGGAGAACTGGTCGCCGGCGTACAGTGGCAACCCACGCGCTACTTGCATCTCGGTCTGGCGATCCGGTCGCCGCGGTTTTGGTTCTCGCGCCGCTCGGTCCGCAGTTCCGTCGAGGCCAGCGGGGGGCGTGATCCTGAGGCGGGCAGCTACGGCGAGCTTACGTACGTGCCGCGGTTCGCCACCGGACTCGTGCGCACCAACGAACCGGTGCGCGGGACCGCCGGGATCGCCTACGAGTGGCCGCGCGGTACCCTGTCGGTGGAGGCCGACGTGAGCGCCGCTCGGCGGCGAAGCACTGATGCCGACGAGCTGCGGGCAGCCTGGGCGATGCGCGCGGGCGTGCGCGCCCGGGTTACCCGTCAGATCTGGCTCGGCGGTGGACTCTTCACCGCGCGCAGTGCCCTGGTTTCTGCCGATGAGTTCCTCGATTTCGATCTCGATAGCTATGGCGGGTCGCTCAGCGGGGCTCTGGTGCGCCCGGTGCGACTGGGTCGGCGGGAGCGCGCTCATCGCATCGTGTTCAACACGACCGTTGCTGTGCGCTACGCGTTTTCGGTCGGGCGTGCCGGCTCACTCGGCATCGACCTGTCGCAGTTGGCGAACCGCGAGCTGGACGTGACTGTCACGAGCGGGCTGCCAGTGCGCGCGCGCGTCCACGATCTTGCGCTTCACGTGGGTTCGGGGATCTCGTTTTGAGGTCGCGATTCGATCCCCTCACGCGGATCGTGCGGAGCCCGCGAGCCGAGGGCTCATGCCGTCGGGAGGAGGATCGAGATGGCATGCCCGCCCATCGAAATGAGCCTAGATCACGCGGCTGATCGTGCGGATCCCGCCGGCGTTCGAGGGCTCACGCGCTGATGGCCTGGGGGGCGCCGACAGCGTCCGCAAGCGCACGATGGTGCACCACCCGCCGGCGCAGAACGAGCGGCGCGCCGAGGACTCGCAGGAGCAAGGTGGTGCGGCCGCACGCGATCACCTCGACCGGTGTGTCCAGCCGGATAGCGCCACCGTTCAAATCGACATGCAGCACAAGTCCGGCGGTGCCCACCGGGGGGGCGAGAAGCGGACTGGAGCGGTGGATCTGCAGCATCGTCTTGCCGAGCCCGATCGCCCGCACGGGGTGGTGGACACCGTCAACGCTGATGCTGAGCCGAGCTGTTGCCGGGTTGATGTCAATGCTGCCGGGCACAAGGCGGCGAACGAGAGCTGCTACCAGGTCGGACATCGGGGGGCCTCACACGTTTCATGGCCCAGAGGGCTCTCCGCTTCGCGAGATTCGACGTGCGCGGTACCACGCGGCGGCGCGCCCGCTCTGGCGTCTAGCTGCGGCTCCGTCAACGCCGCGTGGCGGCAAACTCGCTGCCAGGTTTCCACCGGGCCGGGGTCTCGGCATCAGCCAATCGGCCGACGAGCGACGCGACCGTGCCGACGTCCTGAAGCGTGCCGGCGAACGACCAAGTTGCATCGAACTCGTCGTCGACGGTGTGATAGTGCTCGGCCCCGATCGCACGGAGGCGTTTGCCCTCACTTACGCCACCGATCTCCATCTCGCTCCCGCCGCGCACGTAGATCGCGGGCACTCCGCGACGGGCGAAACTGAAGTGATCGGAACGATAGTAGCCGCCCGTTTCTGGGCGTTCGTCGGGGACCACCGAACGGCCCTCGCCCTCCACAACTTCGCGGAGCGTATCTTCGATGTCGGTCTGGCCGGGGCCGATGACTTGGACCGTCCGCGATCGACCATGCACGTTCACGCTGTCGAGGTTGACGACCGCGGACCAGCTTGCGAGCGGCACCACGGGGTGTCGGGCCAGCCATTCACTGCCGAGCAAGCCTTCTTCTTCGCCGGTGGTGGCCACGAACAACACGGAACGCCCGAGCGGTCGGCCGGCGCTGGCACGTCGGCGGAGCTGTGACGCCACGCCGAGCATCGCCGCGATGCCACTGGCGTTGTCGACCGCGCCGTTGAAGATTGCGTCGGCTCCGGCGGCTGCGCCATCGCGCCGGCCAAGATGATCCCAATGGGCCGTGATCGTCACGACTTGATCTGGCCAACGCGCGCCGCCAAGCTCGCCGATCACGTTCACATCGGTTGTTCGGACTTCGCTCGTCACCAACGACCCGCGCAAGTTTACGCCGAGCTCGAGCGGCGGTTTGCCTGCCAGCGCTCGCGCGCGCAGATCGACCATGGTGGTGCCGGCGCGGACGGCCAGCTGATCGGCGAGCGCGCCTGAGATCCAGGCCTGAACGTCGAGCTCGTTGCCGGCGTTCTTGTCAGCCAGCACGAACTGCTCGCCGCTCCAACTGTTCTCGACGACGTTCCAACCATAGGATGCGCCGATCGGGTCGTGGACGACCAGGCAACCCGCAGCGCCCGCCGCGAGCGCGCGCTCGAACTTGTACGACCACCGCCCGTAGTACGTGAGGGCTGGCCCGGCGAAGCGGGCGTCGCCCGTGGGCGGGTCACCCACCAGCACAACCGCGATTTTGCCGCGCAGATCGATGCTGCCGTAGTCGTCCCAATGCTCTTCGGGGGCGGTCACGCCGTAGCCAACGAAGACGAGCGCCCCATCGATCGCGTGCTTGCCGGCCGGGTCGTACGTCGTTGGCATGATCTCGCGACCGTATTCCACCGCGCGTGGAAGGCCGTTTCCTCCGACAAGCGACAGCTCAACGGTTGACGGATCCACCAGCACGCCGCGCATCGGGACGGGTTGGGTCCATCCGCCGCTCTCCCCGGCCGGGCGCAGGCCGATGGCTTTCATCTGCTCGATGATATACGCGACCGCGCGAGCTCCACCGGGTGTGCCGGGCTTGCGGCCCTCCATCTCATCGTCCGACAGCGCGCGCACCGTCTCACGCAACGACGCGATCGACGGCGGCGGCGTATCCGCGACCGCAGTCACCGGCGTGCGTACTGGTGCGCCGTCTGCGACCGGCTGCGTCGGAGTTTCGCCGCACGCGATCGCACCGACGCCTACGGCGATCAGACTTCGAGCAACAACCGCTCGGGACGCTCGATGCATTGCTTGATCCGGACAAGAAATTGCACCGCCTCGCGGCCGTCGATCAAGCGGTGATCGTAGCTGAGCGCAACGTACATGATCGGCCGAATTTCGACTTTGCCGTCGATCGCCACCGGACGCTCGACAATGTTGTGCAGGCCCATGATTCCGGTTTGCGGTGGGTTGATGATCGGCGTAGACAACATCGACCCGTAGACACCGCCATTGCTAACGGTGAACGTGCCGCCGGTGAGGTCCTCGAGCGTGAGCTTGTTGGCGCGGGCTTTCTCGCCAAATGCCGCGATTTCCTGCTCGATCGTGGCGAACGACTTCTTATCGACATCGCGCACAACTGGGACCACGAGTCCCTTGCCCCCACCGACCGCAACACCGATGTCGTAATAGTACTTATAGAGGATGTCGTCGCCATCGATCTCGGCGTTGACCGGCGGAAATTCGCGTAGGGCCTCCACCGCTGCCTTGACGAAGAACGACATGAACCCGAGTTTCACGCCGTAGCGTTTTTCGAACGACTCCTTGTAGCGGGCGCGCAGGTCAATGACCGCGGACATGTCGATCTCGTTGAAGGTCGTCAGAATCGCGTAGTTGTTCTGCGATTCGATTAGCCGCTCGGCGACGCGCTTGCGCAGCGGCGACATCGGCTTGCGCTCTTCCCGTTCGCCTGGTTTCCGTGGGACCGGAGCCGGCAATACGGTAGCGATGCGTGAGTCGGCGGCCGGTGAGGCTGGTTTCGCCTCGCGTGCGCGAACCACATCGTCCTTCGTAATGCGACCGCCGCGCGCGCTCCCCGGCACGCTTGCGAGGTCGATCCCACTCTTCGCGGCCTCCAGTCGCGCGGAGGGGCCGGCGGGTGGGATCTCGCCGGCATCCACGGAGCGGCCCGTATCGATCACGGTTGGCAACGACGACGATCCCGTCGCGCCGTTTCCGCCGCTCCTGGCTTTGCTGCCAGCCGCCCGCGCGCTCTCGTCGATCTCGCCGATTGTCTGCCCGACCCCGACAGTCGCGCCTTCGGCCGCGGTCTTGCTCAGCAAGATCCCGGCCGATGGGGCCGGTACCTCGACGGTGATCTTGTCGGTCTCAACTTCAACCACCGGTTCGTCGACCGCGACGGTTTCGCCCTCAGCCTTGAGCCAGCGCGAGATCACACCTTCGGTGACCGACTCACCCATTTGTGGAACACGGATCTGAATCGCCATTTCGTCTGCTCTCGTGCGTCAAGCGAACGCGTCGTCCTGGATCATCTTCTGTTCGAGCTCGTGGCTCTGGAGCGAGCCGGTGGCAGGGCTGGCGCTCTCGGCCCGTCCCGCATAGCGCGGGGCAAACCGCCCCCCGAGGATGCCTTCGAATATGGGGCGCAAGTACGACCATGCACCCATGTTGCGCGGCTCTTCCTGTGCCCATACCAACTCACGACAGTTGGGGTAGCGGCGGAGCGCGCTCTCGATTGCGGCGGTAGGGAGCGGGTACAGCTGCTCGCAACGAACGAGCGCGACATCCTCGCGATTCGTCGCCGTGCGACGCGCGAGGAGGTCGTAGTAGACCTTGCCGCAGGAGGCGACCACGCGAGTAACCTTGGCCGGGTCGACGCTACCGTCGTCGATGAAGCGTTGGAATGTCCCGCTCGTGCACTGGTCCAGCGGCGAGAACGACGTCCGTGTGCGCAGAAGACTCTTGGGCGTCATCAGGATGAGGGGCTTACGCCACTTTCGCAGGGCCTGGCGCCGCAGAACATGGAAGTACTGCGCCGGCGTGCTGAGATGGCACACCTGCATGTTGTCTTCACCGCACAGCTGGAGAAATCGCTCAAGGCGCGCGCTCGAATGCTCGGGGCCCTGACCCTCAAACCCGTGGGGCAGCAGCAACACGAGCCCGCTCAAGCGGTTCCACTTGTCCTCCGAACTCGACAAGAACTGATCAACTATGACCTGCGCGCCGTTGCAGAAGTCGCCGAACTGAGCCTCCCAGAGCACCAGTGTATCGGGGGCGGCGAGCGTGTAACCAAACTCGAAACCCATCACCGCGAACTCGGATAGCGGGCTGTTGCAGACGTCGAAACGACCTTGCTGCGGACTCAGATGACAGAGCGGGAAATAGCGCGCCTCGGTCTTGGTATCGACGTAGCCGGCGTGACGATGGGTGAAGGTCCCGCGCATGCAGTCTTGGCCCGACAAACGCACGTGTGACCCCTGCAGCAACAACGAGCCAAACGCGAGATGCTCGGCCATCGCCCACGACACCGGCGCCTCTCCGCGGGCCATCTCGCCGAGCTCGTGGATGAACCGCTCGAGCTTGGGGTGCAGGGAAAAACCGCTGGGAATCGTCGTGAGCGCGTTGCCGATGTGCTCGACCGAGGACGCAGTGATCGCCGTGGGCACATCGTGGTTGGGCGAATCTGGTCCGCCGACGTAGTTCTCCCAAACCCCGTGCATCGGCGAGCGCAGCGGCTGCGGGCCGCGACTCTTGATCTCTTCGAGGGCCTGATCAAACTCGGCGCGGAACTCGTCGTGGAGCTGCTTGATCTGATCACGCGTGACCGTGGCACGCGAGATCAGCCGATCCTCATACAGCTCGAGCACCGGCTTGCGCGTGCTGATGAGCTCGTACATGCGGGGCTGCGTAAACGTGGGCTCGTCGGCCTCGTTGTGGCCGAACCGGCGGTAACACACCAGATCGATGAGGACGTCTTGGCGATAGCGTTGGCGAAACTCGATCGCCAGGAGAGCCACGTACGCAGCGGCTTCAGGGTCATCCCCGTTTACATGGAACACCGGCACGTTCAACATGTCGCCCACGGCAGTGGGGTAGATCGTCGAGCGGCCCTCCTCGGGGTTGGTGGTGAACCCGAGCTGGTTGTTGATGATCACGCGGATCGAGCCCTCGTTGCCGTAGCAACGCAGACGCGACAGATTGAGCGTCTCGGCGACGACGCCTTGGCCCATCATCGCCGCGTCGCCGTGCAGCGTGACCCCGAGCACCGCGTTTTGTTTGCCCGGTGGGCGGCGATCCTGGGCCGCGCGCACGCGGCCGGCGATGACGGGCGTGATTGCCTCGAGGTGGCTCGGATTGAACGCCAGCGCCAGGTACATCGGCTTGCCGGTGCGGTTGCGGTACTGCCGCCAAGAGCCGAGGTGGTACTTCACGTCGCCAGAACCGAGGCCCTCGCGCGGATCTTCGCCGCCGGCGAAGCGCGAGAACACCTGGGCAGGCGTGGCGCCGAGCAACGTGAGGAGCAGGCTCAGGCGGCCGCGGTGTGCCATCCCAAAGATCACTTCGTCGACGCCAAGGTCGCCCGCGTGATCGACCATCGTCTCGAGCAGCGAGATCATGCTTTCCGCGCCATCGATCGAGAACCGCTTGGCGCCGATAAACTTGGTGTGGAGGAATCGATCGACGGTGTCTGCCCGCGTTAGCGAGCGCAACAGCTGGAACTGATCGCCGGGTGGAGGAACGACCTCGTTCTCGCACGCCTCCATGCGATCGCGCAGCCAGTTGCGTTGCTCGACGTCGTTGATCTGCCAATACTCAACGCCGATTCCGCGCGTGTAGGTGCGTTGAAGGCGATCGAGGATTTCGGCGAGGGTGGCCGAGCTGCGCCCGGGAAACAGTGTGCCCGGAGCGAACGAGCGCTCGCGGTGCTGGGGGCCGAGGCCGAAGAACGCGGGATCCAGAGCGTCGGTCTGGAACGGGCGCGGTCGACCGAGTGGATCGATCGACGCACGCAAGTGCCCGAGCAATCGGTAGTGCTCGATGAGGCGATCGACGGACGACTGCAGTGCGATTTGCTCTGCTCGATCGCCGCCATGTGCGCGAGCGAGTGCGAGGAGGTTGCCGTTGCCGCCGTTGCTTGGTCGCGCGCGTTCGCGCTCTATCACGGTGCGCCAGCCGGGATCGATCGACGCCGGGTCGCGCTCGTACTGCTCGTAGACAGCTTCAAGGAACGCGATGTTGTGACTGGTGAGGGAGCGCTCAATATCCATGGCGTGGTGCTCGTGGGGCTCGCCTTGAGGGGCACGCGGTGCGTGCGGATTGGGCGGCATTCGCTCCGGCGTAGCCAGCGGGCCTGCGCGGGCGCCGAGCATACCAGCGTTTGGGCGTGGTGCCGGGCGCGCCCTCGCGGATACGCGCACTCGGCCAAAGTGAACACGGCCGGGGGTTGTACAGACGCGGCCGTGCCCCCGTGTGACCTGTTATCGTCCGCCGGTGCCGGATGACGCTCCACACGCGGGAGGGACAGGACGCGGTCCTCTGTCGAGCAGGGTCGCTACCACGCTCGTCGCGTCCCGCGAGTCGTGGACCCGCAGAATGTTCGAGCTCGCGGCGGAGCTGCGCGCAGCCGGCGATGCACCGGTCCACGATCTTTCCCTCGGCAATCCTAGCCTTGAGCCGCCGCCCGCCTGGCGGAGTGCGATCTTCGAGCTGTTGGCGGATGAGCAGCCCGGCCTCCATCGCTACATGACGAACGCAGGCTTCGAGGACGTTCGCGAGTTTATCGCTGCGCACGAGGGCGCCCGCTACCAAGTGCCGTTCACTGGGGCGGACATCACCATGACTTGCGGGGCGGCTGGTGGCCTCAACGTTCTCGCGCACGCCACACTCGATCCAGGCGATGAGGTCGTGGTGCCAGCGCCGTACTTTTCGGAGTATGAGCACTACTGCGCCACCGTGGGCGCTCGGCTTGTGCCCGTGGCAACGCGGCCACCGACGTTCGGACTCGATGCCTGGGCGATCGTTGATGCGATCTCATCACGGACGCGGTGGGTGCTGCTCAACTCTCCCAACAACCCAACTGGCGCGATTTACAAGTCGGGGGAGCTCGATGCACTCGCCGATGCACTCGTCCTCGCCAATCGCGGGCGTGGCGTTCCGATTCTTGTGGTCGAGGACGCGCCGTACCGTGATCTCACGTTTGAGGGAGTGGGCGTGCCATCGCTGCTTGGACGCTACGCCAACACCGTGCTGGTGACGAGCCACTCAAAGGATCTCGGCCTCGCCGGAGAACGCATCGGTTACATGCTCCGCGCGCCGACGCTGTTCGGCCGCGAGATGCTCGAGCGCGCGGCCGCCTACTGCACGCGGGTGCTCGGGTTTGTCAACGCGCCAGCGCTCATGCAGCGGATGTTGCCCAAGGTGTTGGCGGGCGGCGGTGCCCGGGTCGACGTGGCGGTCTACGCCCGCAATTGCCGAAGAGTGGCGGCACACCTGCGTGGGCTCGGCTTCGGCGTGCCCACGCCGGAGGCGGGCTTCTTCCTGTTTCCCGCCCTTCCCGAGCGCTTGCGCGGTGATGACGGTGGCGACGTCACCCTCACCGAGCGCCTCGTTCGTGAACGCACCGTCGTTGTACCAGGCACGGCCTTCGGCGCTCCGGGCTATCTCCGACTCAGCTTGGCCACGGATTCTGCGACCATCGATGGCGCCCTTGCGGCGTTCGACCGCGTGTGCAGGTGACGTCGGGGACACGGAGATGTGCGGCTCGGCGCCGAAGCTCGCGACGGTGGCTGCCAGCTACATCGTGGTGGTGAAGCGCACGCCCACCACGTGCTTGCGGAAGCGTGGGAAGGTCGCGCCCGCCAGGGCGTCGGCGACGCAGCGACCCAAGGGTGTACCGGCGTGGACGCCCTCGGGCGTCGCGTTTTCCACCTGACCTGTGGCGCCGACGATCGAGAGCTTCACCATCACCTTCACGCCCGCGGCTGCGCCGTAGCGCGATCCACAGGCCTTGGCGATGTGTTTCACCTCAGCGATCGCCGCGCGCGAGGCCTGCATCTCGAGGGTGGCGGGCAGCTCGGGGCCACCATCGCAGCCGGGTGCCTTCGGGTCGCCGGCGCAGTTCGGTTCCTTATCCGATGGCGGCGTCGGTCCTCGCGTCGGGGTCGCCTCTGTCGCTTGCGTGGTCTCGCGGGCCGCCGTCCGTGGCGCGCGCCGTGGCGCTCGTGCGGATGGCCGGGTAGCTTCGCCGGTCGCTTTCGACGTCCGGCCCTCGATCGAGGTCTCGAGCGCTTGCTTGCTGGGCGCTTCGATCTCGATCTTCGGGTCATCGATCGACATGGCCGATGCTCCCGCGCGGTCGCTCACCTGCACCACAACCGGGCGACGTGGGTGCAGTGCGATCCAGCCAGACATCACCAGCAGCACGGTGGCGAGAAACGCGATCACAAGATAGGGCACGTGGGATCCGCGCTCGCGCGGCGCTGCGGGCGGTCGTGGCTTCGCCTTGGTGACGGCCGCGAGCCCGGCGAGTTGGACGCCGGCGAAGGTCGGCAGCTTCGGACAGGCGGGACATCCCGCCTCCGCAAACTCAGTTCCGCAGCGATCACACCTCGATTTCATGGCCCCATGCGGCGTGCACAGCGTCCTCGCCAACGAGACGCGCTGAGCGCCCTCCTACGTGGTCCCACGGCGGTGCCCGAGAAGTGTTCCCGGGGCCCGGCGCGCCGAGTGGGCTACGCGCGTAAATCGGCCCGGAATCCGACTAGCGCTGGCTCCAATCCGAGCGATCGCGACTCGCCGAGTTCAGTCGGCCCAGACGACGTACTCGTCGAGCACGTCGCCGGCGATCGTCTTGAAGTACCCGCGCGCCTTCTTGGGATCGCCATCGACGTGGAAGTCGATGAATGCCACCCCGGGCACGACTTTGATCTCAGCCTCGGCGAGGTCGGTCCATTCCCCATCGTGCAACCACCAGTTGCGGGTGAAGGCCGCGGCCCACCAGGTGTCCTTTTCGTGAAGATCGGAATAGTTCCGAATGCTCGAACCGCCCAGCCCGGAGACGAACACAAAGTTGCGGCCGAGTCCGACGGAGAGCTCATCGTCGGGGCCAGTGGCTCCGTGCCCGATTTCACGATAACCCACGGCCGTGAGCGTGCGCGTGCGCGCGTAGCTGTGTTCGTGCCCGGTCGCAACGATTGCGCCACCCGCCTCGCAAACCTCGTACGCAGCCCACCCGACCTCGTCCGTCTTCGTGCCGACCTGCATGTCGCGCTGGTTCTTGTGCCAGGCGCACACCCTCCAGATCGCGCTGCTCTGGGTTAGCCGGTTGGCGATGAACCGTTCGTGGCCGATCGGCATTGTCGCGGGCATCGTCCCGACCCCGGAGAGCACGAGTTCGAGACCGCGGAAACGGCAACCCATCTGGATGCCGATGTCGCCCTCGCAGTCGGCCTCTGCGATCGCCGCGAGACGATCGATAAAGATCTCGCGGTAGCCCTCCCACTCGGCGACGTCATGGTTTCCTGCGACCGCGAACACTGGAAACGTCTCCCCGAGGCCCGCGTCGAGTTGGTTGTGATACGCGGTGGGGTCGTTGTGGTAGTCGAAGTCGCCGAGGATCACCAGCGCGGCGGCGCCTTCGCTGCGTACGAGCTCGAGCGTGGACTCGCTCTCACCCCCGAGGCCGTGATCGCCGAAGAACGCGATGCGGAGGTACTCGTCGGTGGGCTCCGGTTCGTCGGCTGATCCGGTGCCGTCGCCGCCAGTACTGCCGAATGATGGCCCCCCGCTCGAATCACCATCGGCACCGGCGTTGCCACTGCTGCCTGCGGCCGCTGCCTCGCCCGCGCTGGCATCCCCAAGATCGAGGGTGACAAGGGGTTGGCAGCCCGCTGTTAACAGCACCAGGAATGGGGACGCGCACACGCCGTTACGATCGCTGCGTCGCACGACACCTACGATCTCTTGTCACACGCTGGTGGGTGGGAGCGCAACGAGTTTGCGTCGCCAAATCCCACGCCACGCGCGCCGGCAAGGGAAGATTGGGCGCTCGCATTTCGTCCGCTCGCGCGAAGGCGGGGCGGTAGACCCCCCGGGCGCGGCGTTCGCGTTTCGCGCCCCGGCCAGGTTCGATGCCCGCGGACCCCAGGAGGGACGGAGTAGGGCAAAGTGGGAAGGGCTGGCGC
>CADEGN010000166.1:0-2156 GCA_902826865.1 uncultured Myxococcales bacterium
CGTCGTCGCCGGATAGGACCACATCGATCCACGCGTCGTTGTTGATGTATCCGAGGGCGATCCGCTGCGTGTTGAGGCCTGCGGCGGAAGTCTGCAGTGCCCCGAATGTCCCGTTCCCGTTGTTCTTCCGCCAGATAAGTTTCTCGTTAGTAGTGGTGCTTGCCACTAGCAGGTCGAGATCCCCGTCGCCGTCCATGTCGCCAAGCGCGAGGCTGGTTCCAGGGTTGAACCCGACTCCATTCATCGTGACCGTCGAAGTCGCGCCGAAGTACGGCCCATTCGCGGGCGGTGCGGCAATCGCCAGCGCGATGATCACCCTGCCATCGCTCCGCAGCACCACGATGTCGTTGCGGTTGTCATTGTTGAGGTCCCCGACCGCAAGATCACGCGCGTGCTGTCCCGCCGCACCGATCGAGATCGTCTCATCACTACGGTCCGCGAGAAACGTGAGACCGTCATACCCTGCGCCGAACTTGATCGTCACCGTATTGGTGTTCCCGGCCAGCACGAAGTCCTGGCAGCAAGCAGCGTCGTTTTTCGTGCGGGCAATGTTCGCGCTCACGATCTTGGTGAATCGATCATTGCCCCCATCGCCGGAGATCACGCCGACGAAGTCGGGGTTGCTCGCGGGTGGCATCGCCGGGAGCTCCTCGAGGCAGGGCGATCCCGTGTCTGACCCATCGACCCCGGATCCCGTGTCGGGATTGCACGCGGAAAGCAACGGCGAGAGCGCCAACGCGAGCTGCCACCGGCGCGTCCGGAGCCACCGAACACTGCGCTCAGCTCCGCTCATCGTCGACCTCCACGTCGGCGGTGGCCGAAGAGCAGCCCGACGCCAAGGAGCAAGATCCCGTCCCCGTGCGCTTTGGTACCGATGCGCGCGGTGCACTCACTGCCGGAGTCGTGGCCACCCGCACTCGCGTCGGGCGACTCTCCATCCGGCGTCCGTGCCGCGAGGTCCGACGCTACGTCGCCGGGCACAAGGTGTGATCCGCATGTGGTGCTCGGTCCGCCCACGTTCGAGTGGTAGCAGGCACGTGGTGCGCGAGCCCACTTCCCCGCCGTGATGTTCGGATCCCGGGGGAAACCGGTGCAGTTTGGCCCGGGACTCCAAGCGCCAGCAGGGGTGTGACATGGCAGCACAACCGACATGTCCACGTTCGGATCCATCGCGATCCAGGCCATCCGCGGCCAGACGGCGTTGTAGCCGGCGGAGACGGCGGCGACGCCGATGATCCGCCAGCTGAGGTCGGGCAGTCGCACGAACAGCGGCCCACCGGAATCGCCGTTGGAGGGAACGCCGGGCGACCACGCCCCGAGCGCCGTGATCTGTGTGGCCATCGCGTTGTACGTCAGCGTCAGCGTCGACGTTGCCGATCGCTTCGTACCGTGCGTACCCGCGCCACTCGACTCCCCAAACCCGATCGCCGTCACGGGCGTGCCGTTCGGCAGAAACTGATCGACCTCGCAGTGCATCATCGGCGGGATCGGCTGCACGTTCGGGGCTTCCGTCAGCACGCAATAGGCGAAGTCGTTCACGTTATTGCCCATCTCGTAGGTGCCCGTGTCGACCCGGTGGCAGTAGGCCACAGGGATCGCCTTGCGAACGTGCACGTCGTCGGTGGTGGGCGCGGTGTACTTCTCGCCGAATAGGGCGTACTTAATCGCGTTCGAATAGGTTCCGTCGGGGTCCGTGCAGTTGGTCGACCCGGCCATCGGGCACGCGAGGTCGATCACGTTGTCATATTCGAGAAACCGACGGGCAGTCGGCCGCAGTTGTGCAGCCACCGGGCGCGGCGGGCAATGAGAACCCTGGGGTGACGCAATGCGCGGCGGTCAAGATCAGCCGGTCGCCACCATAGGTGCCGGTGCAAACGCCGTAGCCCCCGCCGGGTGGGTTCTCGTCGAAGAGCTCCACCACTGACGGCCAGGCGCACGTTGGGACTGCGGTCCCACTGACGATGGTCGTAGGGTCAGCCGCGGCGGCGATTCCCGGTTCGTCGCGCCCCCATGGGGTCCCGCCGAGCAAGACGATCGAGAACGTGAACACCGCGATCGACATTCGCAGCCACCACGATGGGCACTGTCGCACAAACCTGTCAACCGCAACGTCGATGTAGCTGCAGCTCTCGAACGCTCCGAGGTCCGGGCCAACC
>CADEGN010000166.1:2166-17817 GCA_902826865.1 uncultured Myxococcales bacterium
CAGTAACATGCCCGGCTCGGTGATCGATCCGCTCCGACCCCGGTCTGCCTAGCTGCGACGCCGGAAACCCTGCCGGCGCCGAGGGCTTCCGTATGCGATCACAGCGCAATGACTCCGAGGGCCGCTGGCCGGCGGTGGGGATCGACCTGGACGAGCTGCTCGCCGATGCCACGATGCGCCCAAGCGTCGACGGTGCGGCGGGCGAGCCGGCGGGGACGCTGGTCGGCGAGGTCATCGACACGCACCATCCCCATCGTCCGGGGCGGATCCTCGTCCGCTGGGAGTCCGCCGCCCACGAGGTTTGCGAGGCCTGGCTCGTGCCGATCGCTTCGCTTCGCGGGCGTATCGGCGATCGCGTGCTGCTCGTGCGGCCGGGCAACTGGAGCGAGTGGATCGCCACGGCGGTGCTGGGCGGTCCGCCGGCGCCGCCACAGCCGAGCCCACCGGCCGCCGCGCACGAGGTTCGGCTCGAGGTCGGGCAAGCGATCCAGATCCATGCGGCCGATGGCACGCCGCTTTTCGCCATCGAGCCGTCGGCCCGCGGTCCAGTGGTTCGCGTGCTTGGCCGGGATCTCGAGCTGGCGGTCGACGGGCGCTTGCGACTGGCGGCCGATCGGATCGAGTGCGTCTCGGGCCAAGGCGGGACCGATTTGCGCAGCGACGGTGAGATCGTCGCGCGCTCGCCGAGGATCCGGCTCAACTAGGCTGAGCCAGGGGGCCCGACACCGATGTCCACCGACCCGACCGCGGCCCTGCGCACGGTGCTACGCGAGTTCATCGCTGGCGTCGACCACGACGCGCTGGTGGTGCGCGCGGGGGAGACGGAGACGGTGATCACCGCCAAGCTTCTCGCCGCCGACGGGGCCAGCGCGCCCGACGACATCTACCTCGTGTTTCTCGCCCCGTGTGATCGCGCCAGCGCGTACCTCGACGCGATCGTGACGCGCCTCGACGAGGAGATCGCCGCGGCCAATGGGCTGCGCGACGAGGCCAAGCTGCCGCGGTGGCGCCCGCTGCCGCTGGTGGTTCGTGACCCGCGCCAGTCCGTGGCGGCGCGCATGCGCGCCGTGGTCGAGCACGTCGACGAGGTGGTCGCCGCCGGACTTCGCATCGTTTGGGGATTTCTGCCGTCCCCGCTCGCGGATCGGCCGGGGTATGAGGCCCTGGTCGCGCCGCTCGTCGATCTGCCGGTCCGTCATGGTCGTCACCGCTTCGTCGTGCGCGACGACGGGCAAGACGGCACGATCGTCGCGCGCTTGGCCGCTGCCGGACGCGACGATGTCCTGGTCGTCGATCTCGACATGTCGATCGCCCGCCACTACGACGATTGCGTCAAGATCGTCCGCGACGAAACGGCGCCGCGTGACGAGCGGCTCGCGGCCGCGCTCGAACTCGCCCAGGCCGACCTCGCCCATGGACGACCGGCGGCCGCTGCGGCCAAGTATGCCGCGCTGTTCGACGCGTTCGCCGACGAGCCGGTTCGCCAGGCCCAGTGTATCTGCAGTGCCGCCGGCATCGCGATGCAGGGGGGAGACGCAACCCTCGCGTTGCAACTCGCCCAGCGCGGCCTGCCGATCGCGGCGGCGGCCGGCTCACTCGTCTTGCTGCGGCCGCTGCTCACCCTCGCCGGTCAAGCCTCGCAGGCGCTCGCCCGTCATGCCGACGCCGCAGGGTACTTCGATCTGGCCAACCACGTCGCCGGCAAGTGCCACGATCCCTACGCGAAGGCCGACGCGCTCGAGCAACGCGGCGTGGCCGAGCTGGCCGGAGGGCGGACCGCAGCGGCCGCGAAGACGTGGGATCTGTGCGTGGGGTTGTGTCGCGAGTTCGGTTACGAGGAGCGGTGGCGCAGCGTGATGGCCCGCTTGGCCGCGCTCTACGAGGTGGCCGGCATGCGCCAAAAATCGCGTGACGCCCAGCGCTGGCTCGAGCAGGGAATGGCCGGGCAGGTGCCGCCATGATGCCAAGCCGCCTCAAGCCGCGGGTGCCTACCCAACCGTCCACACTCGAACCGATCATTGAGCCGACCGGCAACGAGACGATCGACGCCATGGGGGGCGTGCTGAACAGCCGCATCGACGCGTTCCGCACCGCGCCGCCGCCCGAGCAGGGCACGCTGGGTGTGATCAGCCACAGCGTCAACGCATGCCTGGGCGTTGTCGCGGCGCCGTTCGAGTTGCTCGACACCGGCTTCGCCGCCGCGACGTCGGGCATCGCCAAGCTGGTGCCGGGAATGCCCGCCGCCACGCTCGCGACCAAGCCGATGCTCGGCAGTGGGCACGCCCACCCGATCCCGGCGATTCCACCGCGACCACCGGTGTCCCCCGTAACCGGTGGACCGATCGCCGCCGCCGGGTGCGTCTCGGTGATCATCGGCGGAATCCCGGCGGCGCGGGCGAGCGACGTCGGCCTTGGCGTCGGTTGCCTCGGCGTGACGCCGATCTTCGAGGTCTACACCGGCTCGAGCAACGTGTTCTTCGGTGGTTCGCGTGCGGCGCGGATGGGAGACATCACGCGGCAGTGCAATCCCGCGTCGGCGATGGGCGCGTTCGGCAAGGCGATGGGCGCGGCCGGGGTCGCGGCCGGGGGCCTGTCGGCGGCGGCCTCTGCCTCGGGTGGCGGCGCGGCCGCGGCGGCAATGCAGGCCGCGCAGGCGGCTGCCGACGCCGCGGCCCTGGCGATGGCGGCGTTGCTCGGCAAAGACCCGGGCGGACCGCCAGGCAGCGGCATGCTGGCGATCGGCGACTTCAAGGTGCTCGTCGGCGGGTTCCCGATGCCCGACACGATCACGGCGCTTGGCGGTCTCGTCAAGGGCGCGCTGACGCTGGCCAAAGGCATTGCGAAGATCGCCGGCAAGTTCGCCAACCTGCGCAAGCAGAGCAGCCTCGATCCGTCCGAACCGGTGTCGGTGGTCACCGGTGCGGTGTGGGGGCAGTGGGAGGACGCCGCGATCGTCGACGACGTCCCCTTCCTATGGGCGCGCCACTATGACAGCCGCCACGACGACGCGTCGGGCCCGCTTGGGCGCGGGTTTCGTCATTTTTACGAGAAGTCGATCGTCCTGCACCGGCGCCGCGCGGTCTTCCTCGACTACGACGGGGTCGAGCTCGAGTTCCAGCGCGAGCAGGGCCGACCGATCGCCGCGACCTCGTTCGGGTATCGCTTGATCCAACCCGCCGACGACCACCTCGAGCTCACGTGCCCCGGCGGCGAACGGATGCTGTTCGTCCGCGCGGCCAGCGGGGCTGCTCTGTTTCGGCTGGCCCGGCTCGACGGCCCGCGTTACCGCGGCGTCCAGCTCGGCTACGACGGTCGCGGCCGCCTGCTCACCCTCACCCAACCGCGCGAAGGTGACTGGATCGATACCCGTTTCCTCTACGATCGCGATGGCCGCCTCCTGGCGGTGGGCCGTGGCCAACGTGGGCAGGCCCCGCGCACGCTGGTGGAGTATCGCTACCGTTCGGGCCGCTTGGTCGAGGTCGTGATCGAAGGACGGACGGTCTTGCAGCACGACTACGATCGCGTCGGGCGAATGATCCGCAACCAAGATGCCAGCGGATACGGCTTCAGCTACGCCTATGACAATCTCGGTCGCTGCATTCGCGCGCGGGGAGACGACGGGCTCTGGGGCGCCCGCCTCGAGTATCAGGTCGGCCGCACCATCGTCACCGAAGAGGACAACGGGGTGTGGGTCTACGACTACGACGATGCGGGAATCGTTCGTCGGATCGAAGACCCGTGCGGCGGGGCCCGCGAGTTTCGCGTCGATGAGCGCGGTCGGATCTCCCACGAACTCGATGCGCTCGGTCGCGTGACAACGTGGCTCTACGATGCCACCGACCACAACTATGGGCGGCGGGATCCGGCAGGCGAGCTGCTCGCGCCCCTCGATCGCGACCCGCGGGTGAGCGTCGCGCGCCGACATCGCGTGGCCGCAGAACCTCGCACCCAGCAGCTCGGCCAGTTGCCCGGCACGGCGGGTGAGATCGGGGTCCCAGACGCGGCAGCGGGGCTGTTTCCCCGCCGCGTTCGTCGCCCGATCGTGCACGCGCACGATCGCCGCGGCCGGATCGTTGCGAGCACCGACGCCGAGGGTCGCACCGAGGTGTTCGCCTACGACGCCAACGGTCAACGCGTCGGCCATACCGACGCGGACGGACGCGAGCGTCGATGGATCCGGCGCAGCGGAAAACTCGTGGCCGCGCGCAGTGAGCCGGGTGGGGCGACCACCCGCTTCGAGCACGGGCACCGTGAGAACGTCACGCGGATCGAGGACCCTGGCGGCCACGTAACCTCGTACCGCTACGACCGGGCGGGGCGGGTCGTCGAGGTCCGTAGCGCCGGCGAACTCGACGAGTCCTACGTCTATGACGTCGGTGGTCGGCTGCTCGAGAAACGCGATGCGAATGGCGACGTACTGATCGCGGATGCCTACAGCGACGATGGTCGGATGCGTCGGCGCCGACTTGCGAGTGGCGACGAGCATGTGCTCGTGCGCGACGGCCGTGGACGTTACATCGAGGCTTCAGCCGCTGGGTTCGTCGTCGAGCTCGCCCACGCGGCCGATGGAAGCGTGATCCGTGATTTCCGCGACGGCCGCGGCGTTGAGGTTCGTGCGGAAGGTCGTGCCCTGGTCGTGTTCGATCGCTTCCGGATCGATAGCGCCGCTGGACCGCACGGGGAGCGCGTCGTGGTGCTTCCCGACGGAAGTTCGTGTCACTTGCGTGCCGATGCTTCGGGTCGGGTCCTGCGCAAGTACAGCGGCGGCGTCGTCGAGCTCAGCCGGTTCGACAGCCATGGCCGCTGCGCTGCCCGTTATGCGTGGATCGGGGATGCCAGTGCGCGGGCATTGCGGTGGGCCCACTACGAACGCACGCCCGCCGGTCAGCTGCGGACCGTGCGAGACACGGCGCTCGGCTCCATCGGTTACACCCATGACGCTGCGGGTCGCGTGATCGGTGAGCAGCGTGACGGCGAAATGCGCGAGGAGAGCACTTACGACGTCGCCGGAAACATCACCCGAATCGGCGGATCCGCCTGGCTGCGCTACGATGAGCGCAATCGGTTGATCGGCGGTCCGGAGGATGGGTTCGTGCATGATCACCGCGGCCGGATGGCCGAGCATCACCGCGCCGACGGTCGATCACGCCGATTCTCGTACGACGCGCTCGACCGCTTGATCGCAATCGAAAGCGACAGCGCTCCGCCGTGGCGAGCCGCCTACGATGCGCTCGGGCGCCGGATCTACAAGCAAAGCGGCGAGGCCCGCACATGGTACGTTTGGCATGGCGACCGGATCGCTGCCGAAGCCACCGATGGCGGGAGCCTACGGATCTACGTCTACGCCGACGCGACCGCCCTGGTCCCGATCTCGTTTGTCGACTACGACAGCGTGGATGCCGATCCGTCGGTCGGTCGCGTGCACCACGTACTCGGCGATCATTTGGGGATGCCGGTGCTCATCGTCGATGCTTGTGGTCGGGTGGTGTGGCGCGCCCGCCGGATCGCCGCGTTCGGGCAGCTCGAGGTCGCGGA
This sequence comes from uncultured Myxococcales bacterium, assembly GCA_902826865.1. Classification (GTDB taxonomy): domain Bacteria; phylum Myxococcota_A; class Polyangia; order Nannocystales; family Nannocystaceae; genus Xiheibacterium. The sequence continues at coordinate 7,702 of CADEGN010000166.1, forward strand.
CGATGCCAGCATCGAATACGATCTGCGCTGGCCCGGGCACCTGCTCGATCGCGAGACCGGCCTGCACTACAATCGCTTTCGCTACTATGACCCCGCGATCGGTCGCTACCTTCAGCCCGATCCCGCCGGGCAAGCCGGCGGTGTCAACCTCTACGCCTATCCCGGCAACCCGCTCGCCATGGTCGACGTGCTCGGGCTGTGTCACGATCGGCCCGGTCAGGAACCGAATACCGGGGACGAGTCGGGGCCCGACACGCGGCAGCCGGCAAACGGCGACGACGCCCAACCGCCGCCGCCACCGCCCGCTCCGCAGCGTCGCAAAGGCCGCTACGAGGACAAGCTCGAGCACCGCGTCGGACCAAAAGGCGAGCCGTACACCTACATGGAGCTGCTGGACGCCAACGAGATGATCGACACGATCAAGCGCGAGAACCCGGCGCTCGGCGAACTTGCGGCCAAGGAGCGAGACCCCAACCTCACGCACGATCAAGTGCGGCAGATCATCACGGATCTCAAGCCTCAGCTGGCAGAGAAGGGCATCACCCTCAAGGTCGTGGGCGAAGACGTCGCCCCGGGCGACGTCCCCGAGTCCTGCCGCCCCGAACCCGGCAATGCCGGCCGTTTCGACGGCGCGACCGACACCATCTACTACGACCCGCAGGTCTTCCAAGCCCATCCGAACCCGGCAGAGACCACGCCGGCCCATGCGCTTCGCGAGATCCGCCACGAGATCGGCGCGATAGCGATCGCCCGGGAGACGGGTGGCAAAGACAACATCCCCGTCACCGGACCGAATTGGGCAACGACCCATATTCTCGACGGCAGGTGAACCATGTCGCTAATCGTCGTTTCTGCCATCGCTTCGAGTTCGTGGATTGAGACCGTCCACGAGCGGATTGCCGCAGCGCGGTCGGAGCCGTGGAACGCCAGCGCGGTGCGGGCCAATGTGGACTTCGGTGGTCTCGAGGCGATCATCGAACTCCATGTCGCCGTCGCGCAGGCCGAGGGCCGACGCGACGCCTGGCACTACACCCAGCTGACGCCGGTCGCGAAGGTCATCTACCTGCCGTTCGCCTGGGCTCCGGCGCAGACGCTCGTGACCGACGGCACCGCCCGCGAACCCGCGTACATCGGCAGTGCGCTCGAGTTGCTCGCGCAGCTCCGGCAGATGGCCCCCGCGCTCGCGCGCGCGCTTGGGCCATTGCCGATCGTCCCGCAGCAGCTCCCGCCGGTCGAGCTGCCGGCGGTCGCGGCACCGGGACCCGCGCGGGTGAAGGCGACTTGGCTCGCGCTGTCGTACGCGGCCTGGCTGGCGTGCGAGACCAAGACGCCGCTGCACGGGATCTACGGCGAGGCCGAGACGCTCTATCCCGAGGAGAATTGGCGCCTCGGGCCGTAACCGGTCACGGCAACCAGCACACGTACGGCATCGCGTTGTTGCACGGGATGTCGTTCCACGCGCCGCCCGCCCAATCGGCCAAATGTCCGCAATCCTCGTTGGCGTCGTAGTCGTTGGGTTCGCCGCCCGCCCAGTTTTGGTAGTCGAGCGCCGTGCCATCCCGCCATTCGAAGGATCCCTCCACGAGCTGATCGTCGAGGCCGATCCACCATGACCCGTAGATCTGCGAGCTCGCGCCCGTCCAGATCTCGTCGTGCTCCTGCTGGCTATGAATCGAGGCGAGCTCGCCGCCTTGGTCCTGACAGCTGGTGCGCGCGTCGTCGTAGTCGAGCGGTTGGAAGCAGAACCCCCACGAGTGCCCTGCGGTCGCAGGGCTGACGGCGCACGGCGGGCAGTCAGGATCGTCGTCGAGCAGACCGTTGCAGTCGTCGTCGGTCAGGTTGCAGAGCTCGGGTGCACCGGGATAGACCCCCGGATCGCCGTCGTCGCAGTCGTACCCACAGCCCCACGCGCCATCGCCATCGTCGTCGATTGCGGTCGGGTCGGCGCAGTAAGACTGCGCGAGCACGTCGGCCTGGCGATCGATGAGAAACTGCTTGGTCATGTCGATCCCGTAGTGCACATCGTCGGGTCCGTACTCCTTGCGGGGATCTTCCTGCATCGGCTCTTCGATCAGCATGCGGAGCTGATCGCAGTAGTCGACGAGAGCAAGCGTGTCGACGCGCGCCACCACGTCGGCGAATGCATCGCGAAGCGCCGCGCGGCACGGGAGCGACTGAACGCACATCTGCTCGATCCGACCCTCACCGCCCCAGATCGGCAAGAAGTCGCCGAAGGTTTGGTCCGTCCCCCATGGGATAAACGACCAACGCGAGTCGGGCGCGCGGTAGACCGAGTAGTTGTTGCGGGTCCACGCATAGCCGTCCCAGTGACCGATGAAGATCTCGGTCGCGGCGAACTGCAGGTAGTGAGGCATGTCGATCACGAGGCTGGCATCGGTCAAGTACGTGTCGGGTGTGACCATCGCGTCGAGAGCGACCGCCAGGGCCTCAAGGTCGGCAAACCCCACGTCGGTGCCGTTGTCCTGGTCGAAGCTCGAGCCCCAGCCGACGTAGAAGTCGTTGCCGTAGGCGCCCTCGTAGAGATTTTGGTCGTGATCGCCGAACCAATCGTCGAGAAACACGTTGTTGTCGGCGGGTTCGACCAGTGCGTAGAGCCCGTAGAGCTCGCGATTGACGAAGACGCGCGCGTAGCCAGTGCGGGGGGCCGGAACGCCGGCGGCGCGGAATAGCGCGTACGCGACGTGTTCGTGGATCATGCTCCCATCTTGGACCATGTTGTTGAGCGCGAGTTTTTCCAGGCCCATCGGTTCCTGATCGGGGTTGTACGCGTCGAAGCGGAGCAAGAACGCGGCCTTCTGATCGAGGGTGCGGAAGGACCCATAGCGGCCCTTGAGGCGCACGCCGAGGTTCTGCAGGTCGAACGTGGTGCCGTCGGCAAGCTCGATGTGGCCGTCGGCGGGGACGTAGGTCGACGGGTTGGCCGACAGCGCGTCGATCGCTGTCTGCTCGAGGGTCAGTTCGAAACGCGAGACTCCCGCGTCGGTGAAGAGTTGATCGGCGCCGGGCTGGATCGCCCCGGTGGTGGAGTCGTCGGTGGTTGCGTCGCCCGAGGTGGTGGTGGCTGCGGTCGTCGTCGAGTCGCCGGTGGTTGCGTCGCCGGATGTCGACGTGGCGGTTGCGGTGGCGTCACTGCCTTCGCTCCCGGTCGTGGTGTCCGGATCTGCCATGGTCGCGACCGCCGAAGTCGACGCGTCCGCATTGTCCGCTGCCGAATCAGCATCGTCACCGCTTCCACAGGCCGCCACCGTCGAAGACAGGGCGAAAGCAAGCGCTGCGGGGCGGAGCATCGGTATTGTCAACTGTGCACGCCGCCGACGGGCCGGGATGTGCGTGCCATGACAATGGCCGAGGCCGTATTTCGGCCTGCTCGGGGTCAGATTTGGGCACAGCGGCCAACGCGGCCCGCGACGACGCGGTGACGGCCGCGTCCGGGCTGCTCGCAACTCGCCCGGGTGACGGATTGCTCCGGTCAGGCGCATGAGTCCCTTGAAAGGCAGCCCATGCGACACCTAGGCGTTGATCTCACCCTCGCGCCCGTAATCGCGCTTCTGAGTTGCCGCGGCGCCGCCTGCGGTTGGCGACGTCGGCTCGCCGATCACTTGGCCGCGATCTTGGCGGCCTTGAGATCGTCTTCGAACGCCTTCGCCCACAGATCGATCGTCTTGGTCGGGCCAAAGAGCTTGAAGAACAGCGGATCCCCGGAGCCCTCGACGATCGCCGCGATCATGCGCGAGTCGGGCTCTTCGACCATCGTGGTCGAGCCGGGCTGCGCCGGCGCGGCGTAGTGACCGGTGATGTCGACCCACGTGACCTTGAGTGTCCCCGCTTCGAATGTGCGGGTGGTGCCGAGGTCTGCGGCGGTCTTGCCCTCGGGAACCTTGAACTGGCCCTTCCAACGCGCGACGTTGGCCTCGACACCGCCCGCGCCCCCGGGAAAGCGGAAGACGACGAGCTCGCCATCGCCGCCCGGTCCCGGCACGATGTACTGGGCTTTGCGCATCGCGGAGCTCGACGGCTGAGCCTCCCACTCCTGCGGCGCCGGCCAGATCAATTCGTCGGTGGTCTGCTCCGCCGTCTTGCCAGTGGGCGTGATGTCGCGCGGAGGTCCCTTGGGCTTGGTCGGGGCCGGTGGCGGCGTGCCCAGGCTCGCGTGTGGATCGGCCGGCTTGGTGGCAGCCTTTCCGTCACCACCCTTGGCCTCACGCTTGGTGGGCTCTGCCTTTGTCGCCGCCTTGGTGGGGCTCTCGGCCTTGGCGGTGGAGTCCGCGGGCTTGCCTTCACAGGCAGACAGGATCACAAACGAGACGATGAGGCGACGGGTCGCGACCATGGCGGCGGCATGGTAACGCACACGCGCGGCCCCGGGGTACGCGTTGCGCAAGCCAGCGGCCACGCGGGCCGCGAGCCGCCAACGACGCCAACTAGCCGCAGACCGAACCGCTGAGGCCGGCCATGCTCGCGGCCGCCGGCATGCAGGTTTGCGGCGCCATGCAGTCGACGTCTGTGGCGCACTCGCCACAGACACCCACCGAGACGAAGCCCATGAAGATGTCGGCGGCGGTGCAGATCTGCGAGACGCAGGGCGTGCCGTCGGGGTTGCCCATGTCATCGAGCGGACAACCGCCGTCGTTCGGCACGCTGCCCGGCGCGGCGCAGCTCATGTAGCCGGCGAAGTTACCGAGGTCATAAGTCGGTGAGCACACGCCATCGCCCGCGCAAGGCGCCGAGGGACCACACTCGGAGCAGAAGCTGGCGTTAAGCAGGCCACCCGTGTCGATGAGCTCGGTGCACACGAGATCACCCATGCAGCCCTCGTCGCTGTCACACATGACCCCGAGCGATCCGTCGGTGCATACGCCGTACATCGCCGCCGGGCTAAATGCACATGTCCCGGTGCCGCAGTCGGCGTCAACGAGGCACTCCGAGCACACGCCGCCGAACATCGGGATCGTGTAGCAGAACATCGACTCACATTCTTCGTTGGTCCCGCACTGCGCACCGTTGGGCTGCGGGCCAGTCGGGCCATCGCTGCCGCCCTCCATGTTGATGAAGCTCGCGCCATCGGCCGAACTGCTCGCCGTGGAGTCGGCCCCATCGTCGGAGGCGGAGGGACCGGATGAGGCGGGCGTGGTCGAGCTCATCCCGGCGGTCGCGCTTCCGCTCCCCGATCCGCCGCTTTCGGACGCGCCGCTGCCATCGCCGTCTTGTCCGGGGTTTCCATCATCATCGCTGCATCCGAAGATGGCAGCGAAGGCGACTACGAAGACAAGGCGACGGCGCTCGATCGAGATCATGGCGGTTTCCCTCGGCGCGGCATCGTATGGGTGCAGCCGCCCCTAGTCGTCATCATCGGGGAGGGGATCGCCCCTTGTCCACCGTTTGTGCGTCGCAGGCCCCGAGTTGCCGCAGCATGACCGCCCCGCGTTGCACTACGCGCCAACCGTCTCTGGCAAGGCACGCGCCGAGCGGACCAGTGATCGAACTCACCGTATCGAGGGCGATGGCGACGATCGGTGCAGGTGCGGGTAAACGCTCGACGACGCGCCGCAAGGCTTCGGCGATGAGATCCGCCGGTATTTCCGGATCGGCCAGGACGCGGTGGATCGCGAACGCCACACCTTCGCGGGCGACCTGGACGCGTACGCCGCCGTGATCGAACGAGTGGCGTTCACCGGCGTCGGAGTGCTCCCACGCCTCGCGTAGAAACTCGCCGATGACCAACGTCTTGGTGCGATCGAATGGCAGTGGTGCCGGTAGTCGATCCTCTGTTTGACCGCGCGCGAATGTGAGCCAGGTTTCGAACGATCGCTGCACGACGAAACCGTGGGCGGCGTAGAAGGATCCGCGCGCGTGTTCGGCCCAAAGTTCGAGGGCGGCGAACCCTGCACACCTCGCCGCGTTCGCAGCCGCCTCGAGCAGTGCGGTGCCGAGCCCTCGACCCCGCGCTTCGACGCGCACGCCCGTACCTGCGGTTCGAGCGGCCGGTGCGCGCGACGGCGGTGTGCCGACCAACACATACCCGCCCCAGCACGCCGGGTCCCCGGGTTCGCCGGCGATCGCGAGTTGCGATAGGCCCGGATCGACGTGTTCACGCACGAGCTTACGAGCGAACCAGTCGGGACGGCGATCGCCTCGGCCGAAGATCGCTTCTGCGAGCGGTTGCACGCGCAGCGGATCGCCAATGTCTGCGAGCGAGATGATCCGCTCGGTCATCGCAAGCCGCAGGTGGATCGGCAGCGCTCGATCGTGTCGATCGCCCGCGCTCGTGCCGTGCGTCCGCCCTCGGCGAGGACGCGGTCGACCTCTTCGGGGTGATCGATCAAATGCTGGCGCCGCGCCCGCGCGTCGGCGAAGTGGGTCTCGATGTGCTCGGCGAGCAGCGCTTTCGCGTGGCCGTAGCCGAACGGTTGGCCATCGCGCGCGCCGGTGCGATACCAACCGCGCACCTGCTCGCGGCCACGCTCATCGAGGAACAGGTCGAGCAGGGCCAACACGCGATCGCCCTCGGTCGGCAGCGGTTGGCCGAGCGGCGTCGAGTCGGTCACGATCCGCGAGGTCAGCTTGCGCAGCGCCTTGCCCTCGAGGAAAAGGCCGATGGTGTTCTGGTAGCTCTTGCTCATCTTCTCGCCATCGAGGCCCACCACCCGCGGCGCCTTCGACATCAGCGGCTCGGGCCGGCGCAGGACGACCGCGCCGGCGCCGAACGTTTCGTTGAAGTGCGTCGCCATATCCTGGGCCATCTCCACGTGCTGCAGCTGATCTTGGCCGACGGGTACGAGCGACGCGTCATATGCCAAGATGTCTGCCGCCATCAGGATCGGGTAGCAAAACAACCCCATCGAGGCCGGCAGCCCGTGTGCGGCTTTGTCCTTGTAGGCGTGCGCGCGCTCGAGCAGGCCGCGACCGGTCGCGCACGCGAGCAGCCACGTTAGCTCGGTGACCTCGGGGACGTCCGATTGGCGAAACAGGCAGGCCCGAGCCGGATCGAGGCCCAGGGCGAGGTAGGTGATCGCGATATCACGAACGCTCTGGCGTAGCGCCTTCGCGTCGTGGACGGTCGTCAACGCGTGATAGTCGGCGACGAAGTAGTAGCACTCGCCGGGGTAGCGATCCTGGAGAGCGAGGTGATTTTGGATCGCGCCGAAGTAGTTGCCGAGGTGCACGTCGCCGGTCGGCTGGATCCCGGAGAGGACGCGCGCAGTGGGCTCGCTCATGGCCGCCGAGTCTAGCAGCCCGTGGCGGCTCGGCGAAGGACAACGATTTGGCCGCGGCGCCTACCACACCGACAGGCCGGCCTTCGCGGCGTGGCGCGCGATCGCCAACTCGCACAGCCGATCGATGAGATCCGGATACGCGATTGCACCGTGTTCGCACAGCTTCGGAAACATGCTGATCGAGGTGAACCCGGGCATCGTGTTGAGCTCGTTGAGGTATGCGGTGCCGCTGTGGCGATCGAGGAGGAAATCGACACGGGCGAGGCCGTGGCAGCCGGTCACCGCGAACGCGCGCAACGCTGTGCGGCGGATTTCGGACGCGACCGCTTCGGGCAGTGCGGCCGGGATGCTCAGGGTGGCGACATCCTTGACGTACTTGGTGTCGTAGTCGTACCAGACGCCGGCCGGCAGCACGATCTCACCCGGGCTGCTCACGAACGTGTCGGGGCCCCCGTCGCCGAGCACCGCCACCTCGATCTCGCGGGCGTCGACGCCGGCCTCGACGATCAACCGATGGTCGTAGCGGGCAGCGCGGCGCATGGCGGCGGCAAGCGTCTCGGCGCTGCTCACCTTCTCGACCCCCACCGACGAGCCCAAGTTGGCCGGTTTCACGAAGCAGGGCAGGCCGAGCTCCCTTGCGATCTCGGAGGCCAGCTCCGCGGCATCGATGTCGTCGACCAGGCTTCGGGCGTCGACACTGCGAAACTCGACCAATGGGACGTCCGGCGCGGCCGCGCGGACGAGCTGCTTCTGCGCGACCTTGTCCATGCACAGCGCCGAGGCCAACACGCCCGAGCCGACGTAGGCCTTGCCGAACACCTCAAGCAGGCCCTGCATCGTTCCGTCCTCGCCATGGGGCCCGTGCAAGCAGGGGAAGACCACGTCGAAGTCGAGTGCCCGGAGGTCCCCCACGAGCTCGCCGTGGGCGATGATGTCGGCGAGCGCGGAGGTGGTGGGGCCGGTGCGCCATGTGCCGTCCCGCGCGATCCCGAGAAGCCTGACGTCGTAGCGATCACGCGGGACCGCAGCCAGGATCGATGCGGCGCTTCGCAGGGAGATCTCGTGCTCGGACGAGACCCCACCGAACATGAGGAGCAAGCGGCGACGTGACATGGCGGCGGCAGTCTACGCGAAAGCCGGGGCGGTGATTCCCGACCATGTCACCGAGGCACATGGCCGGCCCCGCTTGGGGTTCAACCAGCCGGCTCGCACACCCCGTCCACGCCGATCTGCGCCTGGGTGCGGAAGGTGTTGAGCGTCAGCCAATTCTTCGGCTGGACGGTAGGGATGGTCCCGTCTTCACGGACGTTGGTCACGTGGTACCCGTGCTGGTTCCAGATCCGGCGCGCCGGAATCCAGCGGTCCTCGACGTCGCGGATCACCTGCACGGGCGGGCTTCCCTCGATCCCGTACGAGCCGTTCGAGACCACGACGATCTCGGCCGAGCCATCGTTGTCGACATCGACGACGATGGGGTTTTCCCACTGCGTCCAGCTCGTCCGCGGCGTCGTCAGCAGTGGATTGCCGGCGTCGTCGAAAACGAACAGGGTTGACTCGTCGGCATACATCGCCTCTGCGGATCCGTCGCCGAGGAAGTCGAACGCTGTGCCCGCGGCGTAGCCGGTGTTGTCGGCCACGGTGGCAGTCCAGTTGGCGGACAGATCGGTCTCGATCACGCTGTAACTGTCGGCGGCACCGATCGCGATTTCGGGGGCTCCATCGCCGTCCATGTCGTGGATCGCGGCCGGGCGCCAGCGCGACAAATTCGGCACCGCGTCGGTGACCGTCACGGTGCCGTCGTGTTGGACGACTGTGATTCCCGACAGTGAAACGAACAGCACCTCCGGTTGACCGTCGAGATCGAGATCGGCGACGTGCGGGTGAGCCGACTCATCGGGGCTCGACCAGAGCAGGTTGCCCTCGGGGTCATAGGCCGAGCCACCGGTAATGACCTCGAGATCTCCGTCGTCATCGAGGTCCGCCGCGGTGTTGAGAAAGCTGGTGACTCCGGCCCACTGTCGCACGCCGTTGTGATCGAAGACCGCACCATCGAAGATGATCTCGACGTCGCCGTCGGCCTCGAGGTCGGCGAGGCTGATTGCGTTGGACGCGGTGGTGACCGTGTCCGTGCTATGCCACAAGACGGTGCCATCGTGACGAAAGGCGATGAGGTTGGTAAGGGTTGCCGCGACGATCTCGGGGACGCCATCGCCGTCGAGGTCACCGAGCGCGGGATAGTGCGGTGTGTATACCTGGGTCTCGATCCGGAAATGCTCCGTGCCCGTCGCACCGTCGAGCACGTAGATGTTCCCAGGCCCCACCGCACTGCCCGCTGTTGCGATCACGACGACGTCAGGGATGTCGCAAAGGTCGATGGCGCCGTCGCCATTGTCGTCGGTGAGGTTGGCCACGAGTGGGGTCGCGAGCACATCCGACTGGCCGTTGGCGCCCCCCAACCATTGCCATTGCACGGCGGGTTCGAAGCTGTCGGGGGGCGCGACGTCGACGCACGGCTGCGGCGCATCGATATCATCGCCCACTTTGCAGCTCATACCGATCCCGCCGGTCGTCTCCGTCTCTCCGTTCGCGCCGACGTCGAAGATCGGAGCGACTCCGGTGGAGTGGCCGCTCGCCGCGGCCGTGGTGCCATCCGCACGGGTCGTTGCGGCCTGGGTTCCGCCGCTTGCGCCCATCGTAGTTTCGCTCGTGACCTCCGTGCCGAAGCTGGTGTTCGACGAGGCCGTCGGATCGCCGCAGCCCGCGAATGAGAAAATGCACACCGTCGCGACGTAGGCCAATCGCATCGGCGCAGCATACCGCGGGGCACGGCGGCTAGGAGCGTGACCCCGTAAGGGGTCTCGCTCCTCCGTGCCCGACTATG
>CADEGN010000167.1 GCA_902826865.1 uncultured Myxococcales bacterium
CACACACCTCCAGTGCGATCGACGACCGGTGAGCACACAGCCGGCCCATCCGCCAAACTGGCGCGCCCACGAACACGGCCATTACCGTCGAAGACGCTCAACTCGCGGTCTTGGGCCACGATCAAGCCGGTTCCGGCAACGGTCGCCCACCGCTGCGCCCCGTCGGGTTGCGCCCATGCCACGCGCGATCCCTCGAGCACCGCCAGGCCTCGGCCAACAACGACCATGCGCCCGCGTGCAGGCCATGGCAACAGGTGCTCGCCGCTAACCGCGAGTTCACAGCGCCCGGCCTCGCGGCCATCGAGGCCAAGGCGTACCACGATGCTGGGACCGGCGCCCTCGGTGCCGGCAGACGGGTGCGGCTTCGCACTTGGACGTTCGCCGGCGCACAGCAACGAGATTCCGTCGTCGTCGACCGCGACCGCGTAGGGCGACGGATCGACCTCGCGTTCGAACACGATCGCCGGCGTCCATCCGCCCGAACGCCGGGGGGCCAGCAGCATGACTCGACCGTCGTCGAGGGCGAGCACCACACGGCCGTCACGCGCGCGCGCGCCAGTGCCGGTCCCTTCGACCTCGAACGCATAGCGCTCATCGCCGCCGGCCTTTCCGGCCAGGCGCCGATGTTGAACGAACAGCACCGGCGCCGACCGTGCGCCCTCGAGCTGGGCCACGGTCGTCCAATATCCGCGCTCGACCGCCACACAGCGCTCGACGACCCCCCCTGCGTGGTAGAGTCCGCCTCCGGGCAGCTTTCTCCGCAAGGTCCCATCCGGGCCGTAGATGCCACCGGCGAACAAGAAGGCCTCGGCCACCGCGGCCGCGCGGGCGATGCCTTGGACATCGGCGCCGAGCGGGATCCGACGATCGCCGGTGATCATCACGGTGAGGCTCTCGCCAACCACCAACGCGCCCGACCCACCTCCGACCACGATCTCGACGACACGACCCACGTCTTTGGGAAGCGTTGCGACTGCCCGCCATCGGCTGGGCCGCACGCGCGGACGGACGGTCGCGATCCCTCGGCACCCGCCGACTGCCAGGGCACCGGCGGCGACGATGAACTGCCGCCGCGCGACGATTCCCTCAGGCATCGGCCACCGGGATGACGTAGGTCCGCCCGGTCGTCCCGCAGCACAGCCCACCGCCTGGGCCAATCGCGGGCACCGTCACGACGCGCTCGGGCAGCTCGACGCGTCCGGTCAACTCCCCATTGCCGTCGACGATGGCGATGGTCGACCCGAACCCGACTGCCAGCGTTCCGTCGCCAAACGCCGACGCGTACACCTCGTCGGCGAACACCCGGCTCCAACGAACGTGCCCACCCTCGACGCAGGCAAGGCCGCGTCCTGCCAGAGCGATGCGATCGCGGGCAAGGGCGATCGCCGGCTGCACCACCGAAACGTCGACGACCGTCCGCCACCGCTGGGCGCCCTGGAGATCGAGGGCGACGACTTCCGTCTGCCATCGATCGGCGAACACGCGCGGACCCACGCCCTCACGACGCGCGCGCGCGGCCGCAGGCGATGCCGGCGTGGCCTCGATGGCGCTGAGCACGATGAAGCCGTCGTCTATGGCACTGACGGAATAGGGCGTGCCGGTGAGCGAGAGCTCGGCGAACACGTGCGGGTCGCGAAGGGTGGGATCGCTCGGCGGCCCGAGCACATGCACCCATCCGTCCTCCCCGCTGACGATCACGCGTTCGCCCGCGATCGCGACGCTGCCGTACCCAGGCCGCTCGAACGACCACCGCGGCGCCCCCTCATCGTCGTAGCGCTCGAGATTGCTACGTACCCACACCAGCACGCGCAAGCGCCCGTGGGACGGTTCGAGCTGCATGGCGCCGGTCCACAGGTTGTCACGCCACTGGCCGGCGAGTTGTCGGCCGCCCTCGGCGAACGGCCCGAGGGGCTTGAGCCGCTGGGGCTCGCTCCCGTCGGCAGGCCAGCGCCGATTTCCGTAGCGTATCGCGCCGTCGTCTTCCAGGGCGGCGAGCCAATGCCCCCCGGTAATGGTGCGTGTCCCAGCGGCGTCGATCACCACCATGCGATCGGAAAACATCAACGCCCAACGCATCCCCATGCCACCGATGAGCACGGCTTGGGGCATCCCCATGCCACCGATGAGCACGGCTTGGGGCATCGACGGCAGCGGCGCGAGATCGGGTGCCACCAAGGGCTCGCCGTGGGTGTAGCGCCCGGGGGTCGCGTCGAACTGCGACGCACGGCCTGGGCCGCCCCACGATTCGCTCGAGCTCACGAGCCGACTCACAGGGGCACCACCTTGCTGGTCCGCCCGAAGGTGTTGGCGAACCACAGATTGATCGGCGCGAAATCTGCCGCGGTGAGTTTCCCGCCGGCGCGCGCATCGAACACAGCGGGAGTCGGGTTCAGCGAGTAGCGGAGCAAGAAGTGTCCCACATCGCCCTTGCGGACGGTGAGAACCTGCGGCGTCGCGGCGGCATTGCGTGAGCGATCACCCTTTCGCACGCGCACCACGATGTCCGCGTTGCCGATGGTCTCGAGCTTGCCGTCGTCGAGCTTCGTCGGGCTCGACTCGATCTCGCAGCGCGGCTGAACCAGCAACAGGACGCGTGTCAACCACGGTCCACTCGAGGTAATCATGAACTTCGGGCAGGTCTCGCGGTCGTAGTATGAGGCCGCAAAGTCGTCATACATCACCTCCCAACGGTCTTTGGCATCGGCGATCGTGCCGTCGAAGGAGAACCAGAACTTGCTGGTTATGACCATGATGCCATCGAACGGTTGGTCGATGATGGGGGCTCCAGGCGGCGTGATGACCATCCCGCGCGAATCTTCGTCGTCGCCGGCCAAGAACAGAAACAGCTCACAACTCCCGAGCTTCTCGGATCGAGCGCTCCATGGGGTCGGTGCATCTCCGAACTTCCCGGCCCCCTTGGGCAACGAGTAACGCAACGTATGCTGGCCCATGACGTATTCGGCGCGCAGGGGCGACTGCGCCTTCACCCAGGCGAAGGCGCGCCGATCGGCCACGGCTTCAAGCTCCTGCACGAACGGCCACAGGTATCGTAGCCGGGGAACCCGATTGCCCTGCATCATCGCCACGAAGTCGAGATTGAACGGACGCGCACGGCCCGAGAACGCCCCCACCTCCCCCGATGCACCCTCGGGCGCCTTGAGCTTTTCGATGTATTCGTCGGGAAGCTCAACCGAGTGGCCGAGTTCGTGGGCCAGGGTGAATAGCTTTCCGTGGACCTTGTCGTAACGATCGTCGTGGCCACCGACCGAGGGTTCGAAGGCGAGGACCGCCTTGGGTTCGGGGTTCTTCTTGACCGGCGGCGCCAAGATGTCAGGGCCGTGCACCATGTAGAGATGCATGGGGTCGCCGCCGGTGGCGCGGCCGGCTTGGGGATGGACCTGGATCCTGAGCTTGTTGTCGGTCACACCGCCACTGCCCTCGACTCGATTCTCCTGCTCACGGACGCCGAAGTGGTAGCGTACGCGAACCACGGTGTGTTCGGCGGTCAGCTTCGCCTGGGGCACGATGACGTAGTCCTTGTGCGGACTCGCCGGCACCGGATTGCCGGGGTGGCCTTGGCTCCACACGGCCGAGGCCGTCGCCATCGCACGCTCGCAGCGCTTGACTCCGAACTCCTTGGCCGAGTTCTTGTTGTCATCGTCGGCATCGCCGTCGACGGCTGTGACGAAGGCAGGAACATACGCCAACACGTGGGTGAGGCGTGCCGCAACCCCTTCGTGCGTCGTGCGAATCCACCGGGTGTCGAGGATATGAAACTCGCAGCGCGACTTCGCGCTTCCGCTATCCAACCGCGCCACCCGGGCGCCGACGAGTGGCGCGAACGCAGGGAGTCCCGGCATCCGGTGGTGGTCGACCGGAAAGATCCGCCCGCCATACTCGATGACCCTCGTCATGCGTTCGAAGCCTTCCCCGCGCACGAAGCATGCTTCTTCGGCGCGCAGGGGCTGGCGCTCGAACGGGATCGTCGAGTACGGCATGACGGCGTCACCGTCTTTGGCCGGCTGACGAATGGCAAGTAAGCCATCGAGCACACACATCCGCTTCGCCGTCAGGGTCCAGCTGCCATCCCCAGCCACCCCCAACGGGCGTAGACCATTGGCGGTGACGACGATGTCGTCGAGGTGGAAACAGAGCGGCTTGTCCGCGCTGGTCCCCGAGGTGCGTAACTCTGCAAAGGGCTTGCGCTTGGCGGCATTCGGCTCACCCGGTCCGATCCAACACTCGTGGCCTGGTGATCCCCAAAGCGGCGGCAACGCGTAGTGGTGCTCGAGCTCGGCGGTGTCGAGCTCGGGCTTCACGACTGTCTTGCCGTCTCTGTAGGCGAACAGCGACGTCTCGGGGGTCGCGAACTCGTAGCGCATCTTTGGCAGGTCCTCGGCCCGTCCGCCGTGGAGCATGTAGATCGACCCACTCGGGAGCATCACACTGCTGCCGCCGACACGGTCTCTCAGATCCACGCGCGAAGTGAGGACGACGCCTTGCGGCACGCAGCGATCGGCTTTGGCCACGGGATCGTAGCAATGCAGCGCAACCCACGTGCGCAACCACTGGTGATCGATCTGCACGACCCACGGCTTGGCGGGGCTGCCGTGCGGCACGAGTTCGTTGGTGCGCAGCAAGCCAGTGGTGGCGAAGCTCGCCCCGGCCGGCGGACTCGCTGAAAAACCGCCGCGGGCGGCCTTGCGCGTGCTCGACCACAGAGGGATCCGTAGGAGCTTGCGCGTCTCGAGCCGCTGGAGCGGCTCGACGAGCTCATCGGCCGGGATCCAGCGTTTGGACTCGACATCGATCCACGCCTCACCGTGCACGGCGTAGCTGTCGGAGTCGGGGCGACCGTCGAAGATCGGGATCAGGAACAACTCCCACTGTGCGTCAGCCGCGACCGAGGACGTGTCGGGCTCGAAGATGGTCGAGATCCCGTCGCCGTTGCTGGTGGTCCCCTCGGCGAACACCGCCTCGGAGTGAGCGATGGCGAAGCGGTGGGGCGGCAGCGGTACGTCAGCTTGGGCGATGGGATCGAAGAACTGCCCCTTGAGCACGAATAGGGCGCGTTTGAGAAACAGCAGCTCCGCGCTGCCCGGAGCTGACCCGCTCTCGTGGCCAGGAAACGGCGAAAATACGTCGTCAGCCATGGTCTAGAACCCCAAGGGGTTGGGCGGTGTTGTGGGTGGCGGAGGCGCGTTCAAGATGGCCCACAATCGCGGCATTCGTTCGACGTCGAGGCTGCGCGACAGTTCGGAGATCATGTGAAACGCCGTGGCGTTGAACACGGTGTAGGGCTCCGCCACGCCCTCGACCCGCAGGCGATACTTGGCAGCATCAGGCACGTGGGTGAAGTGGAGCTCGACCATGGGCGACGCGGCCGGATCGGGCGGAGCGTCGGGCGTCTGCGGATCTGCCGACGGTGTGCCGGCGGCGACGACCTCGCGGGCGTGTTGTTTGAGCGACTGTGTCTGCGTGAAAGGTGGCGTAGTGCCGTCGTCGTCGGGCATGTCTTCGGCTTCGAGCACGAAGGCATGCCCGAGCGCGTTGGCGGTCTTGAGGTCCATGAAGAAGCGGACGATCACGTCATGGGTTAGGTCGGCGCCACCGGCCGAGAAGCAGCAGCTCGCGATCTTCTTGTAGAACTCGCAGCGGTAGTACGGTCCTTCACTCCCCTCTTGTGCCACCGGCGACAGCTGTGGCGTGCAAGCGGCAACACTGCCGAGCACACACGGCGGGGCTTGGGGCTGGGCCGCGGGGTCGAATACGAAGATCACGGCCCGCCGACTCTCGCGATCCTTGACCGAGAGCGAAAGCGGGTTGTATTCGCCACAACCCATGAACGGGGCGCTGCCAATGGTCGCGATGCGGGCGGGGTCGACGGGCTCGCGACCAACGAGTTTGGCGTAGGCGAGAAACAACTGCTCGCGGAATGGGTCGTCGATGGTGCTGGTGTCGGGCAGATCGGCCTGCTCGGCGGGCACGGCCTGATAGTCTTTGCGCTTGAACCGGCGCACGGCCTGCTTCGTCTTGCTGCCATTGTCGCCATCTTCGCCGAGCGGGTTGCCGGCATCGTCGGGGCAACTCAGGGCGTTGAGCATGTGCTGGACCTCGCGGGTGCCCCACGACTCCGACCACGGCGATCCTTTGGGTTCGCCCTTCCACAAGGCGGCCCACCGTGCGACGTCGTGCGTCAGCACCGCGAACACGGCCTCGGCCCGCCGCTCGCTCAGGCGCTTGTTGAGGTTGTCGGGGCCCGACAGATCGGTATGGCCGAAGACCCACGCCAGCTGACCGTCGTCTTGGTGGAGCTCTTCGGCGATGCCGGCCATCGGCACGATGCCCTCGCGCCGGACGAAGCTGCGTCCGAAATCGAAGGTCGTAGCCGCGATCTCGCGGCACGCGAACCTCGGCATGATCACCAAGGTGGTCTCGAGCTCGCGGCGCAAACGAACCGGGTCGAAGTGAGCATCGAGGACCTCCAGCTCCACCGGGGCCTCGTCGGTGTGGACCGGCAGCTTGGGTGTGCGTGGGGTCTTCCAGCGCGGCTTGAGCTTGTCTCGTACGCGCGCCACGCTCAGCAGCGTCACCAGGGCCGAGGCGCCCTCGAGCCCCCCTTTTCGCGCGCGGCCGTTGCCATCGGTGACGAGCTTGTGGGTTTCGCCGAGGACTTCGAACTGCAGATCGACACCATCGATGGGATCGCCGACCTCATCGACCACGACGATGGAGAACCACGTCGTCGGCGGCGGCAGCGGCTCGACCACCGGCGGCTCGTCTTCATAGGGGTTGAGCAGCCCGTCGCCGAGTTTGTTGCTGGTGTGCGGCCGCCCACGCGCGGTGAGACGCAAGCGACCGTCGCGGACCTCGTCGGTCAACGCGTCGCGGACGAGCCGGTTGGCCTCGACCACGTCATCCGGGTCGGGCGGGTCGCGGCGCTCGACCGCGCGATAGATCCGCTCGACCATGCGTCGCGCATCGCGGTCATCTTCGAAATACGCAGCCGCCAGCAATTCGTCGAGCAATTGATGCGACGATCGTACGTCGGCAGGCGCTACCGCCCCCGCCCACAGCTCGATCTCCACGACGCTGCGCGAGGTGAACGCGGTCCAGTTGCGAAGTCGGTGTCCCAGGCCCGACAACCATACGACGGGTTTGCTGCGTTTGGGCCGTGACCGGTCGCCACGCCCATCGCATTTAAGCGTAATGGGCCGTTCGCCGAATGATGACGCGGTTCCGCGGAAAGACCCGCGAGGAGCACCTGCGCTAGGGCATCGGGCGCGGGCTGCTCAACCCCGAGCGCACGCCGAAGCTGCCCGAGGGCGATCCGTGCCTGACGATCGTTAGGTGGCTCATCGGCGGTCTCCCGTGCCGAGTACGGGGCTGGTTGGGGCGATGAGGACTTCGAGGTTCTGCTGGGCTCGCCGACCCCCGTCCGCGACCGCGGTGCGGGGGGTGAGCTAGCCACCGATCGCAGCTGAGCGGAGGCTAGCGCGGAAGTGAGGCCGCCCGAGTTCGTACCTTCCTAGCCGCATGCGTCGCCGGCGAACCGAATGCTGATCGTCGCGGGGTCGTCGACCGGACGGGTGAGCCTGACCAGGTAGCGACCCGGTTCGAGGTCCAGGTCTTCCTGCACGAGGAAGTCGTCCTCGCCCCAGGTCGGAGTCTCGATCAAAGGTGAATCGCAGCGGCCGCCGCAGCGTTTGATCACGACACCACCGGCGAACGTCGACATCCGCGAAAGGGTCTCACTCCGCAGAGCACCGCTCGAACAGCGGGGCAGCGACGTTGCACATCGCCTCGCGGTCCCGGTAGGCTGCCTGACTGCACTTCGGTGCACGCAGATGCGCCGCGCCGCCGTTCGACGGTTTGTCGATCGCCAGCTCGCGAGCCGTTGCGAGCATCCGATCACGAGGAGCTCGGGGTGTGGTCGCGCCGCCTCAGTCCGAAGCGAACACAAGCTCCTCGACCGAGACCTTCTCGACACCAGGCAAGTTCCCGATCTCGTCGCGGCGCGAGCGATCTTCTAGCCAAGACCGAATCGCACTAACCGTGTCGGTTGGACGACGGAACTTCACTCGCAGAGACACTTCGCTGGTGTCGTGGAACGTTGCCGAGCGCAGATCATCGACGACGCGGCAGTAGCGTCCTTCGTGCACGACCGCGGCATCGAACCACTGGCTGCGTTGTCGCAACTCCGCGCGTAGCATTGAACCCGCCGTTGAGAGTTCGGAATCGAGCTTGTCGACGGTTACGCGTGCCGCCGACCCGAAGAATGGCGCAATCGGACATGCCGCCAACGCTGTCTCGATTCTCTCGATCGTGGTCTCCACGTTCCGCATGACACCGGGACTGTTCTGGCTGGGCGGATCGATCACTGGCAGGCCTTCGTGGACCCACGGAAAGTGGGAACTCGCGGAGAAACAAAAGCGATTGAGCGACGAGAACGAGAAGAACCGCGTGGGCAGCTCGCGCTCGGCAAGTCGTTCGATGACCGACTTCGAATCTGCGAGTACGTCGTTCGGGTCTTGAATCCGATCCCGCACGTGCAGCCAATGCCAACGCGCCGCATCCCCGGCCTCGAGCACCTCCGCGTGTCGCTCCGCTGAGACCCCGAGACTTGTCAACTCGGACAAGGTCGCCCCATGCATCCACTTCGAGATCGGTCGGGCGGGATCAGCGGTGATCTCACCGAACGCGATCTGCGCGGGACCGAGACGGAACGACGCGGTCACCGCACCGCCTGCGGCAGGGTGAAGCTGGCATGAACGACCGCGTCCGTAGATCCATAGCTCGAGACCGATGTTGCAATCGATCTCGCATCGCGCGACGTCGGCACAGCTCGGAGCGACGATTTCGAGCAACTCGCGCATTCGGCGGCGCGTTTGATTCACGAACGGCCATGCCTCCTCGACGTTTACGATCGAGTTGCCCTCCAGCCATTCCCGCGCGGCACCGATGGCCGCATCAATGTCCTGGGTTCGCCCTCCCGCGACGCGCCGCACATCATCGTGAAACCCGACGAGATACTCCGCTCCGCTCCGCTGGGAATATGTCGGGCGTAATGCAGCCCGCCTGTTGCCACGGTTCATGCCCAGCATGAGACCCGCTGCTTCGCCGTACCAGATGCAACTGACCTCGCACCGTCGACCCACACCCGCGACCTCAACATCCCAATGCACGCCTTCGCCAACAACTCGGGCGTCGCCGCCCAGCCGTCGTTGCAGGTCGCGCGCGATACGTTCTTCGTCTCTCACCTTGGACTCAATCCCTGAGCTCGAGTCTATCCGATCGACTGCCGATGCCGTGACTGATGACGATTGCGACCTTGTCGCTGAACCGCCCCGGGAAATCCGGAGGCCTGTTTACGTGAGTCCAGCGATGGCCGCTGGGGTGCTGTTGGGTTGATGATACATGGCTTCGAACTCTGCTGGTGTGCGGTAGCCGAGTGGCGCGAGTAGCCGCTGGCGGTTGAACCAGGCCACCCAGTCGAGCACGGCGAGCTCGACATCGTCGACGCTGCGCCACGGACCACGCCGTCGGATGACCTCGGTCTTGAACAAGCCGATGATGCTCTCGGCCAACGCGTTGTCGTACGAGTCGCCGACGCTACCGACCGAGCTCATGACGCCGGCCTCCCGGAGTCGGTCGGTGTACCGGAGCGCAAGATACTGCGTGCCGTGATCGCTGTGATGCACGAGCCATTCGCGAGGACGTCGCGCGTGCAGTGCCTGCTCGAGCGCATCGAGGGCGATGTCGGTCTTCAGGGACGAGAGCACGCGCCATCCCACGATCGCGCGCGAGAACACGTCGATGACGAACGCAACGTAGGCAAAGCCCTGCCATGTCGCGACGTACGTCAGGTCGGCGACCCACAGCGCATCGGGTCGATCAGCTTTGAACTCGCGCCGCACCAAGTCCGCCGGGCAAGCGAGTGCGTCGTCGGTCGTCGTCGTTCGCTTGAATGCACGGCCTCGAACAGCCCCGCGCAGGCCCTGGCGCCGCATCAGGCGTTCGACTGTGCAGCGCGCCACACGATGGCCTTCACGCGTCAGCTGCCTCCAGACTTTTCGTGCACCATAGACACCGCCGAAGCTGTCTTGCCAGATGCGACGAATGTCGCTGCACAGCACCATTTCTCGCCGCCGTCGCGCACTTCGTCGCTGCGAGTCGCGACGCTGGGCTCGGTGTTCGTAGGACGTCGATGAGGCGATCGGCGGCATCACGCAGATCGGCTCGACCCCGCGGACGTCTCGATGTTCGTCGATGAAGTCGACCATCACTTCGGTCGGCGGTCGAGCTCCGCCTGGGCGAAAAACGCCGACGCTTTGCGAAGAATCTCATTGGCTCGCCTCAACTCTCGATTCTCGCGCTCGAGCTGCTTGAGCCGTTCGCGCTCCGCCGTCGTCAAGCCCGGGCGCTTGCCGGCATCACGCTCGGCATTCGCTACCCACTTGTGCAGTGTCTGCGGCGCACAACCGATCTTCCCCGCGACCGATTCGATCGCCGCGCATCTTGAACCGCGCTTCACCACGCTGTTGAGCGCGAGCTGCACCGCTCGCTTTCGAACCTCGGCCGAGTACCTCTTCTTTGCCGCTCCCATTGCTCCCAGTCTCCCTTCTTTTCGACCCTCCGGGAAACTCGGGGCGGTTCAGGATTCGCGGGCGCAGCCCGTGATGATTGGCGAAGATGCATCGGCTCGCCGGCACCAGTGTCGACCGAAGGCTGTACTGCGTGCTAGCTTGGCTTGTGCGAGTGACCGTCACGGATGACGATGACGACGACGATCGTCTCCACTGGGCCGCGCAGGAGGGTGATCTCGAAACGGTCAAACGCCTCATTGCCGAGGGTACGCCGATCAACGCATTCGACGACCTCGGCCATGCACCGCTACATTACGCAGCGGCAAAGGAACACCTCGGCGTCGTCAAGTATCTCATCGCGGCCGGCGCCGATGTCAACGCCCAGGACGAATCAAGGGCAGGCAACACCGTGCTGGGACACGTCGCTCAACGTTGCTCTTTTGAGCTCGCAGTGATTCTGATCTCTGCGGGGGCCGACCCGACTCGCCCGGGATCCATGCAGCTGACGCCCCTGGTCAAGGCTTCAGAGCGAAAACGTGGCGACGGTCCGCGAGTATACCGTCTCATGCTAGGGGCGACGAAGCGGGGCTAGCTGGGAGTGACCCTCCCCCAATCTGGTGGACACCCACCAAGCGAAACCGAGCGTCGTCGTCGTGGCGGTACAGCGCAGCGCGTTCACCCACCGGCGCCGCGATCAACCACAGGCCCCAGGAGGGTCTGGGGGACACGCAACCTGTGGCTGGCTGTGGACGAAGTGTGCAGCCGCCGGCGTCGACGAGCGATACTGGAGGGGAGCCATGTGCTCGGCGTGCCGTCGGGGGAGCTCGCGGAGCGTCACACGCCGCTCGAGGATCTGTGGGGGCGAGCCGCCGACGAAGCGCGCGGGCGGATCGCCGAAGTGGCGTCGCCGACAGAGCAGCTCCGGCTGTTCGAGTCGATCCTCCTCGCCCGAATCCCGCGCCTGCGCGGCCTCCATCCCGCGATCGCCGACGCGCTGGCGCTGCGCCCAGGGCCCAAGGTGGCCCGTTCTCACCATGAAGAAACACCGCGCTGAATGCAGTTCTTGTGCCACGGCTATCATGGGTTGCAGCATGGTACTCATGGTATCGCTAGCGGCATGCTCCGAGACCGAGTCAGGAGCGACCGGCGCGGCGCTTCGGCTCGACGGAACGGAGGAGAGCCTCTTCGGCCTCATGCGCTGGGACCGGGGCCGGATGCCGTCACGAGAACTCACAGTGCTCCTGTCGGGGCGCGACGCTCCGCCCGATTGCTCGCTCCTTGAGGAGCTTGCAGTCGAGCTCGCCAGCAACGATTCCGTCAACGTGCGCTGCGGTGATGGGTCGGGACGATTTGCTATCAGTACCCCCGAACACGAGCTCGCACGCGACATCGATATAACGAACGCGAATGAACTGCAGGACGCCGTGCTGCGAGCGATGGCAGGTGTTGGGGCGGCAGCCGACCAAGCCCATCTGACTGTTTCTAGTCTGAACGCGGCAGGCGGACCACAGGACGAAGAACACGTCGTGGTTTCCGTCGCGAGGACCGTGCACGTCGAGCGCACGATCTTGGGCATTGGGGTCTCCGGAGACTACGCTTCTGCTGCGTTTGAGCTAAACGGAAACCTCATCAGCATGCTGGGTCGTTGGCGCCAGATCGACTACGGGAACAGTGATCTTGCGTCCGATCTCGCGAGCTCGGAAGACGCTGTCTTTGCTCTCGCGGCTCAGACTCTCGCCCAACTCAGGATCGATCCAACACCGACGATGCATGCCATCGACGTGGGAACCTTCTACAGGCTGGAACAAGGGGCGGAAAGACCGCTGTGGAAGGCCCGCCTGTGCGGATACGCTGCGCTGCGTGACAGCAACGGCAACGGAACCGGGGGTGAAGGCAAGATCCCGACGTACGAGTTCTTTCTCGACGGCAGCGGAACCGTCCCGGACGCGCTCGCCGGTGACCGGTGACCAGGGTCCGCCTCGGGCTCGTGTCGCTGGCCGTCGTCACCGGCTGTGGCGCTTCCGCCCCCCGCGGTGACACCGGCTCGGCGTCCGGCTCCACGGGGAGCGAGGCGTCATCCGGCGGGCCGACGAGGGCGGGGGGTTCCGACGCGCCGCAGCCGTACGACCGGTGCACGCCGGCGTGCTTCAGCGACGGCTATTACTGTCCGAGCTGCGGCGGCGGGGTATGTGGTGAGGGATTGATCGTCTGCGCTGCGGACTGCGACTCAACCCAGGATTGCCCCCCTGCGCCCGGTGATTTGCCGATCATCTGCCACGCGAACAGTTGCTTTCTCGACTGTGCGAGCACGCCCTGCCCCGACGAGATGATCTGTTCCAAGTTCGGATCGATGGGGGAACCCGTGTGCTTCTTCGCGCAATGACCTCCGACCGGACCCCATCGAGGCCTCTGGCCGCGCCAGCGGCAGATCCGTTGGCCCCGAAACTGTACCGCGCATGGAGGCCACCGCCGATGAGTAACCGTCGGCGAGGCGGCGACCGGCGGGCTGTGCTGTTCGCCGCGATGCGCCGCTTCGCCCCGCGATGCGCCGCATTCCGCAGCGCCGCTACGGTGGAAACTCGCAGATCGTCACCGGATCCCCCGCCGCGATGCACGTCAAACACATCTCACCCGCCCCGACGCCGCAGTCGTCGAGGGTGACGACTGCGCTGCACCGCCGCTGCCACAGCACCGGGTCCGCCTTCGTATCGTAGGAAAACTCGGCGATGCCGTAGACCTCGCCAACCAAACCTGCAACCGCCCCGTACGCCGTGCTGTCGATGCTGTCTCTCTGCCACAGCAACGCAAACGCCCCGTCGGCGGCGAGGGCCTCGACCGCGCAAACGTGGGCGGTCTGCCAAGCCTCGATGGGATCGTCGAGCATCACGAAGCCGCAGTCGACCGGTGGCGTCTTGCTCGCGTCCGCAAAGTCGCGGACGATCGGCTCAAACTCGCACTCCATCGGCGCTAGATCGAACTTGGGACCGTCGTCATCGGCAGTCCCAATGTCGAGCTTGGGACCGGTTCCGTCGCCCGAGCCCGTTGTGCCCTCGGCCGTGGCGTGGCCGGAGCCGCTCGCCTCTCCCACGGTCGCGCTGGTCGATGTCATGCTCGCGCTCGACGGCCCATCGCCGGTGGCGCCAAGCGTTCCGCTCGACTCGCCGGGTTCGTCGCCGACGTTCTTCGGGTCGAGGGTGCATGCGAGCATGCATGTGGAAAACAGAGAAGCGAGTGCCGGGTGTGGGAGCTTCATGGTCATCGTGGGCCAGCCGTTCAAGCGACCGGTGAATGTGCACCCGGCGAAGAATCCGTCACGGGCTCGGTGCGGTCGCGTCGACAATGCAGGCCGCCCGCACGCGGGTGGCGAGGGGCGAGTGAGGCTGGGCGGCAAGCCACCGGTGCGCGTCGACGGTCGCGTTCTTGTCCCCGCGCTTGCACCCGGCGATGACGCCGATCGCGGCCCGCTCCGGGGTAAGCAGGCCGTTCGGGAAATCGCGCGCATGGGTGGCGACATCCCGCAGTGCCGCCTCCAGATCGCCCTCCACGAGCGCGGACCATGCGCGAGCGATCAGATCCCGTTCGCGCGCGAGTGTCGGGGTCGTGGCCCCACGCTCGATCGCGGGCACCGCAGCTTCAGGCCGTGCCGACGGTCGGCGGGCCGTGGTCACGGCAGCCGGCGGAGGTGGAGTGGCCGTGGGTCGATCGAGCGCCGGCGGCATCGCTGGCGCGACGGGTTCTGTCCGCGCTGGCTGGACGGTGTCCGCGGACGCGGGCCGATCGGCCTGCAGATCGTCGACCGCCTGCTCGGCGGCCGGCCCAGTTGGCTCGACGCGCGAGATCTTGAGCATGGTTGCCGCCCCCCACCACGCCGCCAATACGGCGGCCGCGAGGGCGAAGGGAAGCGCCCACACGATCGCCCGCGGCCGGGCGAATTGGCGTTGCTCGGTCTGCTGGAGCCGTCGCCACACGCGGGCAGCGGCGGCCGGCGGCATGGTGTGCTCCTCGGACCAGATGTCGAGGACGCGACGCGCGTCGTTGCGCAGCGGCGCGGGCTCTGGGGCGCGCGAGCTCATGGGCTCCTCCGCATGGGCGAATGCCCGCGCGCGTCGAGAAACGACACAAGCTTGCGACGCGCGATCCGCAGGCGCGAGTAGACGACGTTGAGGTTGGTTGTCAGCAGCGCGGCGACCTCGGGGCCGCGCATGCCTTCGAGATCGATCAGCTCGAACACCTCGCGTTGGTCCGGATCAAGCTCGTCAAGGAATGCCGCGACGCACGCGAGGGCCTCGTTGCGCTCGGCCGCGCGTTCGGGGTCGACCGGTGGTTCGCCCATGGGCACGAACGGACGGCGGGCCTCGGCGCGCGCCCGCGAGCGGCGGGTGTTGGCGGCCACACCGCGGGCGATCGGGTAGAGCCATGTTGTCGGCGGGCAGCGACCGTCCCACTCGGGCAAGCGTCGTCGCACCACCATGAAGACCTCGTGCACGATGTCCTCGAGCGCTTCCTCGGGAATGCCGAAACGACGCAAGCAGCGCCACACGAACCCCGCGTGCGCTCGATAAAGGTCCGCCAGGCCAATGCGGTCGTCGGGCTGCCGGTACGCCCCATGGCCCGCCACAGGGCGTGGATGTCCGCGGCCGGCTGCTTCCGTCACGGCCATCGCACCACCAGGCCGAAAAGCCCTCGAACGCCGCCCGGAGGCGACCGCACGGTGAAACCAGAGGGCCTCGTAACGAACGCGGGCTTGGTGATCGCCGCGAGGCCTTCGACGTCGAAGGCCAGGGCGAACCGGTGGTTGATCCAGCCCCAAAGCCCGAGGCCGGCGCTGGCGGCGATCCACACCGACGTGGCGTTGCGGGCCGCGAGGTCGCCGACGCCGCGCCCGTGCAATGCTCCGATCCGTACACCTGCGCACAGGGGGATCTCGAGTCGGCGCGCGAGCGGGGATCCGCAGCCGTGCACACCGATGCTCCAGCCGGCCACGCGCACGCCGATCGCATTGTTGCCGGGCGGTCGACGCGTGCGCGGTAACCACCCATCCACGTCGATCTCGGCGCGCCAACGCGGGCCGCCGATCGCGAGGGCGAGTGCCGCGATCGCACTTGCCGTGGGCACGGATCCGAAGCCCGCGCCGGCGCTTGCGCGGAGCAAGGTCCGCAGCGGCCGAGGCGTGCGGGAAGGGTCGCGACGGCGATCGCCGTCGGCACTCGTCGGCCCAGGCCGCGCGGCGGCGGTGGTCGGGCGCACCTGTACCGGGGCGGGCGCGGACCCGGGTGCAGCGTCGTCGGAGATCGTCGCCGCGTCGGGTGGCTGCGGCACCGGCGTTGTGTCGACGTCTGTCGGCGGATCGCCCTCGATGCCGAGGCGCGGATCGATCGCCATCGCGATGATCAACGAGGCCGCATCGGCCACCTGTTCGCAGGTCGCACCCTCGAGCGCGCGCTCACCGCTGGAGGTGCCATCGTCGATGCGCACGGTGCCGACGAATGCATACGCGCCCCGGCTTAGCTCGACGTCGGCCCGCACGTGCCGGTCCTGCGGAGGTTCGTGCCCGGCGAGCAAGCGTTCGATGCTAGCGGTGGCGTGGGCCGCGTTGGGGCAGTCCGCCGGCCCACGCCATCGGAGATCCAGCGGCGCCATGGCGACGAACGCAGCGGCGGCAAGGGCGAGCAAGCGCCGTCCAGAATAGCTGAGCCATGGGGGGGCGTCGGGATGCGGCGGGTGCCGTCGCGGCGAGCGGGCCGGCGGCTCCCACGGCCGATCGCCAGCCGTTGCGGATCCGCTCGGGCGTCCGGTCGCGGGCGCGCCGGTAACCTGGCCGGCTGCAAGCAGTTGATACCCACGAGTGCGCCGCCCGAGCCCAGCCGATCGGACGAATTGGACGGGGAGGCGTGTGTCGTGAACTCGCACGCAGTCGCGCTGGATGTGTCCCGCGATCGCCCCGGTCGAGCCGTTGTCGTGACACACTCTGGCCGTGCGGAGCTCCGAGTGACAGCTGGCGCCGAGGGCCTCGTGTCCTTGATGCGGCGCTACGCCGATGACGACGCTGATGCGTTCGACGAGCTCTACCGTCGACTCGCGCCGCGGCTGCGCAGCGTCATCGCCAGCTTGGCCGGAACCAACGCCGCGATCGACGACCTCCTGCAGGTCACCATGATGCGCGCCCACCTCGCGCGTGGGAGATTCGTCGCACCATCGCCAGACGCCGAGGGGGCCGTGGTGGCGTGGTACGCGACGATTGCCCGCAACGTTGCATTCGCCTCCCTGAAGGGCGCAGGCCGCCGCCTCGTGCCGACCGACGTCCGCGACCTCGGCGAGGTCGCAGACGCCTCCGATCCGGAGGCGGAGCATATCGAACGTCAGGGCGAGCACGACATCATGCGTCGCGTGCAAGAGGCGCTGGGCGAGCTGCCGGCGGCGCAGCGGGAGCTCATCGAGCTGCACAAGCTCCAGGGGATGTCGTTCGGCGAGATCGCCCGGCGACTCGGGGTGCGTGAGACGGCCGCGCGGGTCCGGGCGCATCGGGCCTACAAGGCGCTCGCACGGGTGCTGGGATTCGGTTCGGGCGGGAGTTCGGCATGAGCGACGAGTTACCCGTGGTCACGGCGATCTCGGCCGACCTTCGATCCCGGTGGGCCGCGCGACGCACACGCCTGGTGATTGTCATCGCCATGCAGGCTGCCACCCTGGCGACGGCGATCGCGATGATGGGGCCGAAACCCGATCTCTTCGCGCGAGCCCCCTGGCGGCTGGCGGCCGAACTGTTCGGTTGGGGTGCAGCTTGCATCGCGCTACCGGCGGTGGCCCTCGGGTTGTGGCACCCAACCGCCACCGTCTCCACGTCGATCGCGATCGTGGCCGCGGCGGCGTTCACGATCGCTGCCACCGGCCTGCCCGGCCACTGGGATGGCCGCGGCGGTGTCGTCGACGGTTGTGCGATCA
>CADEGN010000168.1 GCA_902826865.1 uncultured Myxococcales bacterium
AGCGCTACACGCTTCGCGCTTCGCTTGGGTTGCGGGCGACAGCCCGCGCTATGAGCGTCGCGTGACGGCAACGCCGTATGAGCTCCTCGGTGGCGACCAAGGCGTCCGGGCCCTCGTCGATCGCTTCTACGACGAGATGGACGCCGATCAGCACGCGGCGACGGTTCGGGCGATGCACCCGGGCGACCTCGCTGGCAGTCGCGAGAAGCTGTGGATGTTCCTCTGCGGCTGGCTGGGCGGGCCTCCGCGCTACGTCGAACGCTACGGTCATCCACGCTTGCGAGCTCGGCACCTGCCGTTCTCCATCGGCGTCGCCGAGCGGGACCAATGGATGGACTGCATGCGCGTTGCCCTCGCCGCGGTGGTTGCCGACGACGAACTGCGGGGCGCCTTGGAGCGCGCTCTCGGTCAGCTCGCCGATCACATGCGCAATCGGCCTGAACCCTGACGCCGTGGGCGCCGCGCCGCGCGAGATGGGTCACGCGCCGCATCCGCCGCGTATGGGGGTGGCACCCGCATCGGGCACCTCGTGACCTCTTGCACGCTTCTTCCGCGAAGCAACTGCGCGCGTGTCTCCCGGCGACCCCGCAAAGCCGTCGCTGCCGTTTCGCTGCCGCGGCAGGTACCAAGGATGGGCAGAGGTTCATATGATGGTGTTGCTTGCCGTACGAGCGGTAGATGTCGCGATCTTCGCGACCCTCGGGTTGTTGTGGATCTTCGGGGCGCTGTTCATCGTCGCGCTCTACCGCTGGATCCTCCGATACGAGCGCTCCGATCGATCGCCACCCGATGCGTACGCGGTGACCGCCGAACCGGCGCCCAGTAAGCCGCGCGCGAACCCAGGGCTCCACCCGAGCTCGAGCCAAGCCTAGGTGGGAGCCCGATGATCACTGCCGTGCTTGCGCCTGAGCGCATACCCAATCAAGACGCGCTCGCGCTCGCCCCCACCGTCGGGTGGCTGACTCTGGCCGCTGCGACTGCTGCGATCGCGATTTTCATCTCGTATGCCGATGTTTGGCGTCGATGGTGGCTGACAAAGGAGGACCCGCGCGGGATCGCGGTGTTCCGCATCGTGTTCGGCTCCTTTGTCATCGCCAACATCAACGGGATGTACGAGTACTTCGAGTTCCTCTATACGAACGAAGGGATCTTCCCGACAGAGGTGGCGCGCGAGGTGTTCGCGCGTGAACAGTTCGCCGGGTTCGGAGATGGGAACTCACCGAACGAGCCCTATGGTTTCTTCGACTGGGCCGCCCTGTGGCAGTTTCTCCGCGGTCCGAAGTACTCGCTGTTGTTCTTCTGGGACTCGCCGACCGCATTCTACCTCCATTTGATGGCGTTTTGGATCGCCGGCTTGGCCCTCGTGGTGGGCTTTCAGACCCGTGTCGCAGCGGTGCTGACGTGGTTTCTGATGAACTCGATCCTCTGGCGGAACTCGCTGGCCTGGGAGGGAACTGAGCTCGTCTATCGCACGTTTCTCGCCTACCTCGTGTTTGCGCGAAGCGGGCACGCCTACAGCATCGACAACTGGATCCGTTGTCGCAAACTCCGACGCCACGGGCTTTTGTCTGAACGCAACGGGCTCGGCGGCGGCGCGGGGATCGCACCGAGCGGGGAGCATCCGCATGGCTTGCAGGCGATCTATCGCCTGGTCCCATCGTGGCCACGCAAGCTGATCATGCTGCAGCTCGCCACGATCTACGCAACGACCGGCTTGCTCAAGACCGGCGGCGTGTGGATGAGCGGCGACTCGCTCTACTACGCGATGAATCTCGATCACTTCTACCGGCTGCCACCGCAGTTCTTGTCGTCGTTAGCGGGAACGACAGTGCTGCGGGCGATGACCTGGGCCGTAAAGATCGGCCAGATGTCGTTTCCGCTTGTGATCGTCGGCATGGTTGCGCGGGTGGCGGTGCGCGAGCGCCTCACGGACATCCCGCCGCGGGTTCGCTGGGTGGCGAGGCTGTCGTTTGCCGCCCTCATCGGCCTGTCCGCGGCGATCGCCTACACGGTGTGGCCCGTGCATTACGGGCCGCGGATCGACGCCGGCACCTTCGTCGGGTTGTGGGTCGGATTGTGGGTCGCCCTTTGGATCCTCTGGCGCAAGCTCGCCCGAAGTCCGGTCGTCGTGCGAAGGATCCTCGGCCGCCCGCTATCGCGGCCGGTCGTGCTCGATCGCGATTGGGTGTGTCGATGGTTCTTCGGGCGGCGGGTATGGCTCGTATGGCACATCGCGTTCCACGCCCACATCTTCACGTTGATGAGCGTCGGACAGTTTCAGACCGGCATGCTCTCGGCCACGTTCGCATTCCTCGAGGGCAGGGAGATCGCGTCGCTTCTGCGCGACGTGGGTCATCGTCTGGCAGCTTGGCGCATCCCGTTCATCCCAGCATCGGTTGCCGCTGGAGAACCCGTGTTGCCGGCCGAGGATCCGAGCCTGCCGAGTGTCCAGCGCGACACGACGCGGATCCCAAACTGGGCGCTGTGGGTCGGGCTCGGCGGTGCCGTCGCGGGGGTGCTGGTGCGGGTGTGGGTCGTGCCTCGGTGGGACTTCCGCTGGATCTGGCTCGGAACCGCTCTGTTCATCGCGGGGGTCATGTGGATTCGCGTGCGGGCGAGCCGTAATCCCGCCGGCCCCTTCCAACCGAGCGCTGCCGGTCGGGCGGTGGCATGGGCCTACGGGCCGTTCGGTCGCGTCGTTGTCGGCCTCGGTCTCGCGTGGCACCTGGTAGCCGTTGCGGCTTGGCTAACGCCGGACAAGGACTGCACAGGAAGCTTCCGTGGTCCGGCTCGTGCCGCGTTCGCCACTTGGCTCACGCGTACCACCACCGACCAGGGTTGGGGCATGTTTGCTCCCAATCCGCCGCGCGCCAACGTGTTCATGAAGGTCGTCGTCGTCGACGCAGACGGTGAGTCGTGGGACATGCGCTCGGATGTCTATGCCGACGAACGCAAGCCCATCCCGTGGATCTGGAACGACCGATTGCGCAAGATGAACCGTCGAATCATCGGCGGTGAGTCGGGGGGCGGCGACTGGTACCGCAAGTGGTTTGGCCGCTGGCAGTGCCGCCAGTGGGCGCGCGACAACGGCGGGCAGATGCCGCGCGAGGTGAAACTGGTGAAGATGTCGTACCGGATTCCCACGCCCGAAAACGTGGCCAAGCGCGGCTACTACATCCCTGAGGAGCTCTTCGCCCGCACCGGCACGGAATCCGTCGTGCACACCGAGGCATGTGCAACCGCCGTGCTGGGTCAGCTCCCGGACTCGATTCGCGCGAAAGACGGCCTACCGCCGCTTGAACCCGGTGCGGAGAAGCGCTGGACCAAGACTCGTCGCCCGGCCTGGGAGCGCGCGCATCCGAGGTGAGCGCACGGGCCCAGTTGGGGGGCCCAGCTCCTAGGCAACAAGTGATCGCAGTGGCGGGCACGGTCGCGGGGGCACCCGGAGCTTCACCGGCATCGACGGCATAACGTTCTCGCACCTATTCGACTACCTGTACTTCAACGAAGGCGAGATCTTCCAACAAGGTGACGGCGTGGGTGGCTGGGAGCGGGACCACCTCTACGTGATCGACTGGAATGGCCGCATCTTTGAGATGGCCGTCGAGGTTCCGGGTCGCGATGAGCCTCACTACTGAATCGCCGGCTAAGGCGTTGCCACGACATCGGCGCGAATGCCGATGACGATCGCTGTGTAGACCGGTCGCAGACCTGGATCGGCCGCTGCGTTCACGCCGACCAGGTCGGTGCTTGGAAGGTCGAGTGTCATGCCGTCCACGACCATCCGCTTGGACGACCCACCGTCGAGGTTGAGCGCGTCGGTGCACCCGAGCGCCGACATCAGCGATGCGACGTCGCCGAGGGTCATGCCCAACGCGCGTTCGAGGTTGCGGCCGTCGATGGCGGCGAACACGAGCTCGTTCCCAACTGTGCCGACGGCGAGACGTGGCAGTAGGTTCGCGTCACCGGTTTCGTCCTGCGAGAAGGTCACAGGCGGCGCGGTGCCCCAGAAGTCCTCTCGGCGCAGATCCAGCACCACGCGCCCCTGCTCGAGCAAGACGGGGCCGCCGGCGATCGCCGTCGCGATGCCGGGGATCGCGAGCTGAACGCGATCGCCGATCGTCGCATCCTCGCAGGCGAGAACCGCACCGTTGAGAGGCACCGCGAGCGCGCGTCCGACCGCGACCACACGGTCACCGACGACCGCGATCGACGCCATGTCAGGTCCGCGTTCACCGCTCGCGCGATTGACGATCGTGCTCGGATCCAGCGTCCGTGTGCGCAACCACATCGTCATGCGCTCGGGCCCGATGCGTTCGATCCATGCCATTCCAGCGCGATTGATCGCCAGCGCTCCGCGACGCAGCCACGCCGGCGAGCGGACCTCGCCACCTTGCACGAGCAACCCCACGGGATCGTGCCGGCGTGACGGTGGGGCGATGTCCGCCTCCGAATATAGGAAGAATCCACCCGAAGTCGCCGCACGAGCGCCGAGCCGGGCGACGGTGTCGACGAACGGTACGCCGGCCCCTGCGTCCCCGCGACAGTCGACGACGTCGATCGGCTGACGCCGCGGTTCGACCCGGAGCAGATTCACGTGGGTCGGACCCTCGGCGAACAGTCCATCGATCGTTGCCCGAGCGAGCCCGTCGGTGAGCGTCGTCCACCGCAGCGACGAGAGCGCGGACGCCAGCGGAGGTAGGGAATCGCCGTGCGCGCGTCGATGCAAGTGGCGACACGCGTGGCTGTAGTAGAAGTCTGCGAGCGCGCGCACCCGCGGCGCGCGCGGGCCCGCGGCCGCGAGGATGCCGAGCAGTCGCTCACGGAATCCCACACGAAGTGCGCGCGCGGGGCGATCGCCGATGCTTGCGAGTAGCTCGTCAACCGCCGCGGTGCGCCGCCCAAACAACTCGGCTTGCGCACGATCGATCTCACCGCCCAAGCGATCCGGCACGGTCGCGAGTACGACAGGGTCCGCGAGCTCGCGCTCGAGCGCGGCGAAGTCGTGACCCCACGGGCGCTCGGATGGCGCGGGCGGACCTCCACGCGGCCACGGCGCGGCGAATGCCTGCAGGACGTTGCCGAGCTCGCCGTCGCCCAGGAAGCTCAGCGTCACCTCGAGCCACGACGGCGACGGGTTGGTCACGGTGCGAGCTTACCGCGTCCTAGCTGTGTGGCTCACGTGCCTTCAAGTTCGTCGACCACGCGAATCCTCCGGGTTAGGCGTTTGCCGTCGCGTTCCAGCGTCAGCCGCACGTCGGACTGCTGGGCCAGCCAATCGTAGAAGCTCACGATGCGCGCCAGTTGTTCCGGTTGTTCGCCGCTTGGCCCAAGAAGCATGTCGCCGCTTTGAAAGCCCAGCTGCCGCGGCAAGTTGTGCCTTCGCACGCCGTAGACCTTCAGCCCCATGAATTCCCCGTCCCGCACGACGGGAACGAGGCGCCCCTGGCGAGCTTGCTGGCCCCGCTGCGCGAGCGAATGCCGGGGGATCCGCGCGACCGTGCACGTGTCACCGTCGCATCGGACCGCCTCGTCCCAATCCGTGGTCGCGCTCGGGGATGTGGTCAGCTCGACGCTGGACTCAGCCGGCTGGGGGACCGGGGCGGCGAGCGTCGGCGTCGCACAGCAACAGGTTTGGCCATCGCGTTCGCGCGTCCACAGCCCGATCTGCATCGCGCCAAACGCGACCAGGGCGATGGTCCAAGGCAACACCGCGAGGACGGTGCGATGTGAATTCACGGGTGTGTTGGGGAGGGAGCTCATCAAGGAGTCGCCGGGTTGCGAAGGCCGTGCCACGCCTCGGGCGCCCGGCCATGTACAGGGCTGCGCGAACCGCCGGCTGTGCCGGCCCTCGAGGATCGTGTCAAATCGGCGGGCGGTCCCCACGCGGCTGTGACGCGATGTCTTCGCGCCAACGGCTACGGCAGCGGGCAGCCCGGCGTCGCGACATGCAATCGGACGTGCACACCCAGGCACGATGTGGTCGGCTCGTCGTTGACTCCGAGCACGGGATCGCCGCAAGGAAACGCGCCGGTCTGCGGATCCCACAGCGGTTCGTCCTGCAATACGCCGTCGTGGTAGCGAAAAAGCAGGCTTGCGCCGATGTCTGCGCCGTTCTCGCCTGCGCCCGAGTTCGGGCTGTCGGACGGGATGTATGCAATGCAGCGATCGGCGGCGAGGCCGACGCGATCGTCCGGGACGCTGATGCACTGGCGCCAGTACCCGCTGTCATCGTCGATGGGGTCGACGTCGGGGTTGGGTCGGTAGTCCTCAGAGTTGCTGTGATGCACTACGATGCCCGGGACGTCCACGATCGTGAGCCCATCGGTCGGGAAATCCACGACCAGCAGGTTCGCGGCATCGATGAGGCAGCCGGCCTCGGGGCATGGGACGACGCCGCTCTGGAGGTCAGCGCGCAGAGCTCCCCCTCCCACCGCGGTCACGTTGCGAACGTAGGCGTCGGCGACCGTGCGCAGGTACACCGCGCGCGACGAGGGGGTGACCGAGACGAGATGCTCGACGACAACGTTGGTGACTTCGGGGTTCTGGGTGCCCTCGTAGTATCCGAAGACCACGCCGTGGGTACCCCCGATTGTCGCGACCCCGAGTACGCGAGCGTCATTGACCCCGCCACCGTTCACACCAATCGTTGTGTTCTCGAAGATCGAGTTCTCAATGGTGATGCTATTGCTCGATATCAAGCCGTAGTCCGCTCCATCGTATGGGGAGCAGAAGGGCTCAACGTCGTCGGTGCAGTTGGGCAGGTCCGAGGCGTCTCGTCCGTTCACGTAGACCCGGCGTATCACGTTGCTATCGCCACCTCGGAAGTGGAACGCCGAACCCGTGAAATCGTACGCTTCGCACTCTTCGATGGTGAGATCGGTCGCGCCTTCTAGCTCGACGAGAGCGGACGCAGAGCGATAGCGGTTATTGCCGTGCAGAAGCAAGCGGCGCAGCTGAACGTTGCTGGATGACTCGATCTCCACGATGTGGGGTTCGCCACCGGCGGCGTCCGTGCTTGATAGCTGGAGCCCCCGGACGCGCCAATGAGCACACCCCTCCAAGCGGATGCCGAGGTCGGTACCCCCGGTTGCAATGTGGGCCTGACGTTCGACGTCCGCCCGCACGAAGATCGGACTCTCCGCCGTACCGTTGGCGGCGCCGCCCGTGCAGGACGCGATGAGCCCGCCGTGGTCTGCCGGTGTGTAAGTACCGGGCAAAACGACCAGGCTCATGCCGGGGCCGAGGGCGGTGACTGCCCTGGCAAAGGTGCGCCAAGGCTCGTCGCGGGTACCTGCGGAGTCGTCGTCCCCGTCGGGCCCGACGTAAAGGCAGTTCGTAGCGGCTTCTGGGTTGTCATCGTCGCAGTCGGCGCCCAAGCAGGTTTCGCCGTTCCCGAATCCGTCGC
This sequence comes from uncultured Myxococcales bacterium, assembly GCA_902826865.1. Taxonomy (GTDB): domain Bacteria; phylum Myxococcota_A; class Polyangia; order Nannocystales; family Nannocystaceae; genus Xiheibacterium. The sequence goes on from CADEGN010000168.1 coordinate 7,409, forward strand.
CGTCCTCGTCCTCGCAGTTCGGCGTCGGGGTGCTCGTCGTCGACTCCGAGGCAGACGACGTTGAAGAAGGATCCACTGTTGTGGCCGTCAGCGTCGTGTCACCGTCGCTTGGTGCGACACACTCGTGGGCGAGGCCGTCGCCGGCTAGGTCGTCGTAGCGCCGGCCGCTGGGGCAATCTGTGTCCGGGTAGCCGCACCATCCCGTCTGTTCGCACGTCCCGCGACGGGCGCCATCGACGCAGTTCGAATCTTCACGACACGCGTACGTGTCCACCCGATAGCAACATGGTGCGATCGACAGGATCGCGACGGTGGCGACGACCGCGGCGCGCACAACCGAAAGTCTATCGCTTCCTGGCGCGCGCAGTGACGGCCCAGCGTACGAGGCCACCAACGACCAACCCAGTCGCTCCGACGAGAACCCCCACGCCTGCACCGTTTAGCCGTCTCGCATCCGCGATCGTCTCGCGGTATCCCCCGGCAGTGCCGCTCTGCTCGGCCCCCTTTGCGCGTGCGGCCGCACCGCCGACAAGTCCGGCACCCACGACCGCCAGGACCACGCCTGAACCGAGCAGCGCGGCACCGAGCCGATCGACGCGTGGGCGCTCGTCGACGATGACGTCAGGGCGGCGCCCGGGGACAGTGTCGACCCTAGGGTCTTTGGGCGGGGTCGTTGAGAGACGCGGCGGACGCACTCTCGGCGGCGAGGACGGCGGCGGAGGCACTTCCACGGGTGGAGTCGTGCGTGCAGGCGGTGCAACGGGCGCAGCCGGGCGAGGTCGATCGGGAATCCGCGCCTCGCACTCGTCGATCTGCGCCTGGGCCGCCGCGATATCGCGTCGCTCAGGATTCTCCGCGATGAATGCGGCGAACAGCTCCACGGCGATTCCACAGTTCCCAAGCTCTCGCTCGATCGCCCCGCGCATGTAGAGGAAGTCGCGATCGGGATAGATCTCGTACGCTCGTTGGAGCTCGGCGCTGGCCTCTTTTCGACGGCCGTCGGCCCGCAGGACCCCGGCCCTCGCCATGAGCTCTGATGCCCGGGCTTTATCGTCCGCCACGGCGCTTGGTGCAGCGGCCAACGCGGCGAGCGTCAGCCACAGAATCACGAAGGCCTCCGCGACGGCGGGAAGATGTCTGAAAGCGGCGACTCGCTCGTCGGTTTCTTGGTTGTGGCAGCCCTAGTTTTCTTGGGCTTCTTGCGTTTCGTGGCGGTCGGCTGCGGCACCGCCTGTCGGGTTGCAGGCGCGCTCGCGGCCGGCCTGGTGGCCACCGCGGCAGCGGGTGGTGTCGCGACAGGAACGGCCGAGGCGTTCCGAGGCGGCCCGATGGCAATCGGGGCCTCAGCTCTCGGGCTAAGTGGCGCCGCATGGGACTCGGCGGCGGCAACCGGGGCGGCGGACGATTCGACGCGCGCAGGTGAAGTCTTTAGCCCCGCGACGGCGACAGCTCCCACGGCGATGCCGAGGGCACCGGCGAGCAGCCCGATCGCCAGAGGTCGGCTGCGCTTGGTCCGGCTCGGGTAGCTCCACCGCGTCGCGATGACTTGCGATGGCCTTGTGGCGTTGGACAATCCCGTGGGGGCAGTGAGCGGCTGCGGATCGCCGAAGGCCTCCTGCATCCAGTCAGCAACGATCCCTGGTGATAGGCGAAGCTGTTGCGAGAGCGCAAATCCCTCGACCGCGGCGGCGAGATCGCGCGCGGTCTGAAATCGATCGTTCGGTTCCAACGCAAGGGCGCGGAGCACGATGCTCTCGAGCGCCGGTGGATAATCCGGCTCGATCGACGAAGGGATCGCGAATCGGCCAAGGGTGATTTGGTTCATCACGGCGAAGTCCGAGTCGCCACGGAACAAGCGTCGACCCACGGTGAGCTCGTAGAGGAGGATCCCGAGGGCGAAAACATCGGTGCGGCAGTCCACGTCCTCCGCCATGCATTGCTCGGGCGACATGTAGCCGACCTTGCCCTTGATGGTGCCCGCGCGCGTCATCGCGGTGCGCGTGGCCTTGGCGATGCCGAAGTCGAGCACCTTCACGTGCCCGTCGTGGGACACCATCACGTTGGACGGTGAGACATCTCGATGGACAACGCCGTGGCCGTGGGCGTGGTGAAGTGCGTCGGCAACCGCAGCAATGATCGTGAGAGCCAACGCCCGGGGAAACCCTCCCAATTCGCTGCGCTTGCGCAGGATCTGACGCAGGTCCACGCCGTGGACGTACTCCAATGCGAGGAAGAACTCCCCGGAGGCCCGGCCGACTTCCTTGACCCGAGCAATGTTGGGATGATCGAGAAGCGCAGTGATCTTCGCTTCCTCGACGAACATGCGCACGAACTCGGGATCGTGGACGAGCTGGGGGAGCACTCGCTTAATCACAACGCGCTGTGTGACGCCGGCGGCCTCATGGGCACGGGCCAAGTAGATTTCCGCCATCCCACCGCATCCAAGCAGCGACATGACCTCGTACTTGCCCAGCCGCGTGCCGACGGGGATCGCCGTGTGATACGGCGTCGCGGTCACGAGGGCGGAGTCAAGCACGCCACGATCCTAGCAGCGTGTGGCAAAGCCCCACAAACGCCAGATGACCGCGGGCCCCGCGGCGCCCTAGGGTCCGCCACTGCCCAGACGGCGGCGGCTGTGTGGGGTGGCCCGCGCGCTCGCCGTCGCTTCCTGCGTTTTGTGGGTCCTGCGCGACCTCGCTCGGGACCAGGTCCACATTGGGTGGGTGCGTTTACCCACCCTGCGCCGAGTCGCGTGGGGTCGCGGCATTCGCGATCGACCGCGCGATCCCATCGATGTCGGCGGCCAGGCGGTTGCGAACCTCCGCCCCGCGCGCCAACCCCATTGCGACCTCGCGGAGCTGCCGACGCGCGCGATACAGTCTGGTCGACACCGCGGTCGGGCTGCACTCCGTTGCGTCGGCGATCTCTCGCATTCGCATGCCCTCCCAGTAGTAGAGCTGCAGGGTCTGAGCGAGCTCATCGGGCAACTCTGCCATGGCGCGCAGGACGAGTTGTTGCTCGAGTTGGCGGGCAACGAGCGCCGACGCGCGCGTCGTTCTGCTCGGTATTTCGTCGAAATCGCAGTTCGCGGCGGCATCTCGGCGACGGTCGAGGTGCTGGAGCAGCACGTTGCGTGCGATGCCGAAGAGGAACGCCCGGAAGCTCGCCGCGCGTGCGAGGCGTTCGAAGCTCTCCGTGCAGGCGAGGAACGTTCGCTGCGTGAGATCGTCAGCCACCGTCGTGGCCTTCACCTCGAAGAAGCGGTGCACGGAGGCATAGTGCTTGCGCACGAGTGCGTCTCCGGCCGCCGAATCCCCGTCGCGCCACCCCAACAGGAGCGAGCGGTCTTCGTCGTAGCTCACGCCCGTGGGAGCATACACGTGCGCGCGCACCGCGACGCCACGATCCGCAGAACTCCCATTCGATCATGGCGTTGGCAGTGGCAGAAAAAGCCGCGCAGAAGCCTCGGTAGGTGAGCGTCGCCATTCACTGGACATCCGTGTCAGTAGCGCGAAAAACGTGACGCGAGCGTACTCGGCGTCGCTGGTTGGGCTCCTATCCGCGCCGCGCGAAGCTGCCCATGCCGTAAGCGCCCCCGCCCATCGATCGCCCCGATGCGCGTTGGCATTCGTCAACGTGGGATAGCGGCCGCGCGCACTCCTGTTCGCGGCCGAGTTGACGCCGAGAGCCGCCGCTGACGCTCAGGGCCGGCAGCGTGCCGGCGCCGGCAACCCGCCGCGCTGACAAGCGCGAGGCCGATGATCGCGAGGGATCCTCCGCGTGGCGACGTCGCGCAGCCACAGCCCGCGCTCCCATCGCCTTCACCGGGCGATCCGCCGGCCGTGTCTCCGGCGGCGTCGTCGCTGACCGAGGCGCCCGCTGGACCGCCATCACCGGGTCCGCCGGTTGCGTCCGCACCAACCGACGACGTAGGTCCGCTTGAGACTCCGCCGTCCGCCGAGCCAGCTGTTGCGTCGCCCCCGGTGTCGTCGGAACCAGAAATGTACATCGGGCCGATGTACGAGTCGGCGGCCACGACGTTGTCGTACCACTTCGTCTGCGGGCCAGTGGGGTTGCTGTGCACGTGGAAGCCGACCCCGAAGCGGTCGATGGTGAGGGTGTCGACGTCGCGGAGCCGCAGGTTCGGGAAGTCCGCCGCGAGCACACCATCGAGCCAGAACGCGATCCGTCCGTCACGCTGGCCCGGAGTATTCGCCTTCACCATGACTTCCCAGCAATACCAGCGGTCGAGCTCGGGGATGACATCTGTACGCGGTACGAACTCAGGCCCAAAGTCGTATGGCAACGACGTGTTAGGCAGGACTATCCCGGTCGGAAAGAAGTGATCGCCCCACACGTCGCGCTGCTCGGGGTGATAGATGTAAACGTTCAGGTGCCCGGGCGAGGCCGTGGCTTCGTCGCCGCGCCAGTTCTCGTAGGCGACCAGGAACTTGTTGGTCCCATCCGCAGGTATTCCCGGCGTGGCGCCGCCGTTCTCATCTTCGTAGTGCGAGGAGATCCACGACCCGTTGTGGCTCGAACCCACAACGTCGAACGGTGCCATGAACTTCGAATAGTAGCGAAGGAAGAGGAGGTCTCGTTCCGGCGAGACGATCTTTGCCAGGCCATTGCCGATCTCAGCATCTTGCTGCGCAATCGGGAGTTCGATCGCTTGCTGCCCAGCCCACACGTCTTGCGGCACAGTTGTGAACCGCACGAGGTCGAGCTGAAAGACGTTGTCCCATGTGTCCCAGAGCTGGTTGACGTCGGTGTAGTCCTCGAAGTCCTCAAAGAGCAACACCTGGGCGTCGCCGCCGAGACCCTCATCGCTCGGGTAGTTCGCAGCAATACCCTGATCACCCTGCGGCAACGGATCGAGCGCAGCCGCTGTGCGCGGAAGAGCGCATAGAACTACGGCGATCAGAAACGCGCGCAGCATCCCTCAATCATATCAGTCGAGGGCGCCTCCACGAGGCTAACGCGATCGGGGGCTCCGGCACATCCGTGAGTAGAGGTGGCGAGTGCGGTCTTCGGGCTCACGGCTACGATCACGATGGCGACGGTACTGGCTGCCCAGCGCCAGGCTTTGCCCGCCACCCTGATCGTGGATCCGACCAAGGAAAGGACTCGCTCGGCCACGAGCCGGGCATGCATTGAAGCTCCGGCATCGACGTCGTAGTTCACATCGAAGGCGCTTGCGCGAGCCACGAGACGCGCGAGGGGATCGTGCGCCTGACCGCGGCGCAGCGGGATCATCTCATCCATGGCAGATCCCGCGCGATCACGGAGCTCGCCGAATAGGTGTGAGTGAGTTGGTTGACCAGGCGTCGTCGCGCGAAGTGCAGACGTGAGTATACAGTGCCGACTGGTACGCCAGTCGCCGCCGCGATCGAAGTGCAGGACTCATCCTCGAGCTCGAAAAGGATGAACGTCAGACGTTGCTCGGGCGTAAGGGTGCGCAAGACCTCGTGGAGGCGGTGCATCGCGCGATCGAGCATCATGCGGATCTCGGGGGTCGGAGTCTCGCTTGCGGTCTCCTCGCCCTTGCGTGCGTCCTCGCGGGCGAACGCACGTACGCTCAACCGTTGGCGGTGCGACGAAGCCAAGCGCATCGCGATCGCAGCCAGCCAGCTCGTAGGTTTGGCGGGCCCTCGGTGATAGCCGCCGTGGGCGTGAGCGACGAGGAAGACCTCTTGAACGACGTCGTCGACATCCTCTCGTTGCACCCCATAGCGCACGACGAACCGAGCGACGAACCTTGCGTGCCGGCGAAACAGCTCGGTCGCGCTGATGACCTCGGGGTCTTCGTTCATTACGATCCGTCGATGCTCTCCTCTGGCATGCGCTTCACGAAGACGACTCGCTTCCAAGTGGGTGCCATCGCCGCCGGGGCCGCGGCGACGGGGGAGTTCGCGGCCGAGCGGAGGGCAGGGTCTCCCAACCGGTGCGAGGGCGCCCAAGGGCGCGATGACGGACGTGGGCGGCGATTTTAGCGGGCCCGTGAAGGGGACACTGCCCCCCGGCATGAACTAGCAATGTCCCGAGCTTCCCTCGCCGCAGGTTTGGTTTGCGTCGCGTGCAGTACGCCCGTCGCCGATACCGGAAGCCTCGCTGACTCCAACGCATCTGGCACCGACGAGGTGACAGGTGTCGGGACGTCGACCGTCGGTGGCGACAGTTCGACCGGGTCGTCTTCGTCGAGCGGTGGCAGCACGGTCAAGCTCGACGTCGGGGTGCCGACGGGCGGCGGCAACGACACCGGTCCGGCCGACCTTTGCACCGTACCGCGGGACGACAACGATGCTCCGGGGCCGTGCGACTATCAGGCGCCACCAGATAGTTTCGATCCCGTTGTCCAGTGGGAGTGGACCGGCGACGGCCCATGGGCCAACAGCGCGACGACGCCGCTGGTCGCGAATCTCACCGACGACAATGGCGATGGTGCAGTCGACCTATGTGATACCCCGGATGTGGTCGTGCTCGCGTGGGCCGAGTTCTTGGGGCCGGCGCGGCTGTACGTGCTCGACGGGCAGACCGGCACGGAGCACTTTCACATCGAGATGGACCTCGACGACATCAACCCAGCCCTCGGTGATATCGATGGCGACGGTTTGCCCGAGATCGTCGCGCAGCGGTTCGAGGGCGGAGCGATCGCGTTCGAGCACGACGGTGAAGTCGCCTGGGAAAGTAGTGCGCGCACGTGGCCGCGGTTCAACGCGATCTCCTTGGCGGATCTCGAGGGCGACGATGACGTCGAGATCCTCATGCCCGGCGGGGTTGTTCTCGATCACAATGGGATGATGTTAGTTGAGTCGTACCTGGGCGCTGCGGGGGTGTTCTGGGAGGGCAGCACCCCGTTCGCGATCGACTTTGACGGCGACGGCGACCTCGAGATCATCGATGGGCGGCGGGTGTTTCACCACGATGGCGCTCCGTTATGGCAACAGTCGAGCAACGAATGCCCGCAGCCCCCAGACGGAGCCGATGTGATGCCGGCCGTCGCCGATCTCGACAAGGACGGCGAGCCTGAGGTCTTCTTGTCCGCGTACGACACTGGCGGGGCTGCGATGTTCTGCGTGCTAGGTCCCGGCGGCGAGGTTGAGCTCACACAGGCGGCTCTGCCGGCTGCACCCGACGCGATCGACTGGGCGCGGCCTCCGGCAATCCACGACATCGATGGCGACAATGACGCCGAGGTCGGGGTCGGTGGCAGCCCCAAATACTTCGCCGTGCTCCAAGTCGATGGCGGTGAGCTCACGCCGATGTTCATCGCGAGCGACGTTGACGACTCAGGAAACGCCGGCGCGACCGCGTTCGACTTCCTCGGCGACGGCACAGCTGAGGCTATCTACATGGATCACACACGGCTGGTCGCCTACGACGCCGATGGCAACGTGAAACTGTCGGTCGCACGCTCGAGCTATACCCAGATCGAGTATCCAGTCGTCGCTGACATCGACAACGATGGCTCTGCGGAGTTCCTCGTTACGTCCAACGGTGGCCAGTCACCCGTGCGAGCGTTCCACGATGCAGGCGATCGTTGGGTACCGGCACGGAGGATCTGGAACCAGCACGCGTATCACGTCACGAACGTGCGCGAAGACGGTACGATCCCCGCGAAACCAGCCAAGCATTGGGAGCAACTCAACACGTTCCGTACCCAGGCTCAAATCGCGGTGAGCGGCGGAACCTGCGATCCAGAAGGGTGATCGCGGGTCGTCACGTTTCCGAACTGGGCGACGAACAGCGCCGCATGCCGCGACGGTAGCGGGCCTGTCACGCGCGATTGAGCGCCGGCGGTCGGCTTGAGGCGACGATGACGAGATCGCCTACGCGGCGGTTGGCTCCCGCCGCGAGCCGTTTCGCGTCGTACTTCGCGGCGATGCCGTCGGGGCAGCCGCAGGGCGCGGTGCCACCGCGGTCGCACCTCGCGCGTGTTCGCTCGGTGACTGGTAGGATCGACGGCGACGGTGGGAAGCGGAGGGATCAGCGACGATCCGACGATCGTCATGGGCGAGCGCTCTACGCCGTCGTCGCAAACCGGTGACGACGATGTCGCGGCGGCCACAGTGCTCCGACCGGGCAAGCTCCTGTCGCGCTACGCCGTGCTCGAGCGGGTCGGCGCGGGTGGGATGGGCGTGGTCTACGCCGCGTACGACCCGCAGCTTGACCGCCGCGTGGCCGTGAAGCTGCTCTCCGACGAGTCGCTCGTCGATACCTTGGGTCGGCATCGCATGCTCGCCGAGGCGCAAGCCCTGGCGCGCCTGACTCATCCCAACGTCGTGGCTGTCCACGACGTTGGGATGCATGAGGGTCGCACCTTCATCGCGATGGAGTTCGTGCAGGGGAAGACGCTCAAGGCATGGCTCGCTGCCGAGCGACCGGGTTGGCGGGATGTCGTGAGGGTCTGTGCCTCGGCGGGTCGTGGGTTGGCGGCGGCACATGCTGCGTACGCGGGTTTTGGCAATACGCTGAGGGCCCTCGGGCAATATCACGAAGCTCGCGACGCGCATCAACGTGCCTACGATATCGCCCTGGCCAGGTTCGGTTCGGAACATCCCGCCCTGGCGACGCACATGGCGAACCTGGCCGGCGACTTGGAGAGGCTTGGTAAGAACGACGAGGCGCGCGATCTGCTTGTGCGTGCCCTCGCACTCCGCGAGGCGTCGCTCGGGCCAAACGCACGGGCCACCGGCGAATCGCTGCTCAATCTCTCGGCGTTCGAATACAAGCGCCTTGAGCTCGATGCGGCGCGGGAACACGCTGAGCGCGCCGTGGAGATCCTCGAGCGAGTTCTTGGGCCGGATCACCCTTACGTGGGCGGGTTGCATCACAATCTCGGGTTGATCGCGCAGGGACAAAAGCGCATCGACGACGCCCTACGACACTTTGAAGAGCTCGAGCGCGTGTTCGCGAAGAGCTATGGGCCGACGCACCCGAACATGGTGATTCCCGTGAGCGCCCGGGCTGGATTGCTGCGCGATCGGCGGGACTATGCCACGGCGCTGCCGTTGTATGAACGTGCGCTCGAGTTGGGCATCGCGGCGCTCGGGCAAGAGCACCCGACGCTCGCGTACGATTACGTCGGCAAAGCGGTTTCGCTGTTCAATCTTGGTCGCGTCGATGAAGCGGTCGCGCCGGCCGAGCGTGCGCTCGCACTGCGGGAGCATGTGACCGCCGAGCCGAACGAACTTTCGTTCTCCTACTTTCTGCTGGCGAACATCCTCTGGACTGCGCCGAGCTCCGACGCGGCGGCGCGTTCGCGAGCGCTAGAACTGGGCAGGAAGGCGCTCAAGACCTGGCGCGAAGGCGGTGCCGACGATCCCAAACGTGCCGCCCAGTACGAGGCCTGGGTACGCGAACGCGAAGGCGACGCGGCCGCGCACAAGGGTTGAGCGGCCAACACAACCACGATCGTTCGGGTCCCGCAGTGAGGTTGCCGTCGGCCTACGCGAGCCCGTGTTCACAAGCAGTAGTCCGAGAGCTGGTAGTCGCTGATCAGCATGGTGCGTCCTGACGAACGACGGACGAGGAGCGCGTCAGCGCGACGAGGCCGCCGTTCAGGCTGGACGTCTTCAGGGGGAGGCAGTCCCCTCCCGGTAAGCGTCGGAGCGCCGGGTAGCAGGTCCCAGGCGCGAGGAGAGATCCTCGTGTCCCGAGCGGGATGTCGAGAGCCCGTCAGGCAGCGAGAGCTGTGCAGCGGGGAGCAAGCACGCGGGCCGCAACATGAAGTGAAGCCTGCAGCCTCGTCACAGATACAATTCGGAAGCCGAGCCGCTCATTTCACGGTGAAGGCCACGTCCGCCGCGCTGGGTCCGAAACGCGAGGCGGGTTCCGACGGGGTACGGGGCGCGGCACGCGTGCAAGGAGACGTTTGGAACAGGAGAGGCCCGTCTGATCGTAACTGTTCACCGGGGCGGTTGAGGGTGAGATCGCGGGCTGGCATTCCC
>CADEGN010000169.1 GCA_902826865.1 uncultured Myxococcales bacterium
GACGGGCGACGCCAAGACGGGCGACACCAAGACGGGCGACACCAAGACAGACGCCAAGACAGACGCCAAGACGGGCGACGCCAAGAAGCCTGCCGGCACCAAATAGGCGAGCACCGCCTGCCGAGGTGCCGCGCTCAGGCGCCGATCGAGCCCGCCTGCGCGAGGCTCACGTAATGCTCAAGGCAACCACGCTCGGGTCGTGCCACCGCCACCACCGGTGAGGTGAGCACGTCGGTGTTGTTACCGAGGAACTGGAGTCGCTCCCCGAGCCATGCGTGATCCTGCCCGAGCGCCGGTAACCGAATCGCATGCAACCGCAGAGCCGCATGATCGCGCACCCACGCTCCGCTCTCGCGATCCCTTACACCGACGCATTCCTGGTGGCGCAGGTGATACTCGGTGAAACGAGTCACAAACAGCCGATGGCGACGACGGTTGATCGACATCCTTCAGAAATTGACCGCTGCCCCGTTCACGGGCAAGAAACGGGCGATCTTCGCTCGGCTGCCCGCTGTCCAGAAGCACAGGGCTGAACGGGTTGTGGTCAGGGTCGCGCACTTCGTGGCTCATAGCTTTCGCGGCGACCGCGTCTGCGATCGGCGGCGACGCGGTCGGCGGCGGATGGTTTCATGCGGGTCTGTCGCCACAGGCATCAGCGTGGGGCGGCGGCCGGGGGACGTGACGGTCGACGAGAATGAAGGTGTCCGGGTTTAGTTCGCAGAGGGGCGCATGCAGGCGCCGCCCGGGCTGCGTCCGAGCAGCCCCGGAGTCTCGGCGCAGGTCGTGACGCGCGCGCTGCGGGCTCCTCGCCGACGAGGGTGCTAAGCTCGTCGCGTGGCGGGCAGCCTGCGAGCGTCCTTACCCCCGTTCGGCCGCGGGGCGCTGTCGCTGTTCATCACGACCGCTGTGGTGACAGCGGTCTTCGGTGATCAGGCCATCGGCGACGCGCTGCGGCTGCAGCCCGGTCTGCTTCTCCAAGGCGGGGGCTTGTGGCAGCCCCTCACCGCGAACTTCGTGTTTCCAGAGGGTCGCGCGGAGATGCTCGCCGGCACCCTGCTGATGCAGTGGTTCATCGGTTCACAGCTCGAGCGGTTCTGGGGGACCAAGCGTTATCTGCTCGTCTTGCTTGGGTGCGGGACGCTGGGTTTCCTGGCGTACGCCCTCATCTCTCCATGGGTCGCGGCGATACCGCATGGTGGTAGTACAGCGATCGATCTGTCGGCCGCCGCCGCCTATGGCGTGGTGTTCGGCAAGCGCGAACTGGCGTTGCCCGGCGGGGTGGCGCTACGCAGCCGAACCCTTGCGATGATCCTGGTGGGCGCGGGGCTGCTTGTTCCGCTCCTGCGCGGCGCGAGCTGGTCGCTTGTGGTGCCTTGGGTCGTTGCAATCGTCGCCTCGCTCGTGCTCGCCAAGGCACCCTGGCGAGATCGCGAGCGCGGCGAGGGACCACGGCGCAAGAAGCCGCGCGGCAAGGCCAGCCACCTGCGCGTCGTCAAGCAGGACCAAGAGCTGCTCAACTGAGCGATGGCTCGGCGAGGCTCGATCGTGTACGCCGAAGCGGCCGCCACCGCACAACCGATCGCCTCCACTACGTAATCCTACGCGCAGGCAGGTCTAGCCACGCCGCCGGGCGATCCTCGGCTCGAGAACCCGTCGATGCTAGTCTTGGTCTGGCGTGCAGCCACTGTCGCCCGACGAGCTCCCGGACGCCGTTCGCCTGTGGCTGCCGAGCAACGCGACGTTCGAGTTCCCGCCCCAAGGTCAGACTTCCACGCTCGCGTTTGTGGTCGGGGCGCCCATCGTGGTCAAGCGCATGCGCGGCGCGGTGTACTCAAGCGCCGCTGAGTGGGAGCACAAGGCACTGGTCGAACTCGCCGATTCCAAGCTCCCGATCCCTTCGCCGCTGGGCCTGCACGTGCGGGAGCATAGGGGTGAGCGCGAAGCATGGTTGTGCATGTCGCGGCTGCCGGGCGAGCCACTCGCGTCGGTGCTCGAGCGCTCGCCCGACGCAGATAGCATCTGCCGCTGGTACGCCGCACTTGGTGATCTCGCGGCGAGGATCCACGCCACGCCAATTCCCCAGGCGCTGCGCCCCGACGCGCCGTTCACGTGGCTCGAGCGCGTACTCAGTCGCACGCGTCGCGCGGGGGAGCGCGTTCGCAACCTGGTGATGCGACTCGCGCGCGAGCGCCCACCCGACATCCCAGAAACCGTGATCCACGGCGATTTCACCTTGGACAACGTACTCGCTGATGGCGATCACATCTCAGGTGTCATCGACTGGGGCGGCGCCGGACCCGGAGACCCACGGTTCGATGTCACCCTCGCGCTCATGGGTGACGGCGAGGGCCCGATCGACGCTCGCGCAGTCCGGGCGTTCCTCGAAGGCTACTGTGCAGCACCGATCCCCAGGGGCCTGCGGCGATTTTTCGAGCAGGCGTATCAGATGCGAACCGATCCCACCGCCGTGTGACGCCCCATTGTCGGAGCTGCGACGTTGTGCCGCTTGAAGAGCGGCGCCGACGCCTCCCCCTGCGTCCGGCACCCGTCGACCGCGGCCGAAACGTCCGGTGTTCCTCCCAGCGACACCACCAACGCCGGCTTGGATGAAACAACCGCCGGTGTGAAGTACGACGTGGGCGGCATCGGCGACGGAACGTGCAAGAGCGCGCCCGCTGGCATTACTTGCCACGAGAACACCGCAATCGAGTGTGATGGCAATGGCGCAATCGTTTCTGAAGCGTCCTGCCTGCCGGATATTTGCGTCGCCGGCAAGGGCTGTGTCGAGTGCCTCGCCGGGCAGTTCCACTGCTCCGGCCCCCGCGTGATGACCTGCGATACCTCGGTCGACCCTCCGCATTGGGTGGAGCTTGAGGTTTGCGATCCCACGGCGGGCGAGGGCTGCAATCAGGAACTCGGCACGTGCGAAGTGCTGATGCCGCTCGGGACGAGTGAGCCGACCGGCACCTACTATATGTACGCGAACTTCCCGATCCTCACCACCGAGGGCACGATCGTGGGCAACGTCGGCAGCCACGGCGACCTTGTCTACGCCACCGCCCACAACACATCGGACGTCCTCGTCTACAAGATCACGCTCCTCGACTCCGACAACGATGGCGAGCTCGAGCCAAACCAGCACCCTGACAATCCGGACGCACCCGGCCCAATCGAGGAGCGCACGATCGCGAGGATTGAGGTCATCCCGAACATCAAGAACTTCGATGTTGCGTACGACTTCGGCCTGGTCGCGAGCGAGATCTACCCCGCCGAGGACCGCATCTTCGTCGGTGGTGCCGAGCTCACCGAGTATGCGTTCGGTGGCGGCGGCGGCACCGTGATCACCACGGCGCCGACATGGACCTGGAACGAAGCGTCAGACGTGCTTGGGCCCAACGAGAAGTCCTTGGGCATCTTCTCGCATATTGGCTACGACGACATTGGCGGCGTCTGGTACGCGTCAAGCGAGGGTGACCGCCGCGTCCTTCAGTACGACGCCGAGACCGACTCGTGGGGCATCGCGTTCCGTTACCCCGCCCTCACCGACGCCGGATGGCACATGGACGGCATGGAAGTGGTGACCGATCCAAACACGGGCACCAGCTACGTGTACGTCTCCGACATGGGGAGCGACTTCATTGCCCAGTATCGCCTCGACGACGAACTCGGCTGGGTTCAGCAGAACGTGTTCGCATATAACGACGGGCAGGGCGAATTCGTCGAGGGCATGGGCTTCGGCGCGCTCAACCACTTCTGGTTCGCCTCCAACTCGAACATCTATGAGATCGGCGGCGGCGATCTCGTCAACTACACCGAACCGAAACCCGAGGGTTGATTTCAGACGCAGACAACGGGCATCCGGCGTGAAGCAGCCGACATCCCGGGACATAGATAAGACGACAGGCGTTGCGTGTGCCCGCCACCCCCCCGGCGGGTGCACGCAATGCAGCTGGAGGTCTTGTGCGACGATCGAACGCCCCCATGGTCCTGACGTTGCTGTCCATCCTCGCGTACCCGGGGTCCTCGAACGCCGACGACGAGGCGTGGCGGACGAGCGCAGGCGCGTCCGCCAGTGGCTCCCGAGCGCGGGAAACGTCACCGCGAGGGGCGGGCGACGGCGCTGTCCGAGAACTCGTCAGCGACGCCGAACGCAATAGGAGCGCCAGTACCGAGATCGCGGGGGGAACGGCTGCGCCCCCACCGTCCCCAGCCACTGCCCCGCACGACGCACGATCCGAGGCGTGGGATTCAGCCGCAGGACCGGGCCGCAGCCGCGGGCCCGGGGCGCAACTGCGCAACAACTGGCAAACCGGAACCTACTATGTCTACGTGAGCTTCTAACACCGTACCGCGCCGGTCGATCCAATCGATCTCGCGCTTTGCACTTCGAACGCGACGCAACCGCCGGGCGGCTTCGCGTCGGACGAGACCGCCCGCCTCCCGCGCGGTCCATCGCCCAGGCGCTGCGCGACCAACAAGACACTCCGAAGCGCCGCCCTGGCGCTGAGCAACGGTTTGCGGCAAGCTCAGCGGACCTGGCGCAGACCCCGTGTCGACGCGACCCCGAGAGCCCGTCGAGGCGGGCATGACAACCACCTTCTTCGCGGCGCAGCACACCCACAAGCAGCTGCGCCGGGTGATGCTTCGCGTCAAGGACGGGCCCGATCGCGGCTCGCAGATCACCGTCGCCCGCTCGCGCCTCACGATCGGGCGGAGCGCCGTCAACGACCTGGTGTTGTCCGATACCTCCGTAAGCGGGACCCATGCGGAAATCGTCATCGGCGACGCCGGCGTGCTGCTTCACGATCTCGACAGCACCAATGGCACGTTCGTCCAGGGCATCCGGATCAAGAGCGCCTGGATCGAGGCGGGCGCCGCAGTAAAAGTCGGCAAGACCGACATCGAACTTCTCTCCGCCGACGAAGTTCAAGTCCCGATCTCGGGCGAGGACCACTTTGGTGCTCTCTACGGCCGCTCCGCCGCGATGCGCGAGGTGTTCGCCACCCTCGAGCGCGTGGCGCCAACCGAGATGAGCGTGCTCATCGGGGGCGAAACCGGCACCGGCAAGGAGCTGGTCGCGCGGGCGCTCCACGACGAATCCAACCGTGCCCCGGGTCCGTTCGTGGTCCTCGACTGCGGTTCGCTGCCGCGCGAGCTCGCCGAAGCTGCGATCCTCGGCCACAAGAAGGGGTCGTTTACCGGCGCGATGTCGGACCGGCCAGGGTGCTTTGAGGAAGGCAACGGCGGCACGTTGTTCCTCGATGAGATCGGCGAGCTTCCCCTGGACCTGCAGCCGAAGCTCCTGCGCGTGCTCGACCGGCGCGAGGTTCAACGGATCGGTGAGAGCCAGGTCCGCAAGGTCGACGTCCGCGTGGTCGCAGCTACCCATCGCGATCTCCGCATGATGGTCGGCCAGGGGCTTTTCCGCGAGGACCTGTATTTTCGGCTCTCGGTGATGTCGGTCGATCTGCCGCCGCTGCGCGAGCGCGGGGAAGACGTGCTGATGTTGTCGGACCGCTTTCTCGAGGACTTCGCCCGCGTGTACCAAGGCGCTCAGATCGCGAGCAAGCCTGTGTTCAGCCAGGCCGCGCGCGAAGCGTTACTGGGCGAGCAATTCCCCGGCAATGTCCGCCAGCTCAAGAACATCATTCAGCGCGCGGCGCATCTGTGCCGCGCGGGGGTGATCGAGCCTAGCGACCTCCACCTCGGCCGCCGCGAGGAGCCGCGAAGCATCACTGACACTGCCAGGGAGTCGCGGGCGGCGCCGCCCGCCAGCTTCGATGAGGCGTTGTTCGCCCAGCCGTTCAAGGACGCCAAGCAGCAGATGGTGGACGGATTCGAACGCGAGTACTTCTCGCGCCTCCTCGACCGAACCGACGGCAATCTGAGCCGGGCAGCTGCCGAGGCCGGCATCACACGCTACTATCTCCGCGAGTTGCTCAAGCGCTTAGGGATGCACAAGGTCCGCGACGACGGGGACTGACAGATGGTGGACGCACGGCGAGAGCGCGGGGGATATTGGGTGATCGCGAGTCTCGCGATTGTCGTGCTCTTCGGCTGTGGCGACAAAGAAGCCGCCCCCGTGACCGCAGCGAAGCAGTTGGCCGAGGCGATGAAGTTGGGCGCTGCTTCGTCTGCTTGACAATGAGGCCCGGGTCCGCCTCGATCAACTTGCCGGCGCGGCCGGCGATCATGTCGGCGGACGCCGCGTGATCGAGCCGAAGGAAATGGTCCAGATCGTCGACGTGCCGCGCACGATGGAAGTAGCCCGCGCGGATCTAATATCCAGCGACGGTGAACACGCCCAGGTCGCGCTCGTCGTGGCGGACGGAACTTCGATGCTGGTCGATCTTGTGTTGCAAGAGGGCACCTGGCGGGTGCGGGTGCCGCTTCCATCGGCGCCTGGTGATGGTTCGTCGTGACCGTGGAATCCAACAGCATGGCTCCTCCGACTGGCGTGGCTGCGCTCGACAAGGGCGCGGGTGCTGAAACAGCGGCCGCCGAGGTTGCCTCGCTGGGCGATGGAAAACCCCCGGGCGGGGGCCGTTTCAGGCGTCGGCTGCATCTCGCCCTGCCCGTCATCCTCTCGGCGTTGGCCGTCGGTGTGCACTGGGTGATCGACGTCCCGCCCGGTCCGATCAAGAGCTCGCCCAAGGACCAGGGCGCCAAGGACAAAGACAAGAAGAAGAAGAAGGGCTTTGAACCCCGCGCCGAGGGCGAACTCCAGGCGTCATGGGAGCGCTATGAGTCCGTTGACTTCGATGCAGAACCCGTCAAGTCCGCGTGGGCTCGCCCGCAACAATCGTTGATCAACAAAGCCGTCGCACTCGCGCGCAAGCGGGCATTCGCGGGAGCGCCAGAGGAACCGCGCATCACTGTGGAGTCGGTCGAGTGCCGCACGATCCGCTGCCGGTTCATCCTTCACTCTCCATTTTCCCACGAGATCGATCTGCTCGGCGGGTTGCTGCAACAGATGCAGGCCGAGAGCGCGACGATCTGGCGCCACTACCAAACAGAAACGATCGCCGCGCCGGCGGGCAAACCCAAGGGAGACACATACGTCCGCGTCGTCGTCGTGTTCGTGCGCGATGGCATCGACGCGTCAGCCCTGGAGTTGCCCGGAGACAAGGAAGCCGAAAGAGATCGCGCGCTCATCGGTGGCGCCGCGCCCGAAACAGACGGCGACGATGCCCCGGCACCCGCGGACAACCCCACGCAATAGCCGCACTCGTTCCCCAGAAGAGAGGGGACGAGCGTCAGGGTGGAACCCAGGTCGCCCCGTCCGGCGCTCCGGCGACGAGCCAGTCGATCAGGATCTGTCGCTGCTCGGGGACCATATGCTCACCGCCACCAACGTGGCACGACTTGTGGGGCATCGTGAATTGGATCGGCGAGTCGCGGACGCGCTCCAGTACGCTGTCGATCGTGGGCTGCTTCGTGATGAGGCCGTAGTCGCTGTGCCATTGCGCCCACGTATCGATCTTCAGCGGGAGTGAGTCGGAATAGTCGGCGATGGGCGGGCCGACTGCGAGCATGTCCGCGTAGTGGCAGCCGCAATTGTCGAAGAGGATCGTGGCGATGTCGGGCGGGATCTCCATGGGTCCGCTGCCCGAGACGATCGGGTTCGGTGCCCCCGGCTTGAGATCCTCCAGGCCGCAGAGCTGAATGAGTCCGCCCGTGGTGGACTCCTCCGCCGATCCCGAGGAGGAGTCCGCGGTCTCCACACCGGCGCTGGTGCTCGCACCCTGCGACTCCGAACCCGCCGATGACCCAACAGAGGCATCGGTCCCCGTCGCCGCCGGGCCGGTCGACGCGTCGGAGACCGCGGCGCCGGTATCCGAGTGCTCTCGGCCCGCACAACCGAGCAAGAGCACCAGCCCGAATCCCGACCCAAGCTGCAGCCTTCGTAAGCTCACAGATCCGGCGCCCAGTTGGCCAACATAAGTTACCTCGATCCGTCCGGCGCGAGGAGCGGCCGCCGGATCAAACACCATCGTCGTGACTTTCCCAGGGGCGTCGAGGAGGCTTGGGGCGAAGCTCCGGGATTCAAGTGCCATAGACCGGGAATTGCCGCGCATGGTGCGGTAGACTTATCATCTCGTTTGGGACTGTCGGGGGAAGCTAAAATGCGGAGGTTGTCGTGAAACGCTCGAAGATCGCCCTAGTCGTGCCGTGGTTGTCGTTGCTTGCCTGCACGCAGTCGAAGTCGGCGGCAGAGACGTCGCCGGGGACCGAAACGACCGCGCCGGGAACCGAGGATGGCCCCGTCGGCTCCTCGATGGGTCCCGGGGAAACTGGCGCCGACGCGTCGGGCACCGGCACCGCAACAACGATGATGGCGACCGACAGCGGCGGTGGCGGTTTCAAGTACGACGTGGGTGGCATGCCTGACGAGGGCCTGTGCAAGAACGCGGAGGCAGGGATCTACTGCGCCGACAACAGAGCCACCGAATGCGACGGCAACGGCAACCTCGTCGCGCAACAATTCTGCCTCCCTGACATCTGCGTGGAGGGCGAGGGGTGCGTTGAGTGTCTCGCCGGGCAGTTCCACTGTTCTGGGCCCCGTGTCATGTCGTGCAATACGAGCGCTGATCCACCGCGATGGGTCGAGTCCGAGGTGTGCAATCCCGCCGCTGGCGAGGGCTGCAACCAAGAATTCGGGACCTGCGAGGTGCTTTCGCCGCTCGGCTCCAGTACGCCGACGGGAACCTATTACATGTACGCCAACTTTGCCGTCGGAGGCGTTTACACGGGCGGCTTCGATGTCGATAGCTACGATGACCTCGTCTACGTCACCGATTTCGGGGGAACCCACGTCGACGTCTACAAGATCACGCTGCACGACTCAGACAACGACGGCGAGCTCGAGCCCAACCAGCACCCCGACAACCCCGATGAGACCGGTCCGATCGAAGAGCGTACGATCGAGCAGGTCGAGACGATCCCCAATATCAAGGTCTACGACACCGGCCTCATCGCGTCGGAGATCTATGCACTCGAGGATCGCATGTTCGTTGGCGGCCAAGAGATCACCGAATACATGTTCGGCGAGGACAGCAGCGTGGTCACCATCGCGCCGCCATGGAGCTATGGTGGACAAGGGATCTTCTCGATGATCGGCTACGACGACATCGGCAAGGTTTGGTACGCCGCCAACGAGGCCGCGCGACGAGTGCTGCAATACGACGCCGAAACCGACTCATGGGGCATCGCGTTCCTCTTCCCCGACCTGGCTGGCAGCCACATGGACGGCCTGGAAGTCGTGACCGACCCAAACACCGGCACGCCCTACGTTTACGTCTCCGACATGACCAGCGACTTCATCGGTCAGTATCGCCTCGACGACGAGCTCGGTTGGGTGCAGGAGAACCTGTTCGAATACGCCGGACAGGCCGGTTCGTCGGTCGAGGGCATGGGCTTCGGCGCGCTCAATCACTTCTGGGTGAGCGAGTACACCACGCTCTACGAGATCGGCGGCGGCGATCTGGTCCAGTACACCGAGCCCAAACCCACGGGTTGAAGCCGCGACGACCGAGAGCGCGCGCCGGTCTTCGGTCCGGCGCGCATCCTCGCGCTTCCTGCGTGGCTGCTAGAACTAGAAGCGAAAGCCGAACGAGAAGGACGTCCCATGGCGCGTGGGCACGCCCGCAAGATTGAACTGACGGCGACGCATGGCGTCGACAGCCCCGGGGTTCTTCTTGCGGACGAACATCAGTACGAGGAACGTCACCGCGGCAGCGCCGAGCACGGCCGCGGCGGCGTAGGTGGCGTACTGGGCCTTCTCGGTTCGATCAAAGCGGATGCAGACCCGCGCGACCGTCTCGTTGCGGATGCGGTCATCCGACTCGCTCGGTGTGTCACCGCCCTGGATGACCTCCTGGGCCTCTGAGCAAAACTTCCCGTTCGGATCGACGTCGTTGCTCGTGATTGGATCACCGAGCCGGATCCGGCCGTCCGCGAGGGCTTTCTGCAGCGTTTGGTTCGCGTCGTCGTGGCTCTCGATGTACTCGATCGTGTACACGTCCGATTGGCTATCCCGCGCGGCCTGCTTGGCCTTCTCGTTGCCATTGAGGGTGACAACGCCGAGGGGAATCGCCGCAGCCAGCGACGCGACCGCAAGGCCAAGGCTGACGCCGAAGCCGATCTTCTTCCAGCGCGGGACGGGCCGACGCAGACCCCATTCGTACTTTCGGTCGCGCGGCTCGGGCGGCGGAGGCTCGACCGTCTCATCCTCGGGTGGTGTCGATTCCGCTGCGGGATCAGGAGTCGGTTCTCCCTCGCTATCGATCTCGACACCGAGCAACTCGTTGACCGCGGCGGTCGCGGTCTCTTCGATCTGAGCGCTCGACAGCTGTGTGGGCGAGAGTTTTTTCGACGTGGTGGATGTGCTGACAGTCCCAGTGGCGACGTCGAGTAGGGACAGTCGCAGGACATACCCGCCGTCCTTCTTGTCGAGGTAGCCGAAGACGAGCTGGTCGACCTGCATGCCCTTGCCACCCTCGGCAAGGCATTTGGGCGCGTCGTTGTCGCAACCCATGGTCAGGCGCATCTCGCGAAGCGACATCTCCTGACCTCCGCTTAGGCCGCGCGCGGCGAACGCCTTGCGCAGCGCCTTCGTCAGCGCGTCACCTGCGGCGCGATCCGAGCTGTCGAGGCCGAGCACGGCGCCGGAATCCGCGACCGCGGTCGCGATCGGCAAACGCGGCGCCGTGATCGCCAGCGGAGCCGCCGCGACCAGCCGCGCAGGCAGGCACATCAACACGGCCAGAAGGACACGAACGAGCAGGTGGATGTGACGGCTCGTGGACATGCGAACGATCGGGATGATCAACCCAACACTTGCACGGCGAGGTGGCGAAGAAAAGGGTTCGGGCCGACTCTGGGGTCTCCCGGCGCGATCCGCCCCGGCCGCGCGTCGCAGGCCACTGGACGCGCGACCCCCTGGCCGAATGCGCGACCGCGCACGTGACGAAACGCCGCAACGCCGCGCTCACTGTCGGCGCCGAGGGCTGGGCGCGAGGACGAGGAACAACCTTGGCCCCGTGTGGAGTTCCGCGCAACATCGTCGTTGGGGGACGAGGGCGGCATTCTCGCGCCCCCATGGCGTTCAGCGCAGCTGCGCGAGGGTTCCTTGCTAAAGTGCCGCGGGTTACGTGACCGCGGCGCAGCACGGTGGCGACGTGTCGTCGCGAGCGGGTGAAACGGGCGCCGGACGGGCGCCGGTGCGTTTTGGCCAATCGCTCGCGTCGCGAATTTCGCTGCTTGTGGGCTCGGTCGTCGCCGTCACCTTCACCTGGGGTTTTGTGACGCTGGGTCAGTTGCGCGACCTCCAGGCCGGTTTCGATCGTCTCGTTGAGGTCTACGTGGTGTTCGACAAGCGCCTGGCAGAGGCCCACGTGCAGGCTGTTCGGATCGGCGAGCAAGTCCGCACCCATCAACGCGGCGGCAAAGTCGGCAACTCGACGGCACTTGACCCCGCGCTCGCGTCCAATCTGCGCGCGGCGCTCCAGACTCGAGCGGTCGGAGTGACGCGTGCGCGTGAGCCCATCGACGCCGCATTGGCCGATCCCGAGCGTTTCGGCGAAGATGATGAGCTCGCGCAGCTCCGCCAGATCCAGGCGTCGCTCGATCTGCTGCAACCACTGGTGGCCACGGGCGGCGGCGATGCCGTCACCCGCGTCCTCGACGATGTGCGCTCGCAAGGCCAGATCGAACAGCTGTTTGAGACGATGCGCGCCCAGAGCGGACGGGCGATCGAAGAGCTGCGCGACGAGGTTCAGCAGGCCCAGCACCGGACCGAACGGTGGACGATCGGGTTTGCGGCTGTGACGCTGGTGATCGGCGTGCTCGCGGCCATCGCCGTGGTGCTCACACTGCGACCGTTGCGGTTGCTGGCCGCCAACGTCCGTCGGCTCGGTGGCGGCGACTGGTCGCAACGCATCGCCTCGGGAGAGGCCGCGCGTCACGACGAAGTAGGTCAGCTCGCTGCCGAGTTCAACCAGATGGCCGAGGCGCTGCAAGAGCGCGAGCGCCGGCTGCTCCGCGGGGAGCGCCTGGCGGCGGCGGGCCAACTGGCCGCGCAGATTACCCACGAAATCCGAAACCCGCTCTCGAGCGTCGCGCTCAACGTCGATCTACTGGAGGACGAGATCCGAGGCGATGAGGGCAAACGGTTGCTCCGCCAAATCACGGCTGAGATCGACCGTCTCACAACGATTACCGAGGGCTACCTGACGTTTGCGCGCCGACCCAAGGCAGAGCTGGTCGAGATCGACTTGGGCGCAGAGATCGCAAATCTCCTCGAGTTCATCGCGCCCGAACTCGAACAGGACGGACTTCAGCTTCGCCACAGCTTGCCGGCAACCCCGGTCATGGTGATGGGCGACGCCAACCAGCTGCGCCAGGCCCTGCTCAACCTGGTGCGCAACGCCAAGGAGGCGCTGCTCGACGAGGGACACCGTGCGAGTGGCCGCGTCGGGCGCATCGACGTGATGCTCGAGTGTAAGCCGCGGGCGGTGACCATCGTTGTGGCCGACAACGGACCGGGCATCGGCCTTGTGGCGGACAAGCTCGACAAGATCTTCGAGGCGTTTTACACGCGCAAGGCTCGTGGCACAGGTCTCGGGTTGCCGACTGTGCAACAGATCGTCGCGGACCACGGCGGCAGCGTGCGCGTGGCGGCGACCGGCCCCAGTGGCACCCGCTTTGAAGTTGAGCTGCCCGCGGCGGTGCCCGCCCCTCCGTTGCGCCTTTCCACGAGTGGCCGCCATCCCAGTGGGGATGCTGATGGCACCGACGAGGCCGAAACGGCAGGCTGAGGCGCGCTTGCGTGCAGCCCGCAAACCGCCCTAAGCTCCCCTGCGCCGTCGGGCAGCCGATGGCCGCTAGAGTCCCGATGAACGCCCTTCACCACCGCTCCGCCAAGCCCTCGAGTTCGATCCTGCGCGCCGCCGTGGTTAGCTGCGCCCTGCTCTCGGGCCTGGCCTGCAGCGCGATCCTCAAGCCACGCGACGACGTCGCTCGTTGTGGCACCGCCGATGACTGTCCCGGTACGGGCAACGAGCGCTACGTGCCGGTGTGCCAGTTCGACGCCGCGAACGCCAATCTCAGCAACGCGGAGTTCGACAAGATCTGCT
This sequence comes from uncultured Myxococcales bacterium, assembly GCA_902826865.1. Taxonomy (GTDB): domain Bacteria; phylum Myxococcota_A; class Polyangia; order Nannocystales; family Nannocystaceae; genus Xiheibacterium. The sequence continues at coordinate 13,137 of CADEGN010000169.1, forward strand.
TGGCAGTGTTTAACCCGAACGTATCGTGCGACGACTCGGGCATCACCAACAATCAGGATCCGTTCAAGGTCGCGCTCGCTACGTGCGCCGCCGGTAGCTGCGAAGCTGACCAGCTGGGCACCGCGGGATGTCCACCGGACGCCGATGGCAAGTGCGGGGCGGGTCTTGAGCTAGACGACTACAAGGGCACCGACTTCTGCAACGACCCGGACTCCGATCAGCCGGTCATTCCGTCCAACGCTCTAAGCGGCGCCGAACTCTCCGGCCAGGACGTACGCGACATGTACTGCAAGTCGTACTTTTGCGACGACACCTTCGTCTGCAACAACGATACGAAGAAGTGCGTGCCATGCGATCCTAAGGAGGAGTACGGCTTGGGCGGCTGCGGCATCGTCTACCAGGCGGGCCCGGCACCGGCGTACGTCCTCGGCGACAGCCTCGACGACGTCTGCGACCCGGACGACAGGCCGAACACGCAAGAGCCGCACTTCGGCGACACGTGCGGCTGAGCCGCGCGGCGCGCTGTATTCCGCCGCGTCGTCACTCGCGTGGCGAGACGCGGATGACAGAGCGTCACAGCTTCCCAAGCCGCTTGCGCGCCGCCGCCCCGATCTCCGGCTGGGTCAGGAGCTTCTGCGCCAGCGCCCGAGCACCCGAGGCATCGCCCGCGGCCGCCTTGGCGATTGCGAGCACCACATGGGTGTCGGCAGGCCCGCGGTCCTCGGACGCGGCCAACGCTTTCTCGGCCCGGGTGATTCGCGTCTTCGCGGCCTCGATCTTCTTCGCCTGGGCCAACGCGATGGCATCGGCGGCGAGTACGATCGGATGGAGCGGCGCGATGCTCCGAGCTCGGTCGCCGGCGTAGCGCACGTTGTCGTTATCGTCCGTCACGAGGGCAAGCATCAAGAGTCGCGCCGCAGGGTCGAGCGAGTTGGCATCGATCCCCAGCGCCTGGCGCAGGATCGACTTCTCGCCGATCGCGTCACCGGCCTTGCGCGCGACCTCGGCCAGGCGCGCATGGGGCTCGATCGACTCGACGTTGAACTTTCGCGCAGCCTCAAGATGCCGACGGGCGTGTGACGGATCCTTGCCCGCGAGCAGCGCCTGGGCCAAGAGCATCCGCGGCGCGAAGCCGTCGCCCCCGGCGACGCTCACCAACCTCTCGAGCGTTTTGATCCCGTCGGCGACTTTGTTGGACGCGAGCTGACTGTGGGCCGTGCGAAACAGCCGATCGCGCGGATCATCGGACTTTTCCTCGGAGCTCGGGTGCCAGCCGGACACCTTGTGCGCAAGCTGATCGGCCAGCCAAGCCTCGAACTCACGCTCGACCGTCGACAGCTCCTTTCCGAGCACGGCGGCGAACAACTCGGGCGTGTCACGGCCCTTGGCATAACCGTCGAGCACCGCGACCAGCTTGGGGCGACCGTACGTTTGCCCAAGGTAACGCATGGCGTACGCGGCCGTCGAATACGCGACCTCCATCATCACCGGACTCTCGGCGCGAATGAACGCGAGCTCCAGCTCCGACAACTTGCGGAGCTTGCCGCGACGCCTGGCCTCGGTGAGTAGCGCGGCGCTCTCGCGTGCCCACGCCGGGTCCGCGATCTCGGACTCCCACTCCGACAAACCTTCGGTGAACCACCGCGGCACGCGACCCTTACTGCGCCGGATCGCGTACACATGCGCGAGTTCGTGGCGGGTCACGAGGTCGAGGTTGACGGCCCCAGCGTAGGGCCCAATGAAGGTGATCACCGGCCCGAAGCACACCGCAACCGCACCGAGGCTCGGAACGCCGACGGTGCGCACCGAAAACTCCTCGGGCGTGGCAAAGAACTCGAGCCGCAGATCCCCAGCCCTGACGCCATAGAACTCGTCGAGCGCCTTGCGCGAGCGCTGGGCCGAAGCGCGCAGCACCGGCACCACGAGGTCGCGATCCTCCGACGGTGCGCGCACGGTGAACCCGTCGACGGTGTCGACCGTATAGGCCTTGTCGAGGCTACCTTCGTACAGATCGAGGGTATTGCGCGTACGCTCGTTGAAGGGATCGCCTTTCCACGCCTTCTGTAGGGCGGCGCGGCCCTTGACCTCGTCGCCCAGGCGCAACAAGTTGAGGCCGAGCGCGCTCTGTACATAGGCGTCGTCTGGTGCCTTGCCTTCGCCTTCGCGGAGGACCTGATCGGCCTCCGGGTACAGATGGAGAAATCCGAGGATGTCGGAGAGGTCCTCGAAAAACGGCCCATCGTGCGGGTTCTGGGCCAGCACGCGATCGCGGGCCTTGCGGTAGCCCGCCTCGTCGCCCGCCGCGATCGCTGCCGCAGCCACGACCGCGAGGCCGCGCGGATGCCCTGGGTCCACCGGCAGCACCTTGTCGGTCACCCGCGTGCGGGCTTCGGCGCGGCGCCCCTCGATCAAGGCAATCCGCGCGAGCGCGGCCTGGGCCTCGGGATGTGAGGCGTCGACCAGAAGCGCCTCTTCGGCTGCACGCGCGGCTGCGGCGAAGCGCAACCCCTCGAGATGAACGCGTGCGAGATCGGCGAGCACATCGGGATGCCAGGGATCCCGGGCGAGGATCAGCTCGAGCGTGGTTTGAGCATCATCGAGCGCATACTTCTCGAGGAAGATCGCAGCGCGCAGGAGACGAACACGGTCGCCGATCCAGCTGCCCTGTTCCACCGGTGCCTTGGCCTCGGCTTGCTCGAGCACCATGTTGGCGTCGTGAAATCCGCCCTTGCCCCCGCGCGCGATCGCGGCGTGGGCGACCCCGAGCAGATCCTCGGCGGTTGTCGCCTTCCCTGCGTCGTAGCCGTCGTACATCGCCTCGATCATGGTCTTGGTTCGCGCCTCGCCTCGGCGACCGGTGGCCACGCGCATGGCGATGGATTCGCCTTGCAGCGAGAGCGCGTTCGGATGCTTGACGAGCGCCTGCTCGAGCACCTTCTCGGCCGCACCTTGCTGGCCGCGACGCCGCAGGATGTCTACGCGCAAGAGCACAACAGCAACGTCGAGGGGCGTGCCCGCCTTATCCTCTAGGACGGCGAGGGCGTCGCTCGCGGCGCCGGTGGCCACGAGCGCGCGCGCCAAACCGACGCGCGCCTCGAGATCGCCCGGGGTCTTGCGTACGAGCTCCCGCAAGAACTCGCGCGCGCCCTCGGGATTGCCATGGGTTAGCGCCGCAAACGCGCCTTCGCGATCGCTCACTGCAGCGGGCGACGGGCGCTCGCGCCGGGTCGCGGCGGGCGCATCGGCAGCGTCCTCCGCCGGCGTGGGCCCGTCGACTGCACCGCTACCCTCGCGCGGGTCGCTCGCCGCCTGATCGGCGGGGGCCGGGAGCGTGCCCCCCGACGGAGGCGGCTCGGCTCGGGTTTGCCGACACCCGCACGCGAGCGTCAGCGCCAACAAGACCTTGCTCGGGCGCACCGCCCGGATTGTGAAATCGTGTTGCGACACTGTCAAACCCGGCCTTGGATTGGAACACGCGGTCATGTGGCCGGGTTGCCGGTGCTATCCTCGCCATGATGTCCGACACCGAGAAAGCCCACACCGCCTACCCCGCGGACGTCTACGAGACCTTCGACGCGTTCATGCAGCAGGTCATCAAGGAGACGTACGAACATGGCGCCAAGCGGGCTGAGTTCGTTGCCCTGGTGATTGCCTCGGGCGAGCTGTTGCCGATGGCGTGGGGGAGGATCAAGAAAAGCGGGGTGAAGGAACTGGCGATGGGCGCAGCTGGCGTCGTCGCCTTGCGGGTCGGGCTCAAGTACCTCATCGGCGGCCCTCTCGGGATGATCCTCACCGGCTTTACGGCCGCCACGTTGATCTCGTTCTTCTGGTCCAACCAGAAGGAAGTGATGCGACGAGTGAGGCCCTACAAGAAGGTGATTCGCGATGCGAACGAGAAGTTCGACGACGTCCAGGCCCGCTATCAAGACGGGCGCTACGATGCTGGCGAGCGTGCCCTGTTGATCGAGGGTTTGTTGCGGCGCGTCCTGGGCGAGGTCGAAGCGCCGCTGCCCGAGGACGACGCCACGAAGGCGAAGGACGCCTAGTCCTGAAACAAGCGATGGGGGAAGAAGCGCGCGCTGAGCGGAGGCGTCGCC
>CADEGN010000170.1 GCA_902826865.1 uncultured Myxococcales bacterium
ACGTAGCCTGCAACGCGCTTGCGCGCGGCGATGAAAAGCCCGGGGTGTCAGAACCCCGGGCGAATCACCGGCTGCATCCACGTGATCCTAGCGTTTGGCGATCGGCACGTAGTTGCGGACGTCGGTGCCCGTGTAGATCTGACGCGGTCGCGAGATCTTCTGCTCGGGATCGTCGAGCATTTCAGACCACTGCGACAACCAACCCGACGCCCGCGGGATTGCGAACAGCACGGGGAACATCTCCACCGGGAATCCCATCGCCTGGTAAATGAGGCCCGAGTAGAAGTCGACGTTGGGGTAGAGCTTGCGCTTGATGAAGTACTCGTCCGACAGCGCGATCTTCTCGAGCTCGAGGGCGATGTCGAGAAGTGGATTGCGGCCGGTCACTTCGAACACGTCGTCGGCCAACTTCTTGATGACCTTGGCGCGTGGGTCGTAGTTCTTGTAGACGCGGTGGCCAAAGCCCATCAGCTTGCCGTCGCCGTGCTTGACCGACTCGATGAAGGCGGGGATTTCCTTGACGCTGCCGATCTTCTTCAGCATGCGCAAAACCGCTTCGTTCGCGCCGCCGTGAAGCGGGCCGTAGAGCGCCGCGCTGGCCGCGGCAAGCGCGACGTAGGGGTCGGACTCGGCCGAACCAACGCCGCGTGCCGCGGAGGTCGAGCAGTTCTGCTCGTGGTCGGCGTGGAGGATGAACAGCACGTCGAGCGCGCGCTCGAGCACCGGATTCACCTTGTACTTGGGCTCGGCGATCTGGAACAACATCGCGAGGAAGTTGCCGCAGTAGCCAAGGTCGTTGTTGGGGTAGACGTAGGGGCGGCCCAAGCTATGGCGGAACGCCCATGCAGCGATCGTCGGCATCTTGGCGATGATCCGAACGACGTGCTGCATGCGGATCTCGGGCTCACGGACGCGCTTGGCATCGGTGTAGAAGGTCGAGAGTGTGGCGAGAAATGCCACCAGGCGACCCATGGGGTGCGCGTCGTAGCGGTAGCCCTCGAGGGCGCGCTTGAGAAACTCGTGCACGAAGGTGTGCGTGGTGATCGAGTGCTGCCAGGCCGCGAGCTCGGTCTGGTTGGGTAGCTCCCCGTGAAGGAGCAGATAGGCAACCTCGAGGTACGTGGATTGCTCCGCCAACTGTTCGATCGGGTAGCCGCGGTAGCGGAGGATACCGGCGTCGCCGTCGAGGTACGTGATCGAGGACTTGCACGATGCCGTGTTCATGAACGCCGGGTCGTAACTCATCAGGCCGAAATCGTTGGCGTCGACCTTAATCTGGCGCAGGTCCGACGCGCGGATCGTCCCGTCGGCGATCGAGATTTCGTAGCTCTTCCCGGTGCGGTTGTCGGTGATCGTCAGCGTCTCGGGCATGGGTCCTTCTGGGGTCGCGCGCACTATAGGAGATGGGCTAGGGCGTGCGCTAGTGCCCGATTGCCGACCGAGCGGCCCGCGAGCGCGGCGGGGCGTGCGGCGCGGTTGGCAAGGGCCCGTCCCGTACTGGACCCGAAATGGTCACCGCGCAGGTGTTGGCGTGAACACCTGGATCCGCGCGGTCGGGGTCCCCATCGCGTCCCGTCCCCCCACGAGGAGCGTTGCTCCGCCGGGCATTGCCACCTCGGCACCACCCGAGGCGCGCAGGGCTGGCAGTGGCTCGCGCGCTTCCAGGTCCGCCAACCCGAGGGCGACGAGTGAAGAATCGCTCTGCGCATAAACCGCGACGTCGTCGCGAAACCACCGCGGGGCAGCCATCGCCAGGGGCAGCGAACCACGATGCTCCACGACCTCCGCCATCGTCGGCCCCTGTGGCGAAACCGAGACCACGATGAGATCTGCGCTTGGGGTTCCGTCGCGCACGCCGCCGCCGCAGACCAGACGCACCACAACAGAGGCGTCGCCGCGATCGGCCTGCACGCATCCGATCTCAACCCACGCCGACATCGGTCCCAGGCCGGTGGCGGAGGCCGGCCACCACACCAGCGGTCGCGTTGGATCGTCGCCGCCGACCACCGCCACGGCTTCGCCCTCGTCGGTGTCATCGCGAACCAGCCAGATCGCCGTCGCGCCCTCGCGCGGGGCGTCCATCGTGTGATCGTCGACGAGCCGAGCCGCGAGCGCGCCGTCCTCGGGCGGAACCAGGTCGATCGCGACCACGTCGGTGTGGTCGCCACCGCCAAACAGGGTGAGGACGGTACCTGCTCCGTCGACCACCCACGCCGCATCGCCGCGCGCGCCGACGAGGTCGGCACCGGCGAGCTGAATCTCGGCCCACGCGTCCTCGCCGGGATCGAAGCGCGAGATCGAGAGGCCCTGCGCGAACGCGATGCGCTGCGCGCCGCCGAGCGCGTCGCCGACCATGACACCGTCGTCGGGCTCTGGAGGATCGTCGAGGGTCGATGCGGCTTCGATCTCGAGGGTGTACGCGTCGAGGAACGCGGTCGCGCCATCGCCCGCCAGCAACACCGCTCCGCGCCCGGGGGCGAACGCTCCCTGCAGATTCGCCGTGTCCCCGTCGAGGGTGCCGGGGAACGTCGCGAGCTGCCCCGGGTAGCCGGCGAATACCGCGAGGCCGTCGGCGGCGGTGGCGTAGCTAAAGATCGGCGTGCGGCCCCAGGCGACCAGGGTTTCACCGTCGGCGAGGTAGAGCGATAGATCGCGAAGTTCGCCATCCGGATCGAGCTCGAGCGCGAGCGCGAAGTCCTTGCCATCGGCGGACACCGTCGAACTCGCACCATTGGGGGCGAGCACGACCGACACGTTGTCGACGGCCGACAACGACGCATCGTCGTCGGGAAAGGTCACGCCCAGGTCGATCTCGGTGGTTGTCGGCTTGCATGAGGGCGACGCGGCGCCGACGAGTGCCCAGGCCAAGGCGCTGCAGGGGTGGCCGAACCGTCCGTGCGCGCGCGTCTGCGTACGAGCTTCCACCTGATCTCCTCGGGCGACTGAATCGATCATAGATCTCCGAGGGTGGCGCGGCCGGAGGCTTCGATCGCAGTGACGCCGACGAGGCGGTCTGTGCGGGCGAGGACCGCCTCGCGATAGAGGTTCACGGTGGTGCAGACGTGATCAGGCACCAAGAGCACGAGATCGTCGCGGCGCAGCGTCGTCGATCGCTCGGGATCGATCGCGCAGGGCAAGTGCTCTTCGCTCGCTGTCATCGCGCGGAGCTCGGCGTGTCCGAGCACGATGCACGAAGGTGGCGGTCGGTCGGGCGTGATGGCTTTGCTGCCGGCGTCGAGGGTGATGCGATCGGGGGTGGGGCGGGCGGCGACGAATGCGGCCGGCGCGGCGCCGATGCGGCGACCCACCGTCGCGCAGGCGACATCCCCAAGAACGAGGGTGCCGGCGCCGATCTCGTGGATCCAGCGGCGATCGTGGAGGTCGTCATGGGCGACGGCGTCGAGCAGGGTCACGCTGCCCGACGTGTGCAGGACCGGCGCCGCGGGCAGCCGACGGGCGAGCTCGACGAGTGCGTCGTGGGCCTGTCGCGCGCCCGCCCGATCGCCCGCGGCGATGTGGCCCTCGTAGCCATGGATCCCGCCGAGCCGGTCGCTGCGCGCGGCGACCACCGACGCGTGGGCGTTCCAGTGCTCGGGCGGGCTACCGGTGCGGTGCATGCCCAGGTCGACGTCGAGCCACAGCAGCACGGGTGAAGGCGCGCGTTGGGCGAGCCACATCAAATGATCTGCGTCGTCGGCGAGGACCCCCAGGGTGTGGCCGGGCCAGTGGGTCACGACCCGCTCGAGCTCGGTGATCCCGACGCGGCCGAGTGGATAGGCCCACAGCACGTCGACCGCGACGCCGTGGGCGTCCGCGGTCGCCAGGACCAACGCGAGTTCTGCCGCGCTCGCGCATTTGAAGGTACGGACGCCCGCGGCGAGGAGGCGGCCGATCAGGGCGCCCTGCTTGACCGTCTTGACGTGTGGACGCCACCTGGTCCGGGTTCCGCATAGGCGCTGCAGTGCCGCGATGTTGCGATCAACCGTGTCGAGGTCGATGACGAGGGCGGGGGTTGCCAGCGGTGGGTCGGCCGCTGCCACGGCGTCGCGCAGCGGTGCCCGGGCATCGAGGTCCACGGCCCGCACTTTAGCGGAGGCAAGGCAAGCACGCACGCCATCCCGCGGCCGATCGGATCCTGATGCGGGGGCGAGACATGGGCGCCCCCCGCATTCGCGTCGGCGACGCGCTACTCGCAGACGGCGTTGTCGTCGGGATCGATGGTCGGCATCCGCTCGCACGCGTTCTGGCTACACGAGCCTTCGTTGTCGCAGAACTGGCACGAATCGAGGGTCATGTCGACGCAATCTGGGTCGAAAACGCCGCACCCGCAATCACAGCCATCGCCGATCCCGTAGAAGGTGACGTCGCACGTCCACTCTTCGGGGACCACGGTGGTGGCGATCGGTCCATCGGCGAACTCGACGCAACCGCCATCCTCGACGGGTGTGGCGATTCCCATGTCGTCGATGGTCACTTCGATGAGGCGAACGCCGCTGAACGAGCCGTCGAGCGTCCCTTGGGTGGGATCGGCGTTGATGACCAACGTACCTTCCGCCTGGAAGTACTCGTCCGCGAAGTCGTTGTCCGTGTCGACGGTCAGGCAGTGCGCGCACGTTGCGGGGCTGTTTTCCGGTGCCATGGACAGATCGAACGAACCGGTCGTCTCGTCGAGCCTGAGGACGACCATATCGATCAACGTCGGGTCGCCGAACCCAGTGATCGGGGCGAGGTAGAAGTCTCCGTCAAAGGTAAAGGAGCTCACCGCCACCTCCACGCAGTCGCCGGCCATGCCGGTCGTACCCTCGCTGGTGCCGCCACCGCTGCCGCTGCCAGTGTCGCCCCCGGAGGACGAATCATCCGCGCCGGTTGCGGTGGTCGCCATCGTGACCCCGCTCTCGCCCGTGCCCATCTCGGTCGTCATCGATGTCGCTGCGCCCGAGTCGGTCGAATCACCCCCGTCGGCGGTCAACGTCACGGCGCTGTTGCCGGTGCCATCATCGCCGGCCGATGTCGAGGTGTCATTGCCCGTCGAGGAGGTCTCCTGCTCAGAAGAGGGACAACCGACGAGGAGGGCCGAGGCACAAATTGCTGGCAGGGAGTGGATCAACTTGGAGTTCATATGTGGGTTCATCCGCTTTTGAAGAGCTAAGTTGGGGTGTGTTTACGGACCGCGCCTTCGACGAGGCGCAGTCCGGGTCGGCCGAGCGCTGCGGCTCGGAGGCCGGGCCCAAAGCCCCGCCGTCCCGGCACCCATACCTGAAGCCGGGCTCGCGCATCGGAAGGACCTGCGGAGATTCCTCATCGCGGGATCGACGCCGCGGACGGGCGTACTCGAACGACGCCCTACATGCCCTTGCCGCGTCAATTGCCCGTCCGCCAAACGTGGGCAGCAGGTTGCGTAGGAGCGGTTGCCGTGCCCACGGGAAGTACTCTGTGACCGACGGGGCGCCGGCCGGACGTAACGGTGATGCCCTCGCAGACCCAAACGTCGAGAATTCCCAACGGGCCCGAGGGGGCTAGGGGCCCGGTCCGCGCTTTCGCCGCGATGCTCTGTATCGCGGCTTCGGGCTGTTACGGCGGAGCAGGGGGCACTGCCGGCGAAACGGATGCCGCAACGACGGGGATTGGCGACGGGGATACCGCCGCCGCGGCTGCCACCGGACAGGATCTGGATTCTTCGGGAGCTGGAGGCACCGTAACGGGCGCCCAGGGTTCTGAGTCTGGGGACGACCCGGATATGCCGAAATACCCCGAGCCGTATCCCGAGCCGGCTTGTCCCGCCGAGTCGACCACCGATGATCTGGACGACTACTTAACGCGGTGGATCCACTGCCACACATCCGCGCGCACCGAGCGGCTATCCGCCATCGACTCGGCGGAAGAGGTCTACGAGCGTCAGGCCTATGTGCGCGGGCGTATGTTGGCCGAGATCGGTGACTTTCCTGAACGCACGCCGCTCAACACGACCGTGGTTGCAACCCACGAGCGAGACGGCTATCGCATCGAGAACATCATCTACGAGAGCCAACCCGGCTTCTTCGTGACGGCGAATCTGTACGTACCGACGACCGGTCCCGGTCCATTTCCCGCCGTCCTATCGGTGGCAGGTCATGGCCCCACGGGCAAGAAGGGGGCTCCCCGCTACAGCGCCAATACCTTCGCGAACCGGGGCTTCGTCGTGCTGGCGTACGATCCTCCTGGGCAGGGGGAGCGCGTCGACATCAGCAATCCTCATTTCACCGTGGAGGAACACGGCAACGGCGTTGCCGAGCACTCCTACTACGGAGTTCTGGCCGAGTTGACCGGCGAGAACTTCGCCCGGCATGAGGTTTGGGACGGGATTCGCGGCATCGATTACCTCTACTCGCGCCCGGAAGTCGACCAGAGCACAGGTGTTGGGATCCTGGGGTGCTCGGGTGGAGGAACACAGAGCGCATTCATGGCCGCGTTCGACGAGCGTGTTTCAGCGGCAGTGGCCGCCTGCTACATGACGAGATGGCCCGAATACGATGGTCTCTGGCTGGACGGGGAGCAGGCGTGGCGCGACTTTCTGCGCGATGGTCTCAACTATAGCGACTACCCGCTCGCGATGGCCCCCCAGCCGGGCGCATCGCCACGGGCCTTCAAGATGCTCCAAGGCGTCAATGACTACTTTCCCATCGAAGGAGCCCGAGCAACCGCGATCGAAGCCGAGCTATTTTATAGCCTCATCGGCGAAGAGGAGCAGTTCGACTTCTTTGAGTTCGCTTGCCCGCCCGACGATCCGGAGTGTGGCGACGGCCATGGCTGGGTCGGACCGTTTTTGAGCCTCGCCTACGACTGGAACGAGCAGTGGCTCCGCGGCGCGCCGGCCGACGTGATCAGCGAGAACGGAAGCGATTTCACCGACCTCTTGGGCTGCACGTCGACGGGCCAGGTCATGACGGCGCCTGAGCTCGTCGAGTGGTGCGACGAGCAGGGCATACCTGGGACGTGCCCGAAGTCCGTGCAGACGCTGAGCATGGAGCGCGCCGAGCAGTTGGCGCGCGCAATCGATGGGGCCGCGGATGCGGCCGAGGCCAGGGATATCGTGGCGACCCGGATTCGCGTGGGTGCGCGCGACGGGGTGCCGCCCGTCGTTCAGACCGATGAGTCTGCGAACGGCGACTATCTCGAGGAGAGATTGAGCATCGAGACCGAGGAGGGGTTTACGGTGCCGGCGGTGCTCTTCGTGCCGCTGCCTGACGCGTCCAACCGTGCCGCCGTTCTCTACATCGACCGCATCGACGACGCCAGCCTCGAGGATGCCCAGGAAATCGTCGAGACTGGACGCGTGGTTCTCCTCGTCGAGCCGCGGGGTAGTGACCTGGCGGCGCATCGGCTCGTTCGTGGTGTGCACGTTGGGACCAACTACACGCAAAGCAACCTGGCGTCGCTCGTGGGCAAGCCGCTTGTTGGTCGGCGTGTGACCGATGCCCTGCGGGCCTTCGACTACTTGATTACCCGCACGGAGGTCGATCCCACGCAGGTCTCGGTGTTCGGCCGAGACAAGGGCGGGATCACGGCGCTGCATGTTGGTGTGCTCGAACCCAGCATCGTGGCGATCGCTGCCGAGGACACGCTACTTTCCTACATGAACTTTGTTCAGACGAAGGACCATCACGGCTTCAACGATCTCGTGATTCCCGGCGTGCTGCAGGACTATGACCTTCCCGATCTCGCGTCCGCGGCCTCGCCGCGCCTGGTCTGGATCAGCTCACCCCGACGTGCCGACACGCCGCTGGCCCAGCCCTCACCGGATGCAGAGCCAGCCTCCGAGGGCACGCCGGCCACGCTGGCCGAAGCGGAAGCCGCCTACGCGCCGGCCGGAACACCCTCGAGCGTTCACGTACTCTTGCGCGCCTCGGGCTCGTCCTTCATGCAGACGTATGGCGATTGGCTCGAGTAGGCCACGGTCGCGGTGGTGCCGGTTTCGGCCGGTCAGCCGCTGAGCGTATTCAGTCTCTCTCGCAACTCGCGCACGTACGCGCCGCGGGGATGCTCGGCGAGGAATCGCTCGATCGCGCCTTTCTCGGCCTGGACGCGGCCGAGTGCTCGGAGCGCCCGCACGCGGCCCCACTTCGCTTCTTGCGCGAGCGCGCCTCCGCGCGCGAGGTATCGCTCGTAGAGCGCGAGGGCGCGGGACGGCCGGCGGAGATCGTGCAGCTCGAGGTTGGCCAGCGAAACGAGGGCGAGATGCGCTTCGGCCGAGCGTGGTTCCCCTGCGATCAGCTCACGGTAGGCCTTGGCGGCCCCCGGGGTGTCGCCTGCGCTTCGCTTCGCCTGCGCCTCCCGCAACAGCTTCGTCGGCCGCGAGGTCGCAACGATGCGGTGCGTGCGTGCCACCGCGGGATCGAGGCGCTGGACCGTTCCGGCCACGTCGACGCTCCACGTGCGTGCGCGAGCGGCTGGTGCGGGCGGAGTTTTTTCGGGGGGCGGCGCAGGCTCGGACGCGCGCACGACCTCGGACGACGCCCGAGCCACCCGCGCCTCGAGGGATCTTGCCTCGGATGGATCGCTCGGCGGAGCCGGCGATGGGTTCGCGGCGCGCGGCTCCACGTTCGCCCAGGTGCGTGCGGGCGGCGACGCAGTCGAAGTCACCGCGGTCGCCGGCGTCGCGTCCGCGGGCCCCGGTGCGGGCGATCGCGCCTCGGCCCACGCACCGATGAGGATCGCCGCCGCGGCGGCGAGTCCGATACGAACGCGCCATCCCTCGCGGCGCTCGACCTCGTCGATTGCGCGCTCGATCAAGCGCTCGTGCCGCTGGCTAAGAGCCGCGCGCCCGTGGGCGGACGCCCCTATCGCGTCGCGATCCTGCGGGCGCTGGGAGTCCTTGGGTGCCACCTCAATCTGCCCCCCGCGGCTCGCCGTCATCGGCCAAGATGAGCTGGCGTAACCGCTTGAGCGCGCGGCGGAGTCGAACCTTCACCGTGTTCGATTCCGCCTCGGTCAGATCGGCGATCTCGTCGACCGAGTGGCCATCGCTATAGCGCAGCGTGACCGCCGTTCGTTGGGGTTCGGGGAGCCGCGCGAGGTAGTGGGGCAGCGGTCGCGGCAGTGCGTCTTCGAGATCCGTGTCGGCCCCCCGAGCCGGAAGGCGAGTCGGATCAGCCACGGGGTCGACGAATCGCGTATGCCGGCGCTGGCGTTGCGCGCAGCGGCACGCGTGACGAATGGCGATGCGCTCCGCCCACGCCTCCACCGGCGCGTCCCCGCGGAAACTCGACGCCGCCTTGATGATCTCGACCAGGCAGGTCTGGATAACGTCGTCGTGCTCGGCGTCGTGGCCCACCCACCTGCGAACCACGCGCTCGACGCGTGCGACGACACGGCGGCCGAGCTCACGACGCGCGACGCGTTCGCCGGCGGCGGCCCGGGCCATCAGCTCCAAGTCGGGATGCGGGACGCCCGGCACTGCTGCCGGCGTCTCAGTCCACGACTCGGTCCGCTGCGCGGCTTGGGCCGCGCAGTCGGCCATGGCTGCTCGGATCGCGGTCACTCGGGGTCCATGATAGGTGCCGTGCGGGCCGAAAAGGGGTACCGGCGTACCCGAAGATTCTCGCCGCGGCACATGGGACGGCATGGCATCCCCACCCGAGATGAACCCGTTCGTATTTGCCCGCCGAGGGCGCCCGGGCTCGCGCGTACGAATGGTGATGGCGGCGACGTCGGCGGCAGAGGGCAGCGCGTGTGCGCAGCGCTGGGGACGTGTTCGGCGCATGCCGCGCGAGCGCGATTGGAAGCGGATCGCATGCGCGGTCGCGTTCGCGCTGCTGCCGGCTGGCTTCGCTTCCACGGCGCATGCGGACGAGTTCCACGTGGCCATCACCGGGGACAACGGCAACCCCGGCACCGACGCGCTTCCCTGGCGGACGATCTCCTATGCGGTCGCCACGATGGAGGCCGGCGACACGACCTACGTGCATAGCGGGACGTATGAGGACGAAGGACAGATCCACTTCGGCAGGTCGGGCACCGAGGATGCGCCGATCGAACTCTTGAATGCGCCCGGCGAGGCTCCGATCATCGACTGCGGCGACTTCGCTGCGGGCGAGTACCCTCGCATCATCGTTGCGAACGACTCAGGCCCCGAGGATCCGGTGGGCTGGATCCGGATCGAGGGGTTCGAGATCCGCGGCTGCTACAACGGAATCAAGTTCCACAACATGCACGACGCCGTCATTCGGAAGAACTGGATCCACGACATCGCCAACTCGGGGATCCTTGGAAACGGCGCCAGGGTTTTGATCGAGCGCAACGTCGTCAGCGATTCCGGGGGACCGGGCAATCAAGATCATGGACTCTACATCACTGGTTCGGCCTTCACGATTAGGAACAACCTCATCTACGACAATGCCGCCCATGGTATCCAGCAAAACGGCTCGGGCTCGTCGATCTTCGACCCCGACGTGCATGCCGGTCCCGAGTTCGCCGAGGCTAAGGACTGGATCGTCGCCAACAACACCTTTGCGTACTCGAATAGTCGTGCCGGCATCGTCGTATGGGGTGCCCGATGCGACAACGCTCGGATCGAGAACAACATCTTCCATGAGAACGGTCAGCTGATTCCATCCTCCGCGGAGCAAGGAGTGTATCTGTACTCGGGGGTCAGCACAGGGGTCGAAGTTCGCAACAACTTCGCGTATGCGACGGAGCCGGGTGCGACTGGTTTCTTAGGTGTGGGTGACGGGATCGAAGGCACGAACTACACCCAGTCGGACAACATCATCAATCGAAGCGACCCGGGATTCGTGGACGGACCTGCGGCGCTCCCACCCTCGCCGAACTTCGCCCTGACCGAGGCGAGCGGTGCGATCGGAATCGGGCTTGTGAACGAGCTGCCCTACAACGGCGAAGCGCCGGACGCCGGGGCATTCGAGACGTTCGGAGTCGCGAGTGCGCAGATCTCCGGCGACACCATGAGGGTCATGCTCGAGATGAACCTCAACACGCCGGTGATCGTGCCGGCCGACGCGGCGGGCTGGACCGTGTCGTGCAGCGGACCGGCCTGCGGGACACCGGCCGTCGCAGGTGCATCACGCGCGAACGACTCGGACAGCACCGTCGAGCTGCGGATCTCCGGGATCGTCGACGACAACTGCGCGGAGGGCCAGACATGGTCGGTCTCCTACGACGCCTCCGTCGGAGCCGTGACCGACTCGAGCCTGATCGGCGCGCCGAGCCAGCCCCACAACCAACCGCTGTTCTCGTTCGCCGACCAGGCAGTCGCGAACGACTGCTCCGAGCCGCCGACGACTGGAACCGCGAGTGACGGCAGCGAGACAGCGACCACTGGCGCGCGCACCGACGGCGACGACACGGCGACCGGAGCTCCTGAGCCCACGGGCTCGGGGCCAGGTGAAACGAGCGGCGCAAGCACGGGATCCGCTGACCCGAGTACTCCGGCGGGGTGCGGCTGCGCCGCGACGCCAGACCGTGACGGTGCTTGGCTGGCTTCGTGGATGACATTCGCAGCGTTGCGATTGCGCCGGCGCCGACGCGCCCCCCGTGACCTCGCTGCGCTGGCGTAGACTCGCCCGGGGTGAGCAGGCGGTCGATCGTCGGAGCGCTGATCTTCGCGCTGATGTGCGCGCTCGGGGCACCCGCGGCGCGAGCATCCGCGCCCGCGATCGTGCTTGACGCGGCCGCCGCCGGGATTTCCCCCGCAGAGCTCGCGCAGGTGACGGAGACGATCGCCGCGCATCTCGGCGACGTCGCGCGCATCGGTGCAGCCACGGCCGAGCCCTCGACGGAGCCGCGCCTCGTGCTGCGCCGAAGCCCCTCGGGCTACTCGCTCGAGCTTGCCGATGCATCGCGCGGCGTCGCGCTGCGCCGCGACGTCGAGGGATCAGGGCGCGGGCTCGCGGCCGACGCCGAACTCGTGGGCATCGTCGCGCGGTCCATGGTCGCGAGCTTGTTCGCAAGCGAGCAACCGCGGCCGCCCGTCGTGCCGCAAAAGGCCCGCGAGACGCCTGCGCCCACGTGGCCGCGATTGCACGGAACCCTGGGCTACGCGGGCGGCCCCCTCGGTTCGGCGGTGCTGTGGCAGCACGGGCTCGCGGCCACGATCGGGTGGCGCCCGCGGTTGCGATGGCTGGTGGAGGCCGGTTATGTTGTCGGACTGCCGGTCCGCGTCGCCGCGCCCGACGTGAAGCTATCCCTGATGCGTCACTCGTTGCACGCCGCTGGGGCATACGTGCATGTGCTCTCGCCCGCCGTCGAGGCCGACATGCAGCTGCGCGTCACCGCCGACGTCGTCGTGCCGCACAATCTCGAGATCGAACCACCGTTGCAGGCACGGCGCCTGCGCGCACGGGTGGTGCCGGCGCTCGGCCTGCGCAATCGCTGGTATTTCGGCCGGCGACCCCAACTTCGGGGTTTCATCGGTTTCGGCGTCGACGTGTTGCTCGCCAGGTTCACGTCCGTGATCGTGGTGGACGACGGGCGCCGATCAGTGTTCGCACCGTGGTGGATCCGCACGACGGTCACCGCGGGCGTCGCGTTCGGCGGACGGCAGAAGCGTCAGTCCGCGCAGTGCTCGTACGCGCCGACGTCGATACCGGCGCCCTGCGGGCGGGCACGGCCATCGATGTCGAACGGTGGCGCATCCTCGGGGAGGCCGGCGTCGATGGCCGGTGAGTCGCTCTGGAGCCGGTAGTCGCCCGCGCCGGCATCGACGAGCTGGGGGTCGACGTCGACGTTGCCGTCCGCCGTATGGCGATCCGCTGGGAGATTCGTCAGCGGCTGACCGACGAAGATATTCCCCCGCACAACGTGCCCGTCACCGGAGCCCTCGTCCTCGATCGCGACATTGCCGCCGTTGTCCGCGAAGATGTTGTTGATGATCTGCGCATCCGAGGTCGACGGCCGCCACAGCGCAACTGCGCCACGGTTGCGGTTGTGGGCGATCGTGTTGTTCACGATCCTCCAGCGCGCCGCGCCGGCGAACTCGGGTCCGGCCGCCACGGCGGGATCGAACTCCCCGCCCGCGAGGTGCACTCCGAATGCGGTGTTCGAGTTCAGGACGTTGTTGGTGACCGTCCATTCCGCACCCGTACCGTTGATCCCGTGCATTCCGTTGGAATCCGACTCATCTCCGGTCCCCGAGATCGTGTTCGCGTCGACGCGTATCCGGTAGCCCGTTCCGCCGATACCACTACGGTCGCTTTCGGTGATCACATTGCCGGCGAGGACGGAGTCATGGGCGTCTGTCATTCGGATCCCTGTGGTCGCGCCGCGGATGTGCAGACCTCGGACGACCAGCCAGCCGATCGCTGCCGGCAGGCCATCGGCGAGTTCGATAAGGATACCGTCGCCGCCCGGCGGCGCGACGACGACGAGTTCGCCGGGGTAATTGCGCAGTGTGAGCGGCGCGCCCTCCAGCCCGCCGCGGTGAAGTTGGATCGAATGGGCGTAGGTGCCTGCGCGCAGGCAGATGACATCGCCGGGCCCCGCGGATGCCACGGCGCCGGCCACGTCGACGAATCGCATGGCGGTGGCGGGATTGTCCGCTCGGCCTTCGCGGTCGACGACCAACGAACAAACGGCCGAGGGCGGCGGTTCTTGCGGGGCGTCGCATCGCGGAGCATGTCCGTCGCCGCTGTCGTGCGAGGTCTCGTGCGAGGTCTCGTGCGAGGTCTCGTGCGAGGTCTCGTGCGAGGTCTCGTGCGAGGTCTCGTCTGCGGACGCGTCGCCGGCTCCACCGACGGCGAGAATGCTGTCGCCGAGGGTGCACGCGGCGATCGAGGTGGCAGCGCCCGCGAGACGCATGGCCGTTACGGCGCCGGGCACGATGCGATTGCGCAGTGCTCGTGGCGTTTCGGAACGCGCCGGCCCTCCGGTGATGGCCCGGTCGATCATGCCTGCTCGGGGTGGCGGGTCCACGCGACGGTCGACTCGGCGTGAATGTTAACACACGTACGGATCGACGAACCGCCTGTACCCCAGCAGCCTCGCGCGTGCACTTCGTTCCGCATGACCCCGCAAGCGGTTCGACAGTTCACTTGCGCCTGCGTGTTTTCCGCGTCCGTCGCCTGCGTAACGGGCGATGGCACGGCATCGGACACCCTCGGCGACGCAACCGTCGCTTCGACATCGGGCGGCGCGAGCGCGAACACGGACTCGAGCGGCCCCGACGGCCCGGGAAGCTCGGCCTCGGAGGGTCCGACCGGCACCTCGGGCGCCGAGTCCCTCGATGACGACGGCGGGACCTCGGGCGCCGATTCCAGCTCGACGGGCGGTGGCGCGCACGAGGGCGACGTCTGCAGCGTCACCGATCTCCCCGTCCGCTGCACCCTGTACGTTGCGCCCGACGGTTCCGACGCGGCCTCGGGAGCCGCGGATGCGCCGCTGCGCAGCGTCCCGGCTGCGCTCGATCAAGCCGGCGCCGGGGACACGATCTGTCTGCGCGACGGCACGTACCCGGGATTCGACGTCGGTAAGTCGGGCGCCGAGGGCGCGCCGATCACGATTCGCAACGAACCGGGCCACTCGCCGCAGATCGTGACCGACCGAACCTACCACGGAGTGAACATCGAAGCCGACGAGGGGGAGGAGTACGAGATCGGTTGGCTCGTGTTCGCCGGCGACAACATCCACGACACTTCGACCGACATCAAGATGTACAACGGGCACGAAATCCTCATCGAAGGCAACAACATCCACGACAACGAGAATCAGGGGATCGGGGGCGGCGCCGTGCGCCTGACCATCAACGCCAACGTGATCGCCCGCAACGGTCATATCGACACCACCGAGGCGTTGCAGCACGGCATCTACATGGGTGGGGGCCCCATCGTTGTGTCCAACAACCTCATCGTGGGCAACGCCGGCTACGGGATCCAGGTCGCCGGGTACCCATACGACCCCGCCAAGAACCCCAGCCCGGACTACGGCGGGGCGCACGACTGGCTCATCATCAACAACACGATTGTCGACAGCGTCAACCGGCCCGCCATCGTGTTGTGGCAACCCGGGACCGTGAACGCGACGATCGCGAACAACATCTTCGCCCGCAACGGCTATGCCGGCGCCGCCTCGATCGAAGGCTACAGCGAGGGCGGGGGCCACGTGATGCGCAACAACGTGTACGACAGTCCCGCGCTCACCTCCAACGTCGAGGACTACGCCGACGAGGACAACCTCGGCGGCGACCCCATGCTGGTCAGCGAAAGCGACCATCATCTGCTCGAAGGCTCGCCCGCGATCGGCGCGGGCAGCATGGTCGACGCGCCGAAGCACGACCACGAACAGCGCCTGCGCCACAGCGACCGCAACGACGCCGGCGCCCTACAATACTGCCCGTGACCGCTAACGCGCGTCGTGCCGCCGCTCACGCGTGGCCGTCGACGCGGCAGTCGTCACGTCCCCCAACCCCACGTCACGCGCGTTTGGTCACGGGAAACTCCGCGGCGATTGTTGCATCGCGGACCCCGTCGGTGCATCCCATCGGACGCATATGGGCCCACGCGCGTATCTCCTGTTGCGAGCCATGGCAGCCGTCGTGCTCATGGTCGCGTTCTTTGCCCTGGCGCTCGCGCTGGCGGTCGCGCTGGCGGTGCTGGGGATCGCCGCCTTTACTGCCCTTGGGGACATTCGCCCGGGCCGCGCGATGGTGCTGGTGGCGTTGCTCGGTGCCGCGTGCCTGTTCGCGGCGGTGTTGATCCTCTGGTCGATGCTCCCGCGCATCGATCGATTCGAGGCGCCCGGGCCGGAGCTCCGGGAATCGGATGCCCCCCGGCTGTTCGCCATGATTCGCGAGATCGCGGCCCGGGCCGGCCAACAACCTCCGGCCCACGTCTACCTGGTTGAAGACGTCAACGCATTCGTGGCCGAGCGCGGCGGCTGGATGGGCCTCGGTTCGCGTCGGGTGATGGGCCTCGGTCTTCCCCTGCTCGAGATCCTCTGCGTCGATGAACTGCGTGCGGTCATCGCCCACGAGTTTGGTCACTTCCATGGCGGCGACACCAAGCTCGGACCGTGGATCTACAAGACCCGCGCGGCGATGGGTCGCATCATCGTGAATCTGCGCGACACCATCACGGCCGACAACGTCGACAACGCGTGGCTGGCCATGGCCATCGGCTTCGTTCGTGCCACGCGGTACCCGTTCGAGTGGTTCGGAGCCGGCTACATGCGCATCACCCAAGCGATCAGTCGCTCCCAAGAGTACGGCGCCGATGCCCTGGCCGCGCGGCTGTGCGGATCAGACGTGTGCGCCTCGGCGTTGCGCCGCGTCACCCCCGGTGCCATCGGCTACTCGGCGTTTCGCACCCACGAGGTCGCGGGCTTCCTCGACCGCGGCTTCCGACCGCCTCTGCTCGACGGATTCCGCCGTTTTCTCGACGACGACGCCGTTCGCAAGGGCCTCAACGAACTGGCCGAGCAACCCGAATCCGCCGACCCGTACGACTCGCACCCGCCCACGGAACTACGCGTTGCCGCCGTGCAACGACTCGCCTGCCCCTCACCGTCGATCAAGGACGAGCGGCGGGCGACTGTTCTGCTCGACGACCTTGCAGACCTCGAGGAGCGTTTGTTCGCGGGCGAGGATGGGCGTCCTGCGCCCAAACTGATTCCATGGGACGGGTTGATCGACGACGTACTCGTCCCACAATGGCGCCAGAGTTTGGTCACCCATCATCGCCTGCTCGAAGGACTGACTTGCGCCTCACTGCCGCTGGCGACCGATGACATCCGTCGGCGATTCCACCGCGGGCGAGGGCTCGACATCTCCAGCGCCTCCGCTGACGAGGTGGTTCACATGTTCATCCAGTTGGTCGCCATCGACATGAGCCTGGCCCTCCTCGAGCGCGGCTTTGTCGGGCGGAACGTCCCAGGTCAGCCGCTGCGATTCGAGCGCCACGGCGATGTCGTCGAGCCGGCGGCAGAACTTTTCGCCGCGCAAGGTGGCGAGACGTCGCCGGAGGCCTGGCGCCAGCGACTGGCCCAGCTCGGTTTGCTGCATCACGATCTGGGCCAGATCGAAGCATTCCGCCAACAGGTTGCGGAGCCCGAGGCGATCTGGGGCTAGCAGGGTGCGGAAGAACGCGAAGCGTTCTTCCGGACACCCTGCTCCGTGC